>NZ_JBNVZS010000002.1:0-480364 GCF_052527395.1 Legionella pelazae
CTTAAAAGCGGCTCCTTGCCGCTTTTTTATTCCTTCTAGGATTCCTGCTTCTAACCCTTCACTATTAATAAAAAAATAGGCACATAAAATAAATTCAACTCTTCTCTGCATTAGGCTTGTCTTAAATAGACATCTTTTTAGCTTTTAAAATTTCTTACAATTAACTTACATTCCTCAAGTTTTTTTTTATTACTGTCGCTTATTTTCCACTCTTATACTTAAAGCAGTATCGATATTTACTATAGTGTTTTTGGTTAGTTGTTGGAGGTAGCTGTGTATAAATGTATTAAATTGTTGTTAACCGGTGTAGTCTCTAGTTGTAGCCTATCGGCACTTGCAGTAACTAATGGCCAGTTAGACTGTGAAGATAATGCGACTAATCTTAATTGTAAACACCCCAATGTAGTTATGTCAGGTATCTTTGATCCAAGGAATGGCGCATCTGCTGTCAGGTGTTCGGGTAGTCTCTTAAAAGCAGATAATGATAAAGCAATTATTTTGACTGCTGGCCATTGTGTATATCCTCTAGTAAGCGGTCAACTGGCTGGTGGTGTTCTTGGTGTAGCTTTTGATGCCAAGATAAATAGGGTCAATGATCATACAACTGCTATCTATCCTGATCAATTTATTATGGGCGCTACTCCAATAGTGAATACTCAATATATTGATCTTCCTGAGCTTAATGGTACTGACTCCTATGATTATGGTGCAATTGTTATACCATTAGTGAATGGTTACGCGACGACCCATGGTGGTCAGCAAATTAATGTTAAGGCTATTATGCCAGTAAGCATAGCAGATGAAGGCTATGTGGATAATCTAAATAAAAAAGATGTTAAGATAGTTGATGTGGGCTATGGTATGGGCGCGGTAAGCTTAAATCCTAATGACCAAGGGAACAACGCAGCTCCTTCATTAGAGCCATTTGCTACTAGATATATCTCTGAGAATGGCCTTTATTTAAATAATAGTGTTTTTGGAGAAAGTTATTTACAAGTACAAAATAATTTAGCTAAAGATCAATCTGGTGTTTGTTTTGGTGATTCGGGCGGTCCTACTTTCCAAAAAGATAAAAATACAGGGCAAGAAATACAAGTTGCTATTCACTCACTTGCGTTTCCGCCAAATCTTAGGTGTAATGGCTTTAGTGCTTCTTACAGAGTAGATATAAAAGGACCTCAAGACTTTATAAAATGTTTAAAGGCTGGAGATACAATTGATAAAGTAAAAGCTTGTGGCAATAGTTTATAAGTTTCCATGTAATTATTTGAGATGACAACAAACTGTAACATAGCATCAAAATTATCAGCATGTTCAGAACCATAGACTATTTAAATGTTAGTTATTGGCCAGCAAAAAATAAAAGAATTGATGCTTTCAAGGCCAATTATGAATGAGAATTGGTGATAAGTGTACTGCCAAAGCACATTATAGCGCTGACAGCTGTTGATATAAATGTGGCGCTATAGATTGGCAACAGTGTGACTAGCTGTTATGGAAGGCCAAAGTAGTTAAAAAAATTAGGTCATCGTTAGGGTTTTGTTTTTAAAAGCGGCTTATTGTTGCTTTTTTTATGTCTTTAGCTTTTTGATATTTAGTTATTCGTCCTAATCATTTTATTTTCATTATCAGCTGCTTATTGTAAGAAGCTACTAAAGGTGGAATTTAAATTAAATTTTTACCTGATAGCTCATTTGACGCCTACGTCTGAATCAAGTATATATTAGCCCTTACTATTAATACTGTGTGATTGTTAGTTTATGATTGTAGAAATAGAAGGTTTCAAAGTTGAGCTTACCAGAAAACCAGTTAAATACATTAATCTTCGTATTACCTCACAAGGTAATATTAAAGTTAGTGCGCCTAAGCGCTCATCCCTTGTAAGTATTTCACGTTTTGTTAAAGATAAATCTGCTTGGATTACTTCGAATCAAGAGCGGTTAAAGAATCAAGAAACAATTATTAATATGCATTTGCGAGAAGGTGAGGAGCATTTTTACCTTGGTAAGCGTTACCAGTTACATCTTATGAAAAGTGATGTACAAAAAGGTATTATTTTGGATGATCAGTGTATGTATTGCTTTAGTGCAAATGCTGATAATACGACTTTTAAGCGAACAATTTTACATGCTTGGTATCGAGAGCAAATGCTAATCCTTTTACCTAAATTGATTAAGAAATGGGAACCTATCATTGGGGTTAAAGTATTAGAATATGGTGTAAAAATGATGAAGACCCGCTGGGGCTCTTGTAATACTTTGGCTAAACGAGTCTGGATTAATTTACACTTAATACAAAAGCCACTTATTTGCCTGGAATATGTTTTAGTCCATGAAATGGTGCATTTACTTGAGCCAAGCCATAATAAGCGTTTTCATGCTTTAATGACAAAGTTTATGCCTGATTGGCCTCATTATAAAAACTTACTCAATACAAAGTTGATTTAATTTTTCTTTCAAAAGCGAGTTAAATATTCTATCGTGCTTTAAGATAGGATATGAATTGCTAGGGATTCTAATGAATATTTTAATTGCAGGCGGAACTGGGTTTATAGGTCGCGAGCTAGTTACAGCTCTAAAAAGCACCCATAATATTACTGTTTTAGGTCGTAATAAAGCTAAACTGAAAGCGACTTTTCCTACCGTATCACATTTAACGTGGGCTGATTTACCGCAGCAGCCGGCACAGCAGTATCAGTGTATTGTTAATTTATGTGGCCATAATATTGCTGCTTCAAGATGGAGTTCTCAGGTTAAGCAAGAAATTATCAGCTCACGAGTCGATACAACAACTGACTTAATAGACTGGGTCATTAAAGCTCAAGCTAAGCCCCGCCTTTTTGTTGCCAATGCGATTGGTATTTATGGTACACAGGCTAATACTGATCCAACAGCGTTTGATGAAGATACGATTATTGACACTCAACATCCCAAAGATTTTCTAAGTGAAATAGGTATAAAGTGGGAACAATCACTACAGCCTGCTCTTGATTATGGATTAGAGCCCGTCATTACTCGATTTGGCGTTGTTTTAAAGAAAGGCGAGGGAATATTAAAAAAACTAGAACTAAGTTTTAAACTGGGCTTGGGTAGTATAATCGGTGATGGGCAGCAAGTCATTTCCTGGGTACATGTTAATGATGTTATTGCAGCTTTTTTATTTCTTCTTGATCATTCTGATTTATATGGCGCTTTTAACGTTACTTCACCAAATCCTGTTACACAAAGAGAGTTTGCCCAAGCGTTAGCTAAAGCAATGCACCGACCTTTAATTCTTAAAATGCCCGCGCCTTTAGTTAAATTGTTGTTTGGTGAAATGGGTGATTATTTGCTTCTACGTGGTCAGCGCGTTTTACCTAAACGCTTATTAGAAGCTGGTTTTAAATTTAATCACCCTTATATTGATGAAGCGCTGCAGACGAGCTAAGTGGTTTATTTTGTGATAAGTATTTATTTTTCAAGCGTATATAATGCGCTGCTGAATATTCCAGTTGCTCTAATTCTGCTTTATTTAATTCTCTAATAGGTTTTACAGGACTGCCTAGATATAAATAGCCACTGTCTAAGCGTTTACCTGGTGGAACAAGGGAACCTGCCCCAATGATCACTTTTTCTTCCACATGAACATCATCAAGTAGTAAAGCTCCCATACCTATAAGGCAATAATTCTCAATAGTACAGGCATGCAGGACGGCTCGATGGCCTACTGTGATTCCTTTCCCAAGGATCAGAGGGCGGCCACCTGGTGTAAAGGGCCCATCATGGGTCACATGTAAAATTGCAGCATCTTGAATATTAGTACCTTCATCGACATAGATGCTATTAACATCACCACGAATAACCGCCATGGGCCATACTGAAACATCATTAGCAAGCCGTACGTCACCAATGACTATTGCAGCGGGATCGATATAAACACCCTGGCCAAGAGAAGGAACTTTATTTTCAAAAGGACGTATCATTCTAAACTCAAATTAAGGTGACAAATTCTTCTGCGCTAGTAGGATGTATAGCAACCGTGTTGTCAAAATCACGTTTACAAGCGCCCATTTTGACAGCTACACCAAAACCCTGCAACATTTCATCAGCGCCATAACCAATCACATGCAAACCAATAATTTTTTCCTCATGGCCTAACGTAATAAGCTTCATCGCCGTAGGTAATTTTTGCTCGCTTAAAGCATCAAACATGGGTGTAAAACGAGTATTATAAATTTTAAGCGCTTCGGCTCCATATTTAGTGAGCGCCTCTTCTTCACTATATCCGACACTGCCAATAGGTGGGTGCGTAAAAACAACAGAACAAATATTTTCATAGTCTAAGTGAGCTTCTTTTTGCCCGCCAAATAAACGATCACAGAGTCTGCGGCCAGCAGCAATAGCCACAGGCGTTAACGCAGGTGCATTGATAACATCACCAAGGGCATAAATTCCAGAGATATTTGTATTCTGATACTTATCAACCCTAATTAAACCCTGATTATCTTGGCAAACACCTATCTTATCTAAATTTAAATTAAAAGTTCTCGGAGTACGGCCAACTGCTGCAATAACAACATCAATATTAGAAATGATTGAGCCTTTTGTACAAAGAATATTTTTTTTACCGTCAGGTTGTAGAGTAATGGCTTTTGCACAATGATTTAAATGTACATTCAGGCCCTGTAGTTTCATGATTTCCAGTAAGGTATTACCTAACATACTATCAAAACGGCTAAGTGGCCGATTACCACGAATTAATAAATGGGTTTTGATGCCTAATCCATGCAACACGCCTGCAAGTTCTACACCGATATAACCACTACCAACAATAGCAACGCTATTTGGTTTTTTTGTTAAATGAAAAAAGCCATCTGAGGTAATAAGGTGTTCACTGCCTTCTAAATCATTAGGAATAGTTGGTTCACCTCCTGTAGCAACAATAATATGAGGCGCTTTGTATTGTTTATCAGCTACAGAAATAGTTTGCTTATCAACAAAGAAGCCCTCTCCTTGTATGTGAGTTATATGATATTGGCTAAAACGACTAGCATAAATGTCTCTCAATCTTGCAATATAAGCTTCACGTTTGGTAACTAACATAGACCAGTCAAGGTCAACATCAACAGGTGTAAAGCCATAATCTCTGGCTTTATGCAAATGTTCTGCTATTAAAGAAGCATTAAACATGACTTTTTTAGGTACACAGCCTAAATTAACGCAGGTGCCGCCCAGATGGGATTTTTCAACAACTGCAACTTTAGCACCATATTTCGCTGCTCGAACAGCACTTGCAATGCCACCACTACCACCCCCTAACACGATTAAATCAAAATCCATTACTTACCTTAGGATAAAACTAGTTAATAATTACTTTAACGTGAATTCGACATAAAAGATATCGGATACCTTTTATGTCGAACTCACGTTACTTTAGCCAGCATACTTTATTTCTTCAAGGATTTATTAAGCTATTAAATTTGCTGAAAATATAAATTAGCGTCACTATAATTACTAACAGGATAAATTTTTATTTGCTCATGACCTTAAAATTTCCTTTGGTGATTTTATTTACTTTAATTTTGCTAAGCTGCAGCCGACATGAGCAGGCAGCTTATCAAGGTTATGTTGAAGGTGAGAATATTTATTTAGCTTCACCTAATTCCGGCATCCTTATAAAATTAGCTGTACAACGAGGTCAATTAGTTAAAAAAGGTCAATTTTTATTTGAGCTAGATCCTAATCCGCAAGCGTTAGCTATTAAGCAATATCAAGCAGAAATCACTCAGGCCGAACATGTTCTTAAAGACTTGCAAAATCCCAGACGAACGGAAGAAATTACAGCGATTGAGGCACAAATAGAGCAAGTTAATGCCCAATTAATATTAGCTCAGGCTCGTCTGAAGCGCTATCAACAACTTTATGAACGTCGTGTTGTGGCGAAAGATGTTTATGATGAAGTTGTTGCTCGGTATCAAGAACTAGTCAAAAGTAAAGCACAATATCAAGCAAATCTAGATTTAGCGAAACAAGGCAGCCGTATTGAACAAATTCGTGCTCAGCAAGCACAGATACAAGCGCTACAAGCAAGACTTAAGGAGGCAACGTGGCAACTTAGGCAGAAAAAGTTATTTGCGCCAGCGGCCGGAATCATATTTGACACTTATTATAGAGAAGGTGAATTTGTAGGTAATCAGCAGCCTGTACTCTCTTTGCTAACGCCAGAAAATGTCCATATTGAGTTTTTTATACCAATAGAGCAGTTAGGTAATCTTAAGGTAGGGCAAAGCATAAATTTTACTTGCGCTGGTTGTCAGCCTAGTCAAGCAGTAGTTAATTACATTTCTCCTGAAGCCGAATATTTACCACCTTTAGTTTATAGCCGTGAAAATGCTGCTAAACTGGTATTCCGAATTAAGGCTAATATGATAACGTTTAATCAATATAAACCTGGCCAGCCTGTGACTGTTTACCTACCATGACTAAAGACATAGTTATTGACGTTCATGATTTACGCAAAAGTTTTGACAATCGGGTTGTTGTTAACGGTGTTGATTTGCATGTAAAAAAAGGTGAAGTTTTCGGTTTTCTTGGTCCAAATGGTAGTGGGAAAACAACAACCATCCGAATGCTTTGTGGCCTGTTAACGCCTGATGCAGGAAGAGGGTCCTGTCTAGGTTACGATATTATTAAAGAATCTAAAGAGATTAAGCAACATGTTGGCTATATGACTCAAAAATTTAGCTTATATACCGATTTAAGTATTGAAGAAAATCTTCATTTTGTAGCTCGTGTCTATGGTATGAATAATCGTAAAAAGCGAGTTGAGCAAGCGATAGAAGAATTAGGTTTAAGTAGCCGACGTCAACAATTAACAGGTTCGCTGTCGGGCGGTTGGAAGCAGCGAGTAGCCCTTGCCGCCTGCCTTTTGCATACGCCAGAATTACTACTTTTAGATGAGCCAACAGCAGGGGTTGATCCAATCGCAAGACGAGAGTTTTGGGATAAAATTCATATGCTTAGTGAGCAGGGTATTACAACATTAGTCTCTACTCATTATATGGATGAAGCTGAACGTTGTACACGATTAGCTTATTTAGCCTATGGTGAATTATTAATAACAGGCACTGTTAATGAAGTCATTGCTGCTACTAAGCTATTGACTTGGGAAATTACAGGTCAAGTTACTACTACGTTATTACAAAAGACCAAAGCGCTACAAGGCGTTGTTCAGGCAGCATTATTTGGTAATCAAATACATATTAGCGGTTATGACCAACAGCTGCTTGAGCAGAGTTTAAGAGAATTAGCTCAAACTCAAAATATACAATGGCAACAAATTTCATCAACGCTGGAAGATGCATTTATTAGCTTGGTAACAAAATCACAAGGAGATTTAAAGTGATTGCAGGGATGCAGCGGCTCATGGCCATAATCAGTAAAGAATTCATTGAAATGCGTCGTGATAAAGCTACCTTTGGTATGATCCTGGCAATTCCTTTAATGCAGTTAATTCTATTTGGTTACGCTATTAACAATAATCCTCGTTACTTACCAACTGCTATTGTTAATGATGACAAGACTAATTTGACTCGTCGCATTTTAATTAGTATGGAAAATTCAACTTATTTTCAATTTATAAATCCTGCTGTAAGTGAAGAAGAAGCACACAAATTATTAAAGACAGGACAAGTGCAATTTGTAGTTAATTTTCCGCCAGATTTTACTGATAACCTTGTAAAGGGTTTAAGTCCTTCTCTACTACTAGAAGCAGATGCTAGTGATCCAGCCGCAACAAGTCGCGCCGTTGCTGTTTTTAATGAGCTTCCTTATCTAACTTTAAAGGAAGAATTAGTAGGGCCACTTAAACGATTAAATGCAAAGCCTTTGCCCTATACGCCGGTAGTTCATGCTCTTTATAATCCTTTAGCTATTTCGGCTTACAATATTGTTCCTGGTCTGTTAGGGGTCGTATTAACCATGACTATGGTTATTGTAACTGCATTGGTTATTACGCGAGAATATGAGCGCGGGACTATGGAAAATCTATTAGCTACGCCTTTAAGGCCACTTGAGATCATGGTTGGTAAAATTATCCCTTATATAATTGTAGGGTATGCTCAGACATTACTTATTTTAGTTTTTGCAAGGTATTTATTTGGTGTTCCTATGCAGGGGAGTATTTTTTTATTGCTATTTCTATGTCTGCCATTTATTGCTGCTAATTTAGTGATGGGTTTAACTTTCTCAACAGTCGCTTCTAATCAACTACAAGCTGTACAAAGTGCTATGTTCTTCTTTCTACCTTCTATTTTATTATCTGGTTTTATGTTTCCTTTTAGGGGTATGCCTGAATGGGCCCAATGGATCGGCAGTGTATTACCGCTCACACACTTTTTAGTTATTGTGCGGGGCATATTACTTAAAGGAAGTACATTTTTTGATGTGTGGTATGAAATAATACCCATTTTAGCATTTACTTTTGTAGCGATGTTAATAGGTTTTAACCGGTTTAGACAAACCTTAGATTAAACTAAGAAATTCATAACCATATGCTCAACACGTTCATCAATCAATACATTGATATGATCAAGTTTCGCAAGTAGAGCAAGGGAAGCATAAGGGTAATGACGACAAAATTCAATTGATTCCTGTGGGGGAATAGAATTATCTTCTGTCCCATGGATACACAAAATGGGCGTTGTGCTTCGGTTAATAAAATTACGGAAGTTAAGATGAGTAATATTTGTCTTAGAATTTTGACGAATAACTTCTCGTAGCCGTAAATAACTTTTACCATTTAATTTAAATCGTCTTGCATGTCTGCTTACAGGCGTTCGCATATTAGTTGGTGAGGCAATAAGTACCGCCCTTTCTGGTAAAGATTCAAGTTGCCATTCAGGTAATTGGCAAGCTAAATTTAAAGTATTTAAAAGCATAGAGCCGCCAAAAGAGTGACCGATAACGCCATAAAAGGGTCCTAAATGATTAATTACCGTTTTTAAGGTGTTTACGGCATCAATCCATGTTAATTGCAACCCTTTAGCTTCTCCATGAGCTGGAAAATCTAAGGCATAGACATCATAACCCTGCTTATGAAGTGCATGAATTAAACGTGCCATATAGGCTGCACGTGACATCCAACCATGAGTAATCAATACTTTCTTTGATGCTGGATTATTCTCTTGCGCAAAGCGATGTATAACATGATGACGAGGGGAATTAGCAACTAAAAAGCTAGTTCGATGATTAACTAAGAAATCACAAGCCTTTTGAGCAAATTCTCTATATTCCTTTTCTACTGGAAGCGGCAGAGGTGTAATAAACAGCTGATAGCATAGTTGTACATGAAAAAAGTTTCTTAGTTCGGCCAATGCATTAGCTAGCATAGCATTATCCTCACTACTTTATTTATTATTAAGAATAGTCAATAAATTCAATAATGACCACGTTGAAACCATTTCTAATTTAAATAGTTCCTATTATTAAGAATTACAAGTAATCGTCTAATTATGATAAAGATTTATTGTTCGCATAGCTGATCAAAGGTATATTGGCGGGATTGATTACTATAACTTTTAATAAAAGATATATAATTAGATCAGCTAAGATTTAAATTAAGCTAAAAGGATTAATATGCACACATCAAATTATCTTTATCATGATGGTGAGCAGGAATTATATGGTTTTCTTGCTTATGATGATCGTCATTCTCAACCAAGGCCTGCAGTTTTAGTCGCTCATGATTGGAGCGGCCGAAATGATTTTAGCTGTCAGAAAGCAAAAATGTTAGCAAGAATGGGTTATGTTGGTTTTGCATTAGATATGTATGGCCATGCTCGAATTGGTGAAACTGTGGATGAAAAAATGGGGCTTATGCAGCCTTTAGCAGCAGATAGGGGGATGTTACGTGCTCGTATTCGTGCTGCATTTGATGCACTCATTGCCATGCCCGAAGTTGATAGTACTAAAGTTGCAGCAATAGGATTTTGTTTTGGCGGTTTATGCGTACTTGATCTAGCTCGAAGCGGTGCTGAGCTTAAAGGTGTAGTAAGCTTTCATGGTTTACTAAATAAGCCAACTGATTTAGAAAATCAAACTATTCAGGCTAAAGTTTTAATTTTACATGGTTTTGAAGACCCTATGGTTAAACCCGATCAAGTTAGACAATTTTGTCACGAAATGACTGCTGCTAATGTGGATTGGCAAGTTCACGTTTATAGTAATACAAAACATTCTTTTTCCAATCCAGAAGCCAATGATGAAAAGCTGGGAACCATTTATAATCCAGTAGCAGAAAAGCGCTCTTTGCAAGCAATGACTAATTTTTTACAAGAAATTTTTGCTTAGAACTTTTTAATAGCAAGATACTAAATTTTAGACTTGTGTAGCTTGCTATTTATTTCATTGATAATTAAGTATTTACCATGTTTGTTTGGTAACTATTATTATTAATTAAATAGAATAGTCGCAGCCATAGAAAACCACTAATGAGAATTAAAAATCCCGCCATAAATAAAGTATAGTTAGCATGATTTTTAAAAATATAGTTATAGACAAGGGGTAAAATAAAGCCACCGAAAATTTGTGGCAAAGTAACACTAATGTTAAAAATTCCTAAATATGTTCCCGTTCTGTCATTTGGCAAATATTTAAGAACAATAACATAAGGTAAAACAACCAAACTTCCCCAGAAAATACCAATGCATGTGCAACTAAAAAGCATACTAGCTGAAGTAGTCTTAAAGCATATTAAAGAGATTCCTAATCCACCTAATAGTAACGCAGTACCATGTATTTTTTCACTCTTAATGTATCTTGATAGACTATAAACAATTAAGGTGAAAATAAGACTAATATATTGATAAAAAGAAAAATAATAAGATACATCTAAGCTGACTTGATGCATAATCGCTTTATAATGCTCAGACTCACTAACTATGACATTTCTAGGCAGATGATAAACTTGCTGTGCTATGCATAAACTAAAGTAAAGCCAAAAAGTAAATATACCAACCCAAGCAATACAATTGATAGTTAAGACTTTTAAAAAAATTGGATGTGTATTTTTAATTTCTGTTTTAATCGATTTAGCTTTAGAAAATAGCTCCTTAACTAAAGAGATAAAAAGGCCTTTGGTAATAGGCGCATCACACGTGGGTTTTTCTGTCGTTTTCCTAAAAAAATAAATCAAGGTACTGAATAGCATAATGCCAGTAAATATATACCCACCTACTAAATTAGGAGGGATCGCATAGGCACTACTTAGAGTGTTTGCACTATTGTTACCTATAAAAATTTTTTGAATTGCGTTAGGTAAATAAGCACCACAAACGCCACCTAAACCTGAAAAAAAAGCAAAGACTGAAAAAGCACGGGTGCGTGCAACACTCTCCTGAAAAAAATCTGCAGTTAAAGCGCGTAAGCCTTCAGCGCTACCATTGATACTGCAGTCAATTAAAAAAGTAAACCAAACAATATAAATAATAGAGCTTGAAAGAGGTAAGAGTAAGAAAGAAAACGCAGCGCAAATTCCCCAGCCTATAATATAGGGTTTGCGTTTGCCATAACTAGTAGAACTGTTATCGCTTAGATAACCAACAATAGGCTGAACAAGCATCCCGGTTAACGGAGGAATTAACCATAATAATGGAATAGATGCATCACTTGCACCAACAAATTTCAATAGTACGGTTAAATTAGAAAGTTGAAAGGTAAAGCAGAAATTAATAGCGAACGCTAGTAATGCTAGACCTACATATTTCAACTTAAAAATTTTTTCCATCCAGCAATCCCTTGACTGTTTCAATTTTTAAGATAGGGTAATAAATAAAATTATTCAACTATTTAGGCCTTTTTATAAATAGAAAATTAAAAAAAAATTTTTTATGCCTGCAGCTTTGACACTATGTTTAGGAATGGACACCATGTTAAAAATAGAAAAAAATCCGGCAATGGACATCAATCGAAATAAGCAAGAGGTAAGTGGGTTAAAAAGGGTATGGATTAGCAATGTTTATCCTGAAATAGAGGGCGGGCAATTTCCGGCCAAAAGGATTATTAATGATATTGTCGCTATTGAGGCTGATATTTTTTGTGATGGTATTGATGATATTCAGGCCGTCTTACTTTATAAACATGAAGGGGACAAAGTCTGGCAGCAAACCTATTTTTCTCCCTTAAATAATGATCGTTTTAAAGCTTCCTTTATAGTTAATAAATTAGGCAATTATTTCTATACAATTCAGGCTTGGATTGATGAATTCACTACTTGGAAGAAACGCTTTTTTAAGAAATTACCCTTAAAAGATGATGTTGAAGTAGAAAAATTAATTGGTGCTGAATTATTTAAGCGAACTTATCGAAATGATGCACCAGATATTATTAAATCAACATTAGAAAAGCTTGCGGCAACAAAGCAGGCCGCCCAACTGGAAAAGTTATTAAACAATAAAAAACTAGTTCAGTGGATGCAAAAAGAGTTAAAACCTAATTTTATTACCGTATATCCGCATGAATTAACAATTACGGTGGATCGTGAAAAAGCACGTTTTAGTACCTGGTATGAGTTATTTCCACGCTCGGTTACAGATAGTCCAGATAAACATGGTACCTTCCAAAATGTCATAAATTATCTGCCAACTATTAAAAAAATGGGTTTTGATGTTGTTTATATGCCACCTATTCATCCTATTGGTACAACAAATAGAAAGGGCCAAAATAATAGTTTAAAGGCAACCGAAGGTGATCCAGGTAGTCCCTGGGGAATAGGTTCTTCTTTTGGTGGCCACAAAAGTGTTCATCCTGAGTTAGGTACACTTGATGATTTTCGCCAAATGGTAAAGCGAGCAAAGGAGTTGGACATTGAAATTGCTCTTGATTTTGCTTTGCAATGTAGCCCTGATCATCCTTATTTAAAGAAGCATCAAAATTGGTTTAAACATCGTCCAGATGGTACGTTACAATATGCAGAAAATCCTCCTAAAAAGTATCAAGATATTTATCCACTTGATTTTGCCTCAACTGAATGGCTGTCAATGTGGGAAGAATTTAAATCAATCGTATTATTTTGGATTAAACAAGGCGTTAAAATATTTCGTGTAGATAATCCGCATACCAAGCCATTTATTTTCTGGCAATGGTTAATTAAAGAGATTAAAGCCTTGCATCCTGATGTACTTATGTTATCGGAAGCGTTTACTCGTCCCAAAATCATGTATCAACTAGCGAAATGTGGTTTTTCTCAATCCTATACTTATTTCGCTTGGCGAAATACTAAAGAGGAATTAATACAGTACTTAAATGAATTAAACTCGCCACCGCTTGTTGATTTTTTTCGGCCACATTTTTGGACAAACACACCTGATATTCTGACTGAATTTTTGCAGAAAGGCGGACGCCCTGCCTTTATTATCCGATTTATGCTAGCTGCAACACTAAGTAGTAGTTATGGTATGTATGGGCCTGCTTATGAAAATTGCATTAATGAACCCTTACATGAAGGTTCAGAAGAGTATTTAAACTCAGAAAAATATACTATTCGTCATTGGCAGAAAACAAAAGATAATATTAGCGATATCATTGCGCAAGTTAACGAAATTAGAAGACAACATAAAGCATTACAAAACACAACTTCACTGCAATTTTATTGGACCGATAATCCGCAACTGATTTGTTACAGTAAACATACTGTTGATGGGAATAATATTATTTTGGTTGTAATTAACCTAGATTATCAATATAAGCAAGCAGGATTTATCGATATTAATTTTGAGAAATTTGGTATTAAACAAGGACCTTTTGAAATTCATGATTTATTAACAGATGATATATATACCTGGCATAATGGGCGATGTTATGTCGAGTTAAATCCAGGGAAAGATCAATATGCACATATTTTCCAGGTAAGGAAGTAATAAAAACATGACAGATTTAACACAAGTGGAATGGTATAAAGATGCCGTCATTTATCAAATCCATGTGCGTAGTTTTTATGATAGCAATGATGATGGTATTGGTGATTTCAAAGGACTAATCCAGAAACTAGATTACATAGAATTTCTAGGGGTCAATACCATCTGGCTATTACCTTTTTACCCCTCACCATTAAAAGATGAAGGTTATGATATCGCTGATTATATGAGTATCAATCCGATTTATGGCACACTTAGAGATTTTAAAAAATTCTTAAAAGAAGCCCATGCAAGAAATATTCGAGTTATTACGGAATTAGTCATCAACCATACATCAAATCAGCATGAATGGTTTATTAAATCACGGGCAGCTAAACCGGGATCCTATTGGCGTAATTTTTATGTTTGGAGTGATACAGCAGAAGAGTATTCTGATGCACGTATCATTTTCAGAGATTTTGAGCCTTCTAACTGGACTTGGGATCATATTGCAAATGCTTATTATTGGCACCGCTTTTATTCTCATCAGCCTGATTTAAATTATGATAATCCCGCTGTACAAAAAGAGATTTTTAAGATTGTCGATTTTTGGTTAGGACTTGGTGTTGATGGTTTACGGTTGGATGCTATTCCTTATCTATTTCAACGTGAAGGGACAAATTGTGAAAATTTACCCGAAACCCATGAATTTTTAAAAAAATTAAATCGTCATATTACATCAAAATTTGAAAACCGTTTTTTATTAGCCGAAGCTAATCAGTGGCCAGAAGATGCAGTTAATTATTTTGGTAATGGCGATGAATGTCAAATGGCTTTTCACTTCCCTTTAATGCCTAGAATGTATATGGCTGTGCAAATGGAAGATAGGTTTCCAATCACTGATATTATTGAGCAAACACCTCCTATACCTAAAAATTGCCAATGGGCAATTTTTTTACGCAATCATGATGAATTAACATTAGAAATGGTCACTGATGAAGAACGAGACTATATGTATCGTATGTATGGCCAAGACCAGCAAATGCGTATTAATTTAGGTATTCGCCGGCGTTTAGCTCCATTAATGAGTGGCGATAGAAGAAAAATAGAGCTATTAAATGCGTTATTATTTTCCATGCCTGGAACACCGGTCATGTATTACGGTGATGAAATTGGTATGGGCGATAACATCTATTTAGGTGATCGCAATGGCGTAAGAACGCCCATGCAGTGGTCTAATGATAATAATGCTGGTTTTTCTAATGCGACTCCACAAAAATTATATCTACCTGTTATTATCGACCCGGAATACAATTATCAGGCCGTTAACGTTAAGCTACAGCAGCAAAATTCTCAATCTTTATTATGGTGGATGAAAAGATTAATTGAGGTTCATGGTTTATATACTGCTTTTAGCCGTGGCACTATTGAGTTTTTAGATTCTGATAATACTAAAATTCTTGCTTTTTACAGAATATATGAAGAGCAAGTTATTTTAGTTCTTATTAATTTATCTCGGTTTACACAGAGTTTTAAATTGGATCTATCAAAATATATCAATTATTCACTCATTGAAGTGTTTGGCAGATCCTCTTTTCCAGCTATTACCGATGCACTCTATTCTTTTATGCTTTGCCCGTATGGCTTTTTGTGGTTAGAAGTTAAGCCAGATGTACAACCTGGCAAAGCTAGCCATAAAATTGAGACTTTAACAATTAAAGACAAATGGAATGAATTATTGGCTTCCTCGGAGAGGAAAAAACTAGAAAAAATACTTGCGCATTATCTAGTTGATTGCCGTTGGTTTAGATCGAAGAACAATATTATTTCTAAAGTGATTATTGCCGACTGCATCTTAATTAAAGGCTCTACGACGCCGGTTAATCTTCTGTTAATTAATGTGGAATTTAATGATAAGGAAGCCGAACAATATTTTATGTTTATTACAGCTGAGACAAATGAGGAAAACCTCTATGGCGCTGATCAACCGGCTAAAATCATTTGTTCTCTTGTAGATAAAAATAAGAAAACATCTTACTTAATTGATGCGATGTATACTTCAGAGGCCTGGAAAGATGTCTTTCATATTTTTAGTACAAATAAAATGTTATCGGGTTCTAATGGAAAGTTAGAAGTTTGTGTAAATAGTCTTTATAAAAAAATTGTCACAAATCACAAGGAAGCAATTGAAATTAAAGCATTAGCAGTCGAGCAGTCCAATACTTCAATTTTATATGGTAAAACGGCTCTTTTAAAAATTTATCGTCGTTGTGAGTTTGAAGAGAACCCAGAGGTTGAAATTAGCCAGTTTTTAGCCCAGCAAAAAGATTTTAAATCGTCAAGAATTGCGTGTATTTTAAAATATCATCATAAAAATAAAACCATGACGGTGGGTATTATTCAAGAGTATATTCCTAATGCTGGTAATGCTTGGGAATATACAGTTAATTCCATTGCTAATTTAATTGAGCAAATGGATCTTTCTATACCAGCGAAGATTACAAATTCCCGTGTGTATCCTTGGCAAAAGCTCATCCCATCTTTGCCAAAAGATATTGTCGAATCATTAGGCTTATATGCTCACTCTGTCATTATCTTGGCAGAACGTACAGCACAAATGCATATTGCATTAGCTGCAGAAACAGATAATAAGCATTTCGCTGCTGAAAATTTCACTCTATTTGATCAGCGCAGTCTATATCAGTCGCTACGTAATGCCTTTATTAAAACATCAGCTTTATTTAAATCAGCTACGATTAAGCTAGATGATGAATTACAGGAAAAAATTAACAAATTTACAATGAACAAAGATTTGTTGTTAGATCAAGTAAAATTTATTTTGCGTCATAAAATAGGTGGTAAAAAAATTCGTTGTCATGGTGATTATCATTTAGGTCAGATTCTCTATACAGGTAATGATTTCGTCATTATTGATTATGAAGGCGAGCCAGGTAGGCCTTTATCAGAAAGAAAAATAAAACGCCCGCCACTAAGAGATGTAGCCGGAATTTTACGTTCATTTCATTATGCATTATATATGGTATTAAATAACAAAACGGTATTTTCTACCGCTCATCATTTTGATGCGGAAGAATGGTATTGTTGGGTATGTCATTTATTTATTAATACCTATCTAGAGTATCCGGGTATTAAAAATCTAATGCCTAAGGAAGCGAGTTGTTTTTCTCTACTGCTTAAAGCATTTATGTTTGAAAAGGTATTACACGAAATTGAATATGAAATAAATAACCGACCTGATTGGTTGTATGTGCCCTGTAAAGGCTTAATTCAGCTTCTGGAGTGAAAAATTGAAGGATAAAGTAGATAAGAATGATTTAAAGAAAGCACTCTTAGATTTAGCTAAAGATGCAGGCATTCTACTTTCTTATGAAAATGCCTGGAAAAAAAAGGTAATAGCGACAACTGATGTAATTCTATGCCTTTTAAAACGCTTAGGAATTCCTATAGAAAGAATTGAACAAGCGCCTGAGTTTTTAAAAAAATCGATTGAAAATAGAATTACTGAAAAGATTGATAAAAATATTGTCATCTGGGACGGTAAAGTTAAAGATATACCTATTCTTTTAGCTGAGAACGAAATAAAAGGCCAACTAAATTATAAGATTAAGCTTGAGGACGGATCTTTGATTGAAGAATCAGTTGAGCTTAGTAAAATTAAATCAAAGCGCAAACAAGCACATGGCGTAAAATACATAGAAAAATTAATTTCTCTGCCTACACTACCACTGGGTTACCATGAATTAAAAATAACTTTTTTATCAAAAAATTACTCAAGCTTGTTAATTGCAGCGCCCACCAAACTTTATACACAAAATATTGATAAAGAGCGGTGTTATGGCATGTTTGCCCCAATTTATGCGCTTCATGATGAACGCACAAAGCATTGTGGTGACTTATCAACGTTTGCCTTTTTTTCTCAATGGTTAGCTGACCAGGGGGCCAAGGTTGTTGCAACCATGCCTTTCTTTGCTAGTTTTTCTGAAAGCCATTGTGAACCCAGTCCTTACTCGCCCGTTAGCCGTTTATTCTGGAATGATTTATATCTTAATTTGCATCATCTGGATGATGAAACAGAAGAGGAAAGCTATGCAGATAGCAATGAAAATTTAAAAGACAACGGTTTAGTTGATTATCCAGCGGCAGCCAAATTAAAGAGACAGCAGTTTGAAAAATATATTGATTCCTTTTTAGCTGATTCAGAATTGCAAGAGGAAATTAATGCTTACCGCAAAAAGTGCCCTTTAATTGATCAATATTCCCTTTTTAGAGCTAAAAATGAGGTAGATAATCAAACCTGGCATGCTTGGACTGCTAGAGAAAAGAATGGCAGGCTCAAATTAAATGCCAGTCTAGAAAAATACTATAATTACCATCTCCTAGCACAATGGCAGTTTGATAAGCAATTAAAGGCATTTAAAGAAGAACTTAATAAACGTGGGCAGCTTCTTTATTTAGATTTACCTGTGGGCGTTCATAAAGATGGCTTTGATACTTGGTATTTTCAGGATAATTTTTTAGAAGGGATTAGTATTGGCGCGCCTCCCGATCCTGTCTTTAAACAGGGCCAAAATTGGGGAGCGCCACCTTTAAGCCCAACAACTTTAAAAAATACGCACTTCCACTACTTTATTTTAATGTTGCGCAATATTTTTCAATATGTTGACATTTTACGCATCGATCATGTGATGAGTTTCAATCGCTTATTTTGGATTCCTGATAATTTTCCAATTGCTGAAGGCGCTTATGTGCAATACCCAGCAGAGGAAATGTATGCCATTTTATCCATTGAATCTAATCGTCATAAAGCGGCTATCATTGGTGAGAATTTAGGTTCTGTTCCACCTATAACGGATGAAATGATGCAACAGCATGACATGATTCAGATGAATATTACCCAATATTTATTAGAATCAAAAATGCAACTTGAACCTACACATGAATTGATGCTTACTAGTTTAAACACACATGATATGCCGACTTTCTTTGCATTTTGTCAAGGCTTGGATATTGAAAAAAATAAACAAGAAAAAAATTTATCTTCAAAAGAATATCATGACGCTATTCAGACACGGAAAAAGCAAATTTTATTCTTAAGGGAGACTTTAGCTAAGCACAAATTAGATGAAGATAATTTACTTGAATCAAGTCTTAAATTTCTCGCTGCGAGTAAAGCTAAAATTTTAACTTTAAATATTGAAGATTTATGGCAAGAAACTGAGCCTCAAAATATACCTGCTAGTGGGCCTGATAAACCTAATTGGCGCAGGAAATTTGCTTATTCTATTGAGCAGATTAAAACAATGTCAACTGTAAATCATCTCTTGCATATAATAAAAGAATTAAGGCCAGAAAAAGCTAAAATTTCTAAAAAGCCTAAACAGCTCTCTCTGGTAAGTAAAGATGACTTATATTTATTTAATGAAGGAACACACTACCAGCTCTATGATCATTTAGGCGCTCATTATATTTCTAAAAAAGGGATAAAAGGCGTTTATTTTGCAGTATGGGCGCCTAACGCACAGTATGTTTCTGTTGTAGGAAGCTTTAATTTTTGGAATCGTGGCGAAAACCCTATGTCCACAGTAGATGACTCTGGAATTTGGGAAGCTTTTATCCCCAATGCGAACCCAGGTGATTTATATAAATTTTATATTGAATCAAAGTATCATCACTACAGGACAGAAAAAGCAGATCCATTCGCCTTTTTGCAAGAAGTGCCGCCAAACACAGCTTCTATCGTTTGGCATTCTAATTATCAATGGCATGATGAAGAATGGATGAATAAACGGCGGGAGCATCAACGCTTAAATGCACCTATTTCTATTTATGAAGTCCATTTAGGCTCTTGGCGGCGAGTCCCTGAAGAAGGAGGACGTTTTTTAAATTATCGCGAACTTGCACCTTTGCTTACAGAGTATGTTGTAAAAATGAATTTCACCCACGTTGAATTCCTACCTATTATGGAGCATCCCTTTTATGGCTCTTGGGGATATCAAACACTTGGGTATTTTGCCCCAACGGCCCGTTATGGCAATCCAGATGATTTTAAATATTTAGTTGATTATCTACATCAACATAATATTGGTATCATACTTGATTGGGTGCCTTCTCATTTTCCAAATGATGAACATGGTTTAGCTTATTTTGATGGTACCCATTTATTTGAGCATAGTGATCCTAGAAAAGGGTTTCATCCCGATTGGAAAAGTGCCATTTTCAATTATGGCCGCCATGAAGTGAAGTCATTTTTAATTAGTAGCGCTTTATATTGGTTAGAGCAATATCATATTGACGGTTTACGTGTTGATGCAGTTGCTTCTATGTTGTATTTAAACTACTCACGCTCTGAAGGTGAATGGATTCCTAATGTTCATGGTGGTAACGAAAATTTAGAAGCCATTGATTTTTTACAGACCTTAAATAAAACAGTTTATCATTATTTTCCTGATGTTCAAACATTTGCCGAAGAGTCAACTGCTTGGCCTGGTGTTTCAAAACCTACTTATATTGGTGGTCTTGGGTTTGGTTTTAAATGGGATATGGGCTGGATGCATGATACGTTGTCTTATCTTCACCTTGATCCTATCCATCGTCGTTTCCATCAACATCGACTATCTTTTCGGATGATTTATGCGTTTAATGAAAACTTTACCCTTTCTTTATCGCATGATGAAAGTGTGCATGGTAAAGGCTCTTTATATTCTAAAATGTCTGGCGATGAATGGCAGCGTTTTGCTAATTTACGTTTGTTATTTGGCTACATGTTTGGCCTGCCGGGTAAAAAATTACTCTTTATGGGTAATGAGTTTGGTCAAAAGAGTGAGTGGAATCATGAAGTAAGTATTGATTGGCATGTTTTGGACTGGCCATTGCACCAAGGTTTACAGAAATGGGTTACTCATTTAAATAAGCTTTATAAAGAGGAAAGAGCATTGCATGATTTTGATCATGAGGCGGCTGGTTTTGAATGGATTGATTGTGAGGATGCTCACAGTAGTGTGTATAGCTTTTTACGCAAATCAGCTAATAGTGAGCTAATATTAGTAGTACTGAATTGTACGCCTGTGACTCGATTTTTTTACCGAGTTGGTGTCCCTAAGCAAGGTAGATGGAAACTTATTGCATCAAGTGATGCAACACAATATGGTGGGGCAGGCAATCAAGACAATCTATTAGATACGGAAAAACACCCATTTCATTACAGAGATTATTCAATTAGCCTAACGTTACCAGGCTTAAGTGTGAGCTTTTATAAATGGATAGAAAAATAACAAGGACATTAGGTGCTAACCTGGCTCAAGATGGCTCCTGTACATTTTGCGTATGGGCCCCTTTTGCTAAACATATGCAAATTAAAATCCTTTCTCAAAATGGGACGATTTATTATTTAGAGATGCATAAAGGCGAGGATGGTTATTTTGAACTCACCACGTCTAGTGTCACAGCAGGTGATCGCTATTACTATTGCTTTGCAAACAAGTCGCTACCCGATTTAGCTTCTGATTATCAGCCTGAAGGGGTTCTTGGGCCATCAGAAATTATTAGTAAAACAAGGCCTAAATCTTGGCAGGCAACGTTGTTAGCCGATTATATTATTTATGAACTACATGTAGGAACTTTTTCCCAAGAAGGTACATTTACGGGCATTATTCCCTATTTGAAAGAACTTAAAGCACTGGGTATTAACGCCCTTGAACTTATGCCAGTCGCACAATTTCCAGGCGATAGAAATTGGGGTTATGATGGCGTGCTTCCTTTTGCTGTACAAAATACATATGGTGGACCGCAAGGTTTAAAGCAATTAGTAGATGCGTGTCATGACTTAGAGATAGCTGTTATTTTAGACGTGGTTTACAACCATTTAGGCCCAGAAGGAAATTTTTTTACTGAATTTGGCCCATACTTAACAGACAAATATAGCACGCCTTGGGGTAAAACCTTAAATTTTGATGGCGAATACAGTCATTGTGTGCGGAATTATTTTATTGAAAATGCGCTTCATTGGTTTTCTGAATATGGGATTGATGCACTACGCTTAGATGCTTTACACGCAATTGTTGATACTTCTGCTTATCCTTTTTTAGAGGAACTCGCCGATAGAACAAGAGCGCTATCTCAAGCTTTAGGACAGGATTTTTATTTAATTGCAGAAAGCAGCGCCAACGATCCAAGACTTATTAGGACTAAAGAAGAATATGGGTTCGGGTTGCATGCCCAGTGGAATGATGATTTTCACCATGCTCTACATACCCTTCTTACTAAGGAACGCAATACTTACTATCAAGATTATGGCGATATAAAACATTTTCTAAAAGCCTACCAGGAAGGTTATGCCTATTCAGGTGAATATTCTCCCTTTCGCAAGCAGCCACACGGTGTAAGTTCACAAGCTATTCCAGGCCACCGCTTTGTGGTTTTTATGCAAAATCACGATCATATTGGTAATCGTCCTAACGGCGATCGCTTAACACGTATCCTTTCACCAGCACAGCTTCGCTTTGGAGCAGCTTTATTATTTTTCTCTCCTTATATTCCACTTATTTTTATGGGAGAAGAATATGGTGAAATTGCACCATTTCAATATTTTATTAGCCACACAGATGAACAGCTTATTGAAGCAGTGCGTCAAGGGCGCAGACAAGAATTTGCATTTCATGAAAGTGTTGAGGTGCCTGATCCTTATGATCCTAACACTTATCATCAAAGTAAATTAAATCATGATCTTAAAGAGAAAAAAGAACATCAATGTATGTGGCGATATTATCAGCGACTTATTCAAATTCGCCGTAACCACCCAGCCTTATTTGAATTAAACAAAAATAACTTATCTTTTGAGCTGTTCGAAGATGAAAAGTTATGGTTAATCAAACGGACTAACAGACAAAATGAAATCTTACTTATTGCTAATTTTTCTAATGAAAACTTTGATTATAAGCAACATATTAATACAGAGGGGTTAAGGTTATTGTTAGACTCCTATGATTATGAATCAGTAGAGCTAGCGCAAGAACACCCACAGTTTAATGCTCAACTTAAGCCGTTTGGCGTTTTACTTTTTGAAAGGATAGCAGAAATTGACTAATAAATACCTTTGTATACACGGCCATTTTTATCAACCACCACGCGAAAATCCTTGGTTAGAGGCTGTGGAAAATCAGGAGTCAGCAGCGCCTTATCATGACTGGAATGAACGTATTACAGAGGAATGTTATGCGCCTAACGCAGCCTCTAGAATTTTAAATTCTGAAGGAAAAATTACTGCTATTTCTAATAATTATGAAAAAATGAGCTTTAATTTTGGACCTACGCTACTTTCTTGGATCAGTGAAAAAAATCCACACTTACTTGAGTTATTACGTGAGGCAGATACTAAAAGCCAAGAGCGTTTGAATGGCCACGGAAATGCACTTGCTCAATCTTATAATCACATGATTATGCCACTTGCTAATTCAAAGGATAAATACACACAAATTTATTGGGGAATTAAGGATTTTGAGTATTACTTTGGCCGTAGTCCTGAAGGTATGTGGTTATCAGAAACAGCAGTTGATTTAGAAACATTGGATATTATGAGTGAGCTTGGTATTAAATTCACCATTCTTGCGCCCAATCAATTACAGCATGTTAGACGTCTTAATAGTGATGAAGATTGGCATGGTGATTTTACAATAGGGACACCTTATTTACAGCATTTACCTTCTGGCCGCACAATCACTCTTTTCTTTTATGATGGCGGTGTTTCTAAAGCAGTTGCTTTTGAAAAATTATTAACGCACGGAGAACATTTTGCTCATCGTCTATTAGATGCCTTTCCGCCGCAATGGACAACAAATACTTTAATGCATATCGCTACTGATGGAGAGACCTATGGTCATCATCATCCACATGGTGATATGGGTCTTGCCTACGCACTTCATTATATTGAACATCAAAGCGATGTTGCAATTGTAAACTATGGTTATTTCCTAGAAATTCAACCACCTGAGTTTGAAGTTGAAATTTGGGAGCATTCTTCTTGGAGTTGCGCGCATGGTGTAGAACGCTGGAAAAGTAATTGTGGTTGTAATAATGGCCAAGGTTGGCATCAAGAATGGCGAGGTCCATTACGCCAGGCTTTAGATTGGCTACGTGATAAATTGATTCCTGTGTTTGAAAAGAGAGTAAGCGCTTTAGTCAAAGATCCTTGGGAAGCTAGAAATGATTATATTGAAGTCATTCTCAATCGTAGTAAACAAAGTTCATTTTTAGCAAAACATGCAAAAAAGAAATTAAAGCAGCATGAAAAGGAAATTGTTTTAAAGTGGATGGAGCTACAACGCCATGTGATGTTGATGTATACAAGTTGCGGTTGGTTCTTTGATGAATTGTCTGGCATTGAAACAGTGCAAATTATGAAATACGCTGCCCGTGTTATTCAGTTGCATACAGAATTAACTGGCCAAAGCTTTGAAGAAACGTTTATTGAAAAACTAGCCTTAGCGCCCTCTAATTTCCCCCGTTTTAAAAATGGCGCTCAATTATACAATATGTTTGTTAAACCGCTTCGCATTGACTTATTTAATGTATCTGCTCACTTAGCTGCAAGTTTACCTTTTATGGCTTATGAAGATAAAGTGGCCATGTATTGCTACGAATGTGAATTGATTAATACACAAAAAACAATTGAAGGTAAAACCCAGTTAATTAGCGGTGAGTTACTTATTACTTCTAAGCTAACAACAGAGTCATTAAGGGTTTGGTATTGGCTTTTTTATCAAGGCGATCATAATTTAATATGTGCAATTAAGCATCCGCATGAGTCCTTAGAACAAATAGGCAAAACATTACACGAGACGTTTAGTACTGGCGATATTTTTCAGGTTGTAAAACTATTTGAAAATTACTTTGGTGAAGATACTATTTCTTTACGAGACTTATTTTACGATACGAAATTAAGGATTACCGAAGAAATATTGTCTGCTTCTTTAGCCGATTTAGAATTAAATTATCGACGCTTCTTCGATGAGAATGCGCCGATGATTAATTTTATTTCTGATTTAAGTATTGAGTTACCAAGGACAATTAAAAGCGCTCTTAATTCATTAATTAACACTGATATTGTACATCTCTTCCTAGGCCCGAATCCAGATATTGAAGATTTACAATCGATATTTGATAAAGCAGAGCGGTTACACGTTCGATTAGATCAAGAAACCATCGAGTTTCATGCAAATCATATGGTGCATGATAATGCCATGGTGATTGAACATCATATTAATGATAAAGATTTCTTAGAATACTTAATTAAATTAGTGGCTCTTGTAAAAACAATACCGGTCAACGTTAACTTATGGCATATGCAAAATGAAGTGTATAAATTATTAAAGGAAAATAAACAAAATCAGCAAAATCCTCTTTTAACAGAGTTAGCTAACCAACTTGATTTGGAGATCGAATATGCATATTCCGCTAGCGACGTATAGAGTGCAGCTTAATAAAGATCTTCCCTTTGAGAAAGTTGAGCTCCTGTTAGATTATTTAAAAAAGTTAGGTATTTCTGATATCTATACTTCACCTATTTTGCAAGCACAACCTGGAAGTACGCATGGTTATGACGCAACTAACTATGACGAGGTAAGCCGGGACTTAGGAGGTTACGAAGGATTTAAGCATTTTTGTTTAAGGTTACAGGAAGAAGGCTTGAGTCTTTGTGTGGATATTGTGCCTAATCACATGGCATCTACAGAGCATAATATTTATTGGCAAGATGTTCTTAAAAAGCAAGAGGATTCAGAGTTTGCTTTTTTATTTGATGTCAATTGGGCGCATTCTAAGGATAAATTAGTATATCGCCGCTTTTTTGATATTAATGAATTAGTTTGTATGAGGGTTGAAGATCCAGAGGTTTTTAATAAAACTCATCAACTACTCTTTTCATTAATTAATGAGAAGTTAATTCAAGGTCTTCGTGTAGATCATATTGATGGTTTACGCAGTCCAGCAACTTATCTTAAATGTTTAAAAGACCATACTGGCCCTGGATTTTATATCATTGTAGAAAAAATATTAGGTTTTAATGAAACGCTACCAGAAACATGGTCAATTAATGGAACAACAGGGTACGATTTCTTAAATCGTTTAAATCAAGTTTATGTAGAGCCAGCTGGTTTAAAAAGAATTATTACCTTTTATGAGTCATTAACTCACTCAACAAAAACAGTTGAGCAAATTCGTCAAGAAAGTATTATTTTAGTGATTGAAAAATTATTTAATACTGAATTCCAAAATCTAGTTACCACGCTACAAGAATTAATTGGTGAAGACGAGGCTGAAGTAGGCATTATCTTGCTGCAAATTTGTGCTTTAATGCCAATTTATAGAATTTATGGTAACCAAGATTTTTATTCGCCCCAGGAAAAAGAATTAATTAATAATATTCTTGAAAGGGTAAATACTAAAAGACGTGATTTACTAGAGAAAATCAAGCAGGTGCTGTTATTAGAGTTTAATGCAGATTTCAATGAGCAGCAAAAGCAACAATGCGCTAGATGGTTAAGTAATTGGCAAGTTTTAACGGGTCCTTTAATGGCTAAGGGATTTGAAGATACAACGTGCTATAGGTATAACGCCTTCCTATCATTAAATGAAGTAGGCGGCGCACCGGAATATTTTACAAGAGCAGGCAAACTTCAAGATTTTCATGCTTATAATGAGCTTAAACAAGAAAAATGGCCTGCTAGCCTAAATGCTACTTCAACTCATGATACAAAACGCAGTGAAGATGTACGAGCCAGATTAAATGTTTTAAGTGAAGTCAGTGAAGAATGGATTTCAACGGTCAGGATGTGGATGGAGCAAAATCAGTCTAAAAAAACTATAATAAATCAGCAATTAGCGCCCGATGATAATGATGAAATAATGCTCTATCAGATTTTAATAGGCATTTGGCCCTTTAATGGTATTAATCAACCGTTTAAAGAGCGTATACATACTTTTTTAACCAAAGCACTAAGAGAACGCAAATGCCATACAACTTGGTTTGCGCCTAATGAAGCTTATGAAAATGCAATCATTAATTTTTTTGAGTCTTTGCTCAATGATCAGTGGTTTTTAAAGAGCTTTACGACACTGCAAAAGAAGGTAGCCTTTTTTGGTATGTATAATTCCCTAGCACAAGTAGTCCTAAAAACAACAGCGCCAGGTGCACCTGACTTTTACCAAGGTTGTGAAGGCTGGTGTTTTAGTCTAGTTGATCCTGATAATCGTAGCTTAGTCGATTATAGCTATCTTACTTCTTTGCTGACTGATAAGCCCTTACCTGATTTATTAAAAACTTGGGAAGATGGCCGGATTAAATTAAACACCACTCGTAAGCTTCTGGAAATAAGAAGCCGCTTTAAAAATGTTTTTATGCATGGAAAATATATCCCTTTAGAAGTGCAGGGTAATTTGGCAAAACATGTTATAGCATTTGCAAGAGAATTTGATAATTCCTATGTAATTATAGTTTCCTTACGCTGGACATCCCAATTAATTAAACCTTCTGAAACTTGGTCTAATTCGGCTTTTAGCCAAGATGATAAAATAATGCTGCCAAAAATGTATAATCGATCATTTCGCTCTCTTTTAACAGATGATGAAATTGCAAGTACTGACGATTCTATTTTAATAGCGGATATTTTAGAAAAACTGCCTTTTAATATTCTTTGAAAAAGATTTAGTTAAGATAGTAAATTAAACTTCACAGGCTATTAAGACTAGCAAATATCTTTTAGGCCAAACTAGTATTTTTTTACTCTAGCTCCTATTTTTAGTAATTTCTTTAGATTCTTTGTTGCCAATGATAAAAGTAAAATTATTTTTTTTTGACGGAAATACTCGACATACATTAGCAGTATGGGGACAACATTCCAAGCAAAAGTCCAAAACTAATGGAACACGCTCATTTTCAGCAATATTAGTGAATAGGTGAAATTACTAAGATACTTTGATTTTGCTGATTATTTTTAGTAATTAATTAAAAATTAGACCTGGTTTAATCTTCGGTAAATAAAGAGAGAAAAATTATTGACCCTCTCTTCTTAACAGCTTGCTCTTTTATCTGCTAACTTCTATAAAGTATAAAAATAGACTTGTTGGAGCAAAAATTATGCAATGGTCTATAATCAATGTTATTTAGTTGTACATGTAAGAGGTAGGCTGTGGATTTTTATGATGCTGATTTTTATAGCATAATAAGGGCATTAATTTTTTTCATGATGATTGGGCTATTTATTGTATTAGAAGCTTTTTATTCATTTCACAGCCTGGGTAAGGAAGGAAGAAAAAAACGACGATTATTGAATTGGTCTTTAGGCCTTATAACCCTAATTACTATTCTTCCTTTAAGCACGCTTTATGCTGCTTTGCTTTGCGACAATTATAATATTGGACTTTTCCAGTTCTTTAACGCTCCTATCTGGCTAGTGTTTCTAGTATGGTTTTTAATTAATGATTTTATATATTATTCTTATCACAGATTGAGTCATGCCTATTCATTTTTATGGTATTTTCATAAAATTCATCACTCTGATAAATCTATAAATGCTACCACAGCGCTGCGTATTCACCCCATTGAATACTTTATGTTTAATATTTATAAAATTAGCATGATTGTTGTATTTGGCCCATATTTTCTAGTTGTCCTGGTTTACGATATAGTTAACTCTATTATTTTAATTTGGTCTCACTCTAATCTTAAGTGCAATGAAAAAATAGAGCGCTGGTTAAGTGCATTTATAGTAACCACAAAGACTCATCTTCTTCACCATGTAATGGATAAAGATACTAGAAATTACGGGCTTATTACTCCCCTATGGGACAGGCTATTGGGGACTGGTTGCAAACCTCTTTTTGATGAGAAAGAGATTAATAAACTAGAGCTAGGGTTAAATACAAGTAAATCTTATGATAGTTTGACCAATATGCTGATATTAGATCGTCTAATGGATGCAATTAAGAAAATTAACTTCACCCATTTTAAATATAGTTTAATAACATTTGCCATTATAATGGGATTTTGGGGTTTAGCATTGTTATACCCTGCTGTAACTCAAGGACTTCTTGGAATTAATTTCTGGTGGGCAGTCGTCTATTTAGCCCTGGCTTGTCATTTTACTATGATTGTGATTTCTATTTATTTACATCGAAGTGAGACGCATCGTGCTGTAAAATTTCATCCTGCCATACGTCATATTTTTAGATTCTGGCTTTGGCTTGCAACAGGTACCCCCCGACGAGATTGGGTTGCTGTACATCGAGCGCACCATCAGTCAACCGACACCGAAAATGATCCCCATAGTCCAGTTGTCTATGGCCTGAAAGCTTTGTTTACATCAGGCTTTGAACTTTACCATAAGGCAAAATCTAATAAAGAAGTCGCCAAGTACGGTATTATTGGTGATAATGATTATTTAGAAAGACATTGGTATGGTAAGTATTCAATATTTGGGCCGATTATTTTACTAATCATCGAAATGATTTTATTTGGCGTTTGGGCTATTCCTTTGTGGACATTGCAAATGATACTTCAAATCCTGTTTCAGGCCAGCGTTATCAATGGCTTAGGCCACCATCTTGGGTATCGAAACTTTGAAACTAAGGATAATTCATATAATATCACCCGTTTTGGTTTTTTTGTTGCTGGTGAAGAATTGCATAATAATCATCATCAATACCCGGCTTCTGCTAAATTTTCCTATTACCCTAATGAATTAGATATAGGATGGATTTATATTCTCTTACTTAAAAAACTTGGCTTGGCAAAAATTAAGTTAAAGCCATTAGCAAAGGCTCAGTTAGAGATCAAAAATTATCAACTAAAAGAAGAGTAGCATTAAGTATTAGCTATTTAATTAGGGAACTTAGATACAAAGAGATGATAATTTTCTATTCTATTATCTTAATGATTTATGGTCTAATATCATGCAAAGAAGATAAGCCAATTTAGCTCTTTTATTACTGCAAGGGATACCGTTAGTAATGTGTTAACAAAAGGGGCAAAGGTTTTTTGATATTGATTACCTTAAGCTGAAAGATTGTCTTCTTGCGATATCCCCCTTATGATCAGCGCCTTTTATCTCTAATTGTTAGTTAATTAATTTAGGATTTTCATGAAAAAGATTATTCTCACAGGCGATCGCCCTACTGGAAAATTGCACTTAGGGCATTATGTTGGCTCATTAGCTAATCGCATTAAGCTTCAAGATGAATATAATCAATTTGTCATGATTGCGGATACTCAAGCGCTTACTGATAATTTTGAAACCCCTGAGAAGATTATTGAAAATGTTTATGAAGTTGCTCTAGATTACTTAGCAGTTGGTATTGATCCTGTTAAGTGCACTATTTTTATTCAATCACAAATTCCAGAACTTGCTGAGTTAACAACTTATTATTTAAACTTAGTAACGCTTGGCCGCTTAGAGCGTAATCCTACTGTAAAGGCAGAAATTCAGCAGAAAAATTATGATTTATCGATTCCAGCAGGATTTTTTTGTTATCCAGTTAGCCAGGCTGCTGATATTACCGCGTTTAAAGCACAAGAGGTACCTGTTGGCGACGATCAAGTTCCTATGATTGAACAAACCAATGAAATTGTCAGGAAGTTTAATCGTATTTATAATACTAATTGCCTTAAAGAAGCTAAAGCTATCCTTAGTAAGACGCCACGTTTAGTGGGTATTGATGGGCAATCGAAAGCCAGCAAATCCTTAGGTAATGCGATTTTCCTTGCTGATAATACGGAGGAAGTTAAACGTAAGGTTTATATGATGTTTACAGATCCTAATCATTTGCGAGTTAGCGATCCGGGTCAGGTTGAAGGCAATGTCGTTTTTGCTTATTTAGATGCTTTTCACCCAGATAAAGAAGAAGTTGAAGCTTTAAAAGCTCATTATAGACAAGGTGGGTTAGGGGACTCAGTGATTAAAAAATTGCTAACAGCAACCTTAGAGAGTTTATTAGAGCCTATACGTGAAAGACGAGCGTCATTAAAGCGTAGTGAATTACTCGATATCCTAATTACAGGAACACTTGCGGCACGGGAAGTAGCTAAAGAAACCCTTATAGAAGTAAGAGATGCAATTGGGTTACGTTACTTTAATTAATGTGAGTTCGATATAAAAGAGATAAAGGCTTTTATATCGCTAAATTCACATCATAAATTTAATAGGAAATGGATGTTCTTACGGGTAATTCTTTTTTTAATATTTTTAAATAACGCTGTATGTTGTTGGTCTGCTTGTTCTTTTAAGGATTCTAGTAATCATGCAGCGCTTGCCACCCATGATGCTTTGCGATTAATTGTTGAACGAAGTAAAGAGTGTCCAACCGATGTTTTTGCATTCCGAGCTCTCCTTAAAGGTAAAAACTTAACCTTAGATACAACATTAGTGGCTAACCGTGGTTTTCATAATCCAAACCTTGGTAGCTTTAGTCTATTTGAAATAGTTAGAGGACAGGCAACGGGTATTCCTCTAATAAAACCTGGCGAATTTTTCTTTGGCCATTTTACTGATATTGACGAGCAAAATCGTTTAATTGCGAATCAACAGCCTATAAAAGGCGCTTTAATGATTGAAGCCATTGCCTGGGATTATGAAAAAAAACTATTTAATTTCTATGAACTGCGTGGTGATGGCAGAAAAGGGCAATGGTTTTATCGCGGCAATTCATTAGATATTTTTGCTGATAATAAACAACTTCATTTGCAAAGCGATCCCATTCATCCTCAATTTGGCCAGCGGCTGCGTTGTTCTGGTTGCCATGGCCAAGGTGGGCCTATTATGAAGGAGATAGATAAGCCCTATAACGATTGGTGGACACAAAGTCGACCATTAGACTTTGGCGGTATAGCGCCACCCACTAAGCTTTATACTTCGTTGCAAGCTTGCTCAGCTCAGTCATGTACTTATTTGTACGCTCCTTCGCTTCGCTCACTTGCGCCTTGTTTAAAACTTAGTGGGCGACGCTATAGAAAGCCAGATGATAATTTGTCTACAATCTTAATAAGTTTAGTTTCAGCAGAAAAATTAGCACATAATGTTAAAATAGGTATGAACAAACTTACTCAAAATTCTCCATATCATCATTTAACATGGCAAGAGCAATTAAGGCCTTTGTTTTGCCCAGTTGAAATTAATTTTATATCTGATAATTTGCCTAACGAGTTAGGTCAAGCCACCATTACAATTCCTAGTCATTTTTTCATTGATTCAAGGTTACTGCCTGTAACAAAAAACTCATTTATCACTGTTTCCCGTCATCATTATCAAGCAGCAGTCACAAAGGCTTTAAGTCATTTCCCTGAAACCAATCAAACAGATGCTGATCATGCTTGGCTTGCGCCAGTAAAGGCATTATCAGATCAATTAGCAATCCAAGTGCTAGTTGATAAAGACTTAGTTACTGATAAATTTATTTCTGATGTATTAGCTATCGATATTACTAACCCTGCTTTTTCAAATAAACGTTGTGCTCTTCTACGATATCTTCCTATTACCTATACTTCTAATTGGCTTGCTATTTTTATTGATAATCTTAAGCATGCTAAAAATCAGGCTGCTGAGGAATTATTAGCAAATCTCATTGATACAACGCATACCAAAGAATTTTATCAAAAGAAAGCCGAAAAAATTATTCATCAATGTCAGAAAAAACTAAGCAAGCGTAGTAATGTTGAGAAAATGTATGCACTCTTATCGCAAAGAAGGGCTGAAATTAAGGCTTCTGAAATTTCAGCCAATCCGCTAGGACAAATTTTAGAGCCTGGCTTTCGAGTTATTTTTCCAGAGAATAATTTAGCCTCGCTACCTGGACAATTGACGCTTGATGAGGACTGTAATATTAGAGCTCTTGCATAACCTGCATCTTTTACTTTATTGTTATGTTGCAAACGTTTCTGCGGTTAAAGACCAAGCCAACGAATAAATTGCTTGGTAGATTTTAAGCTAATAAAGGATTGGGCATCAAAATAAATATTATATTCTTTAGTATCACCATTCTCTATTAATGATGCACTGTTAAGCCTTACATCTTTTGCCTTACCTAAAAGAATAATTTTCATTTGTGTTTGATAATAACCCCGGCGCATTTTGACCTCAGGAATAATGAAATAAACTGCATTTAAATCATCTTTGTTGGTATTAAGGAGAATATTACTGGTAACTACTAAAGTTTTAAATTCAGAGCCATTAAGGGCAACATATTCAGTATGATTAATTTGCCGACGCAGCATCCTACTCAGTGGTACTTTAGCCTGAAAGAAGCGTTCATAATTATCAGCTGTAACTGCTAAAATAGGTTCATTTTCCTCTCGCTTATTATTTTTATTTAAGTCCACAAAAAGAATTTCTTCTTGTGGAATACTATCTGCATCAGGCTTTAAGTCAGGGAACAGTTTTGCATCATCATTTGCTATAACCGGCTCACTATCACAATTTAGAAATTTTGATTTTGCAAACCACTTATCACTTGGATAATAAATGACTAACAGTGCTTTATCTTTGATAGTATTAATGATTGATTCACTCAAATGTTCAGGCAGAGCAGGGCAGCCCCAACTGCGGCCAGCTCTACCATACTTCTTTATAAAATTTTCTTCAACATACCAGCCTGGGTGTATAACGATAGCACGCCCTGCAGCATTATCATTAAAACTTTGATCTAAACCTGTCAGTTGCAAAGACAAGCCTTCACGGCCACGATAAACTTTATCCGTTTCATAAACCCCAATACTGCTTGCTTTACTATTATATTTATTAGAAAAATAATTAGATAACAACGTGCCTGAATTAATGCCATGTGAAACATAGGTATGAAAGAGTAACTTTTTCTGATTTAAATCAAAAACCCAAAGTCTTTTTTCACTAGACGGCAGAGAATAATCAATAACCGCTAAAATATTATTATGCTCAACATTATATATGGTTGCACACTTTAAAGTAGTTAATACTTTATTAATGACTGCGCCACTTAATAAATAATCTTTATTTTGTAACATTGCTTTAATTTCATTGAATGGGTCAATTTGTACATCGCTTTGTACGCTAGAAGGATTAAAAAGAGACGTGATTAAACCCATTAAATTATAAGTATTAGCTACTTTTTGCTGGAAAAAATCAAGCGAGGGCATGGAAAAACAAGTTGATGTAACTGCTAAATATAATAGCAGGCCTTTTATCATGAGCTTTCCTCAATTACATATAATAATTTTTAACCCCTTATCAATTAATATAGCCTAAGCTAACGATTTAATGATGATTTTTTCAATTTAAATAAAATTTAGGGTTTAATAATTCTTTTGGCGCTCATAATTTTTATAATTACAAACAAATAGCTAAAGGTGCAGAAATGCCTGAAAGTGCAAGTACTAAAGCTTATTGATGTTAATATTATGCAAACAAAATAGGTGGATAGTACGGAAAACCGTAAATCCACCAATTAAGTATTTAGGACTAAATATTATGATAGAGTTCTAATGAACTTAATTAACCATTTACGATCACGCCACCATTAGGATGTAAAACTTGGCCTGTCATGTAAGATGAATCAGCAGAAGCTAAATAGACATAGGCAGGTGCCATTTCTGAAGGCTGGCCAGCGCGTTTCATAGGCACCTGATTGCCAAATTCGGCTACTTCTTCTTTGGAAAAGGTGGCTGGAATTAATGGCGTCCAAATGGGTCCTGGTGCGACAGCATTAACTCGAATACCTTTTTCCACTAAATTTTGTGAAAGAGAGCGGGTAAAGGCAATAATAGCTCCTTTGGTAGATGAATAATCAATTAAATGATCGCTACCTTTGTAAGCTGTTACGGAGGTCGTATTTACAATAGTACTACCTTCTCTTAAATGAGGCAGCGCAGCTTTAATCACATAGAAGTAGGAAAAGAAATTTGTTTTAAAAGTCTCTTCTAATTGCTCACAGCTAATATCTTCAAAAGATTGCTGTGGATGCTGCTCGGCACAATTATTAACGATGATATCTATGCGGTTAAATTGTTTAATTGTCTCATTAACAATTTCTTCACATGCTTGATAAGTTTGTAGATTACGAGCAATTAAGTGACATTGGCCCCCTAATTCTTCCTCAATAATCCTTTGCGTTTCTCTAGCATCTTTTTCTTCATTTAAATAATGAACGACAACTTTTGCGCCTTCTAGAACAAATGCACAAGCCACAGCGCGCCCGATACCGCTATCGCCGCCGGTAATTAGAGCGACTTTATCTTTTAATTTACCACTTCCCTTATAGGAAGGAGAAAGATATTCAGGCTTTGGCGTCATTTCTGCCTCAATACCAGGTTGCTGATTTTGATGCTGTGGTGGTTGTTGTTTTTCTTGCATACATCCTCCAATTTTTAAACAAAAGTCATAAGATGAAGTAGCTTAACTTCATCTTATATTAGAATTTAATTAAATTTCTAGATTAGCTAATTTTTACTTATGACGTAATATAGAAGATAAGAAAAAGCCAAGCGCACTAGCCATAATTAAATAAGGAAGTGGCCTATCTACGATTTTTTGTATAGCGGCGCATGAACAGTTTTTAACAGTAGCACAGGCTTTAGAAATGTTATCGCGTCTATTGTGGAAAAATTCAATAAATCGTTGCTTAACCCGTTTATACCAAGGTCTGTGACTAAAGTGATCTTGATATTGTTCTTGCTGTAAATGATCCATTTTACTCTCCTTATCCCTAAAAATAGTTAATCTCATTATTAGCTATCTTTAATTAATAATAGACACTAAATACGTTATCGCAAACTAAATGCCTATTAATTTTTGAGCAAGAATTTTTAATTAATCAAAGATTTAAAAGTTTAAATGAGTTTAATTATAAATTATTATTTGTTATATATTATTTAGAAGTTGCAAAATTCTATTTTAAGTTATAAACATGACAGATTTAGCACAAATTAGAGACAGATAGCGTTATATGAGCCATTATCCATTGAAATTCAAATGGTAATAAGTGATAAACAAATAAGAGGTTACCATTATTAAAAGAAGATAATATACATCGCTAATATAAACGTGTAAGTGTTATTAAGTTAATAGTCTTTTCGTTTGCCATTTGTATAATTTATTTTCTAAAAAGGTTGTTTTACCAATTTGCGCACTTCTATAAGTACTTCTTTTACGCAGGCGGGAGTTGAAAGACTCAATAAATAATTAACCGTTTTTACTATGTCTTCCGGGGAAAGCATTTCTTCGCGTGGGAAATCTAACAAATCCATCATAGATGTATTAGTATAGCTTGGACATAAAGCGGTTACCTTTACGCCAGTATCAATGAGTTCTTTCAATATGGATTCGCTTAGCCCTACTACACCAAATTTCGAACTAGCATAACCTGCTAAGTTAGCTCCCCCCATTTTGCCTTGCCGAGATGCTACATTAAAAATATAACCAGAAGATTGTTTCTTCATAATAGGTGCAATTTCATGAATACAATTGAATGTTCCAAATAAGTTGACTCTTATGATTTCCTCAAAACTTTGAGGGCTCATATCAATACCTCCAATACGTGCTATACCTGCACCATTGAACAGTATGTCGATTTTATTGTGTTGAGATAAAATTTTGTTAACGGTCGCTTTGACCTGTGTTGAATCGGTAATATCAATATTAAAAGTCCTCAATTGTTTTTCAGGTTTGAGTTGATATTTTTTATTTAATTCATGAGTTAACCTAATCAACTGTTCACGCTGTTGGTCGACTAAGGCTACAAAATAGCCATGCTTGATAAAATTTTCCGTTATCGCTTGACCAATTCCTCCTGCGGCTCCAGTAATAAATGCAACTTTCGACATTTATATGATCCTTTTCTTTAAATTTAATAATTAATATGGCATAAGAGCTGCCTATTAGGCTAATTACATTGTGCTTCTAAATCGCTAGTAAATAAAATACCTACTGCGAAATCAATACATCACCCGTAATCTTTTCTTTATGCTTTAATTTCGTCTCCTCAAGTTGTGCCATTTTATAAAAAATCTGGTCTTAATAAGACCACACATAAAACTTTTCATGGTGGTGCTTTAAGCAGCTAAAGTTTTAATAGCCATGCTAGCATTCACTTACATTTACTATTTTAATCAATAAGTTAATTGTATTTAAGCCATAACTGCTCAAATCCAGAAAAAGATAAACTATGATGCTTCCTAATAGCTGGTAAGTGGCTAGCAAGTCGCAGATTTGGATAATATTGTAATAGGCTTTTAAAAACCAAATTCATCTCCATACGGGCAAGCTTTGCCCCTAAACAGAAATGACCACCATAACCGTAACTAAAATGCGCATTCGAACGCAAGTCAAGTTTTATATCTTCAGGCTCAGGAAAATACTCAGGATCACGATTAATAGCATGTGTAGAAATAAAAATCACACTACCTGCTTTAATAAATTGATCGCCTAGATAAGTATCATTTTTAGTGACACGAAAGATAAATGTTACGGCAGGGTCAAGACGATTGGCTTCTTCTATATAATTATCTAAATAATTAAGTTCGGCTAGCATTTTTTGCCAAAGGCCGGGCGTAGATAGCATAATATAAAGATTATTACATAATTGATCAGTGGTGGTAACTTGTCCTGCGACTAGCATCATAATTGCTTGTGAAATAATTTCATCATCACTTAAACCGAAGTGTTCTTGATGTTGTAATAATATACTTAAAAAATCATCAGTTGGGTTAGCGCGTTTACGGTGAATTAAATCAGCAAAGTAGTTATATAAATTTTGCGCGCTCTTGTTAACCTTAATACCATCTTCATTAAAATAACTCGTTGAACCACCAAAAAATTGGGTCATATTATTTGACCAATTATAAAAGTCTAATCGTTCATCTTCAGGGATAGCAAATAACTCCGCAAGGGTTGTCGATGGAATAACTTGGGCAATCTCTTTAACAAAGTCAAAAGAATTGTTAGGTATAAAAGAATTAAGACAATTAAGTAGGGTTTGTTCAATAAGTGGTTTTAATTCAGCTAGTTTCTGATTGGTAAAACCATGATAACATATGCGTCTTCTTGCAGTGTGCTCAGGCACATCACTCATTACCATCATTTTACTAACAACCCTAAAAAAATCTTGGATTAACGATAAATCCATTTTGGGCATACGAGAAATAAAAAAGGGACTGCGATCGCAGCTAAAATCTGGGCTTAATAAAACTTGTTTTGCTAAATCATATTTAGTAATTACCCAAAATTTACCAGGATCCCACCAAAATAAAGGCCCCATCTCGCATAAATGCTGAGCAAATTGGGCAGGGGAGCTTGTTTGTTTTAACTGCATTAAAGTATAAGTTGTCATAAAATTTGAATCCTTCTTAAGTGACGAGGTGTAACTTGGTTAAAGGCATTACGTCCATGTAAGAGCGAAAAATTATCCGCAATAAGGTAATCGCCAGTTTGCCACTGGTGCTGATAACAGTAGCGGGGCTGTCGCATTAAAAGACTAATGGTTTTAAGAATTTTTAATGATTCCTCTTCAAGTTTATTAATAATATTTACTTTCACGGGATTAAGATAATCTTCCCCTACAGGCTCTGCAAACCGCATGATTGTTTTTGCCGTGTCTGGATGTTTAGTAATGAATTTTCGTTTAATATGGCCACCATAGTGGGCTAATTTTTCCGTAGAAAAAGTCAATTCATAAGTAAGCCATTCTTGTTTTTGCTGCTCTAGAGCCTCGTTCCAAACTGCCTCTGTATTGACAAACAGAGTTTCGCCTCCCGTATTCTGCTCTGGCGCCTGTAGGCAATGAAAGAATAAAAAGCGAGGTTCTTGATAAAAGGCGCCATCCCAATGCAGAGGCACATCGCCATGGGTAAATAAATAATTTTTAGCATCAATATTGGGCCGCATTTCCATAACCGGGCCAAAATCCCAGTGTAAAAGGGCTGCTTGGGAGGAGCAGTAGTTTAATAACTCATCTCGAGTAAGCGCTGTAAAACCTCGCAACAGGACTACTTTGTGGCGCCTAGCCTGAGACAAAAGATCTTGTAAGTTAAAATTAACTAAGCTATTTTGGTTTTTATGTTCAATAAGATAAGGTTGAAAAGAAAATTCTACTGGTACGGTACTCATTAGCTAGCCTCCAAGACATAATGATCATGGTTAAGTGTGGCGCCTAAACGCTCTGCTTCTGCTCGTTTAATTAATTGCCAGGAATGTCTATTTTTAAGTAAAACATTATGCCAAGGTGTTGCCCAGCAATTAGTAGAAGGTAAAAATTGAATACCTAATTTTTCTGAACCGCACGGTTGCGGATGAATTGACAAACGGACTGCATAAGGAAAATGGTTTGCCAATAGATTAGACCAGGCATTAGAGCGTCTTAGCACCTCATAAGCAACTTGTTTTGCTTCTTTACGAATTTGATTTTTAGAAATATCTCGCCGTAAATACAATTGATCTTCAATAATAAAGCGATGAATACCGTTAAATTGATATAAGAGTATTTCATTAGCAAGAACTCGTTTTTTTAATGAAGCTAGAGGCTCGCCAAATTCATTGATTAACCTTTCCCGCATGGTTTCATAGCTACAATGAGTGTAAACATCATCTAGAGAAAAGGTACTTAAATAAGTTAATTTATTCTCTGTAATAATCAACTTAACCTCTTGTTGATAAATATCAACATCAGCGTCCGTAACTAACACTAAGTCATTAAAAACTCGGCCATCTGAGCAAATTATAAGTTCAACGCCAGGCGCATGTAATTGTTTTATTTCATGACATAGTTGATTGAGATTTTTTAAGCCCATAATTTCACCTAAATCAGGATGAGAGGAAATGGTTTTTTGTCTATTTGCTGATTTCGCTGGAAAGGCAGGCAAAATTAAAGTAAGTGGTTGTTCCATTTTAATAGCTTGGCTTACTTTAGCTATATGTGGTTCTTGACAGTTAGAGCAATAGTCCCCTTGGCAATACAATGCATAGGGTTTAACCTGCCGCTTTTGTTTTAATAATAAAGCAAGAATTTTCTCAGCAATCCTCTGCATAGTGTAGTCTCCTTGATAAATAAGAATTATTCTCATCCTAGTAAAATCCTTGATAGATTGATAATATTATTATTTTATTAAATTGATAACTTAAACAAATCATGATTGATTTTGATGCGTTAAAAGTCTTTATAATGGTTAGCGAAAAAGGCGGCTTTCATGCGGCAGCGCAAGCAATGTTTAAATCACAACCAGCTATTACCAATGCAATTAGAAAATTGGAAGAGCAAGTAGATATTATTCTGTTTGATCGCAGTTATTATCGACCCAAGCTAACTAGTCAAGGTGAAAAATTATATCAACGTGCTAAAACTTTGATTACTCATTGGGAGCATCTCAATCAATTTGTAGAGTTACTACAAGAAGATATGGAAACTGACATTACAATAGCCATTGATGTTTTTTTTCCTTTAACTAAGTTAGAAAATTTATTTCGGCAATGGATAACTCAGTTTCCGCAAACCCATTTTCATTTTCTTTCTGAGTCTATTGGTGGGGCATGCGAACGTCTATTACAAGGTCAAGCTGATTTAATCATTAGTGAGAATTTAATTTCTAAACAGGCTGTTGAAGTTATTCCGCTTACAACTGTATTAATGCCAGCGGTCGCAACGCCACAATTTATTGAACAATATAAGGAAGAGTTAGCTAACTTAGATACTCTTAAGGACTGTATGCAAGTTATTTTAAAAGACTCTTCTAAAACTAATTTTTCTTTTGGCGTCATTGAACAATGTAAACATTGGACAGTGAGTGATGTTATAGCAAAGAAAGAAATTATTTTAGCTGGTTTAGGATGGGGACGGCTACCTAAACATCTTATTAGTACTGAATTAACTGATGGTCGTTTAAAAATTTTATCAGGCCATCATTTTGATGAACGGTTAGTGCCATTAGAGGCAATTCGCCTACAAAAACCTGCACATGGTTTAATTGCAAAGCAATTATGGTCTGATTTGCTGGATTTAAAAAGTAACCATTAACGTGAGTTCGACATAAAAGAGCTGCAAGCCTTTTATGTCGCTAAATGCTCTATGTCAAATAGGCAAATTCGACATGAAAAATAGTTAATATTTTTATGTTAATTAGGTAACATTTTTAAGTTATGTTATAACATAAAGCGTAGCAGGTGACGCTATGGTGCAATTATATTCTCATTGCTAATTTAAAGGAGCTTAAGTCTATGTCAACGAAATTTAATGATATAACCAAAGGAATCAATACTCAACTTGCCAAAATGCAAAAAGAAATGCCGGATGTAATGGCAGGTTTCGCCGCGTTAGGCCAAGCAGCAACGAAAGACGGTGTATTAAATAAAAAGACAAAAGAGCTTATTGCTATGGCCTTAGCTGTTGCTAATCACTGTCCTGGTTGTATCGGATTTCATTCACAAAAACTAGCTAAATTACAAACAACTAAAGAAGAACTAATGGAAACACTAGCAATGGCTATTTATATGGGCGGTGGACCTTCTTTAATGTATGCTGCAGAAGCATTGGAAGCATTTGAAGAATTTAACCAGTAAATTAATATGAGGCGCACTTAAGATTAAGTAAACTGTTATTCCTTAAAGGATAACAGTTTTCCGATAATATTATGTAGCGCAATGAAGGTATAAAGGTAATAGGTTAGCTCCTACCAACCGTTCGCCAAGCTATTGACATACCCTTGATCTATTACGTTTAAAGTTTATTTTTCTCTAAGTCTGTGGTCTCTAAATGCTGCATAGCTGGATTTTGGTTATTAAATCCTAGACTTGCAGCTGCAGGTTGTTGTTGGCAAGGATATTTTTGCATAACGCCTAACCAGGCAATCTGTGATACTGTCATTTTATTTTTATCACTTTGTTGGCTTGAAAGGCTATTATAGGTTTGAATAATAATGTCATGTAAAGTTTCGGCAGTTAAATTTGTGCCAGTCGGTAGGCAGAAAAAGGGCCTTCCTTGATTTTTTGCTAACTCATTTCCTTGGGCAAGTGTTTCTGCAATGCTCTCATCAGCTAGGATTAATATATTTCTAGCTGAGCGTGCCCAAGCTTGAGCTTGTGGATCTGCCTTCATCTGCATCTTGGGAATATTGTTAAAAATATTCATATAATGATTAATCGTATCGGCAGTAGTATAAAAAGATGCTCCAAGAGCAAATAAGCTAATTAGAAAGCGCATAAGTAGTCCTCAGAAGCTTTATTAAGTGGTAGTTACTAGTTTTTAAATTAATAAAGCGATTTTCATGTAGGCTCGATAAGCAATTTTAATAGAGTAATTAATTATTATCTATAGCTTTAATTAAATCGACTATCTTTGATGCTCTAATAGATTTCATTATTACATTAAGGCACTTATCAGTATAAACTTATCGGGCAAAAGTATGAGCTTATTTTAATAATTTCAAAAAATCTTAATCAACTATATACTTTATTCAAGCAAGTTCTCATTGTGATTTTGATCAAAATAGCTTTAATCAGAATTAATATACTCTTAGCGTTTTTTTGTGTAAGAAGTCTCATCAGTACCTTCATCTCCATAAGTTTCCTCCAGCAGCTGAGCTTGGGCTCTGTTTCTCTTCTCAGGTACGCTAAAAAAGCTTAAGTTATAGCCTCCTCTTTCAGAGCTGGGTTTTTGTGTCTTAAATAAGTTATTTTCAGTATTAACTGTAGAAGAAGCAATAGCACTTAATACGTCTTCGGGCAGGTCTGTAATTTCAAATGGCTGAGCAATTTTTTCCTGCCTATGAGGATTATCGCTTACAAACCCAACTTGATTAGTAAGCGCTGTAACCAACACATCAGGTAAATCATCGCATTCCCCATCAATGTCGCTATGGTCAAAGGAAGGTTCTAGCAAGTTAGCATGAGCTAACGACGATAGGGGTCCTACATCAACGTCAAATTGGGCGGCTTGGCTCACGCTCATCCAATTATTTGAATAAATAGGGGTTATGCCACGCTTTTGGAGTTGTCTATAAGTGTAGACTTCTTGTTGATTGCCTTGCCAGGTGACAAAGTGTTTATTTAATTTATTCTTTTCATGCGTATTTAGGATGTCTTTATCTGTAATAAGCTCGCCGTTGGGCCAAAACAAACGATTTTTAGATACCGAATCTGCCGTAAAAACCTGTTCTTTTCGATTCTCTATCATTACATAGTGTTTGGTTTGGCTTCCTTTGCCTTCGCTGGTGTGCGTTGCTAACACGTCTGCATCGATAATTTGCTGGCCATTTAAAAACAGGCGCTGACCAGATAATTGGGCAGCTGTAAAAACCTGTATTTTTTGATTCTCTATCATTACATAATGTTTTATTTGATTTCCGTTACCTTCGCTGGTGTGCGTTGCTATCACATCTGCATCGGTAATTTGCTGGCCATTTAAAAACAGGCGCTGACCAGATAATTGGGCGGCTGTAAAAACCTGCATTTTTTGATTCTCTATCGTTACATAATGTTTTGTTTGATTTCCTTTGCCTTCGCTGGTGTATGTTGCCAACACATCTGCATTAATGATTTGCTGGCCATTTAAAAACAAGCGCTTATGGAATAACTGGTCTGCTGTAAAAACCTGTGTTTTTTGATTATCTATTACTACATAATGTTTTGTTCGATTTCCATTGCCTTCAGTAGTGTGTGTTGCTAACACGCCTAGATCAATGATTTGCCTGCCATTTAAAATTAAACGGTTATGCTTGTATTCACTTTTCGTATAAATTTGTATTTTCTGCTCCTGTTGGGTAACAAAACGTTTTATACTTCGTCCTTTTTTTTCTTCTTCATACGTTAATAAGATATGCTCATTAACCTCTTGGCCATTTAAATAAACATAGGTCTTTTTAGGGGCTCTTTGATTAAGATGATTTGAAGAAATAGAGGCTGCTGAATTGGATACGGGCATAATAAATAAACCAATAGAACGAATATGATTATATTGTATAATATTTAATCTATCTGGGTCAATATAAAACAATTATAATCGGATTATTGATAGTTAGGAATGTAAACCAGGTAAGGATACGCGGTTATGCTTTTTTCACGATAATCACTTTGTATGAAGATTTATATTAAAGTTCGTAAGTGTTTAGATTAAATATGGTCTCTAACCAAAATTCTAGGTATTCTAAATTAAAAGGAGAGTCTACATACCCTATATATTTATCGGGGCGAACGACTATTGCGGCAGAGTTTTTAATGTTAAACCTATCTTGAATAATATAGTTTTCATCTAGCCACACTGAAGGAAGACTTGAACTGGTACTTAAAGAATCTAATAAGACTAAATGAACATGCAAAACGCTTTGATATTTTTTGGTTAAGTCGATTAATTTTTCTTCAACTTCTTCATTAAAATCTTTATCTGGTAAGAAAACAAATACATTATGTAGTGTTCCTTGGCAAATTGTTTCAATGAGTTGAGAAGTTCGCTGCTGTATAGATTTTAAAGTTACAGCAGGAATAAATTCGCCAATACGAAAGCGAGTTTTCTGGCCTTTAGCGCTAACTATAGGGCTTTTGGCATATGAAATGCCAAGTTCAGCCAAATCCTTAACAATAGGAGAAATTAAAAAATCATAAGAAGTCAACTTACTCATTAATTTATTACGCAAATTAATTAAAGGTTTACTTTTAAGTAAAAACATTTTTGTCATGATATCCGTTTTCTTTAAGATACTTTTAGCAATAGGATGCCGCTCTATTTGATAACTATCTAATAAAACTTCTTTAGCATCGCCTTTCAATACTAAACTTAATTTCCATACGAGATTATAAGCATCTTGAATACCCGTATTAAGCCCTTGTCCGCCCATTGGGCTATGAATGTGAGCTGAATCACCACAAAAAAAGACATGACCATATCGATAATTATCAATTTGGCGGTGATGAATTGAAAATCCTGCTAACCAAACTGGATCATAAAGCGTAGCTTTATCTGAGCTACGTTCCTTAAAAATGGCAATCATATCTTCAAGAGTAAGTTCTTTTGGTTTGTTAGCTGGCGTGGTTGTAATAAAACGATAACGTTTATTTCCCATAGGAAGACAAACAAGGGGGCCATTAGAGCTTACATAAATGACCATCTTATCTTCAGGTAAATCCCATTGTACGTGAAGATCGGCTAGCCAAAACTGCTGCTTGTACGCTGCCCCTAAAAATTTAGCATTACATAAATGTCTTAACGTGCTGTGTGCGCCATCACAGGCAATAATCCACTTAGCGGCAATTTTTTCAATTTGGTCATTTGGTTTTTTAATTGATGCAATAACTGGATCGCCTTCTTGAAAAGAAATTAATTCAGACTGCCATTCAAGAGAGATATTTTTTGCAAGTAAGCCTTGGTAGAGGATGTCTTCTGTTTTATTTTGAGGCAAGTCAACTAAAAAATTATAATTACTTCCTATTCTTTCAAAATTTATTTCAGACAATAAACCGCTATCTGATTTAAACAGTACCCCATAAACTTTATGGCCTTGCTCAAGCACATCATTTAAAAAGTAAGTATCTTCAAAAGCTTCTAATGTTCGAATATGAATAGCTAGTGCTTTTGATTTATCACTTAATGCAGACTTTTTATCAATAATACGGCAGCTTACCCCATGTCGGAATAGTTCATTAGCACAGAATAAACCAACTGGGCCTGCTCCTACTACAAGTGCATCCACTATTTGTTCAGCCATACGAGCTCCTTAACGAGTCACGATTAAGCTTACTTAAAAACGTTTTCTATACTTTACATACCTGTACTAGGCTCAGCTGAAGGAGCAATGGGTAAATAATTAAAGCGTTCCTCTGTTGGTAATGAACCACATTCATCATACGTATTATCTAAACAAAGGAAAAAGCAGGTTGCGCCAGATTCACGAGCACTACGGACTGCTTCATCCACAGTAGAAAAGCTAGCGAGGTCCTGCCCTTCATGAATATAGTCGGCTCTTTTAAATGTAATCAATTCCACTAGGTATTGATTTAAATCTGCTCGTGAGTAAATGAGCCCAACAGGCTGTTCTGTTGAAAGCTCAAGAATCTTTGATCGTGATATATGCTCCATGGTCTATTGCCTTAAAGCCTTAGCTATTTTAAGTATAGCTACAATTCTTAAAAGATGAGCTTTATTTGCGCAACTATACAAAAAATACTAGGCTAACAGCAGGATAGTTGTTTAAATTAATAAAAATACAATTATTAATGACAAAACCACTTAACCTGATTAAGAATAGAAAATACTTCATTGTCACCAATTACTAAATGATCAAGTAATTGCACATCTATTAAATCTAGCGCACGTTGAATTTTTTTTGTTATTGTAAAATCGTGCGGGCTTGCATCGGACAGTCCTGATGGATGGTTATGTGCAAGAATAAGGGCCGCTGCGTTTAAATTTAAAATACGTACAATTAAAGGTCTTATGTAAACATAGGCTGTATTAATCGTACCCTGAAAAAGTTCTTCATAATGAATAATTCGATGCTGATTATCCAAAAAAAGAGCTGAAAAAGTTTCATTGTGCTTATCTCTTAATTGTCGTTTAAGAAAGGTATAGGTTTCTTGACTGTTAGTAAGTTTTATCGTTTTTTGGAGAGAGATAAAATCACTGCGTCGGCATATTTCTTTACTAGCTTGTAATTGTAAGTAGCGTACTAATCCTACGCCTGTTACTTGATTGAAGTTCTTAAAATCTGCATTAAGAATTGCTCGTAAGTCACCGAATCGTTTTAATAATTCAAAGGCGAGATCTAAACAAGATTTTTTATTGTTTCCGGAGCTAATAAACAGTGCTAATAGCTCAATATCGGACAAATTATGAGCACCTTGTATCATTAGTTTTTCACGCAGGCGCAAGGGTAAGGTTGGTAAATTCATGCTAGTTATTCCTTTATAGCGAGGTTTGTGTTTTGATCCCGGGTATTCTTATTTAGAATGAGTTAATGATGCAAGATTTTATTAATAAAAAAATATTATTGGGAATTTGTGGTGGAATTGCTGCATATAAAGCTGCTTATCTAGTAAGAGAATTAACCAGATTAGGTGCCCAAGTTAGAGTGGTCATGACTGAGGCTGCAGAACAATTTATAGCCCCTTTAACTTTACAGGCCTTAAGTGGTTACGAGGTTCGTAATAAATTATTTGATTCACAAGCTGAACGGGCAATGGGGCATATTGAGCTAGCCCGCTGGGCAGATTATTTAATTATTGCTCCAGCCTCAGCTAATTGCCTGGCTAAATTAGCACATGGATTTGCTGACGACTTATTATCAACTCTTTATCTTGTCATAGAAGCGCCGGTTGTAATCTGTCCTGCTATGAATCAAAGTATGTGGAAACACCAAGCTACACAAAGAAATGTAGAAGTTCTAAAGGCGCAAGGTGTGTTATTCATTGGTCCTGAAGAGGGAAGGCAAGCATGTGGCGAATATGGCTTTGGCCGATTAAGTGAAGTTGATAATATTATTAGTGGGCTGCGATTACACTCGGTTAAGGGACTATTAGAAGGGCAAAATGTTTTAATTACAGCAGGCCCTACCCGCGAACCGCTTGATCCCGTACGTTATCTCTCTAACTATAGTTCAGGAAAAATGGGTTATGCCTTAGCCCAGGCAGCAGCAATTGCAGGCGCTAATGTTACTTTAATAAGCGGGCCAACTGCGTTGCCTGCGCCACCTAATGTAAAAATTTATCAAGTTGTTACAGCCAAACAGATGTATGCTGAAGTAATGAAGCACCTACAAGAGAAAAGTATTTTTATTGGTTGCGCTGCTGTTGCTGATTACGCGCCTGTTACCCAAGCAGATAAGAAAATAAAAAAACATAGCGAAGAAAATTTAATTCTTGAATTATCACTTAATCCTGATATTTTACTTGCCGTAGCCGAGAGCAAGAAGGCTTCTTATGTTGTTGGCTTTGCTGCTGAAACAGATAATGTGCTTGAGCATGCCAAACAAAAATTATATAAAAAACAGCTAAATATGATTATTGCGAATCAAGTCGGTGTTGGCCTTGCTTTTGATAGCGATAATAATGCAGTTACTGTAGTGACAGCTAATAAAAAAATTGATTTACCTGTAACAAATAAAATTTGCTTAGCTGGGCAGATTATTGAAATTCTCTCAGCAACTATTCAAAATGATGCTGTTTAACAATAAAGGTATAAAATTTATGAAGCAGGCTATTGAATTAAAAATCCTAAATCCTAATCTTTTAGAAAAATTTCCTCTACCTACCTATGCGACTGAAGGCTCCGCAGGCCTTGATCTACGAGTCTGTATTGATGAACCCTTACAAATTGCGCCGCAAGAGACTGTTTTACTGCCTACAGGGTTAGCTATTTATATTGCAGAACCTAATTTAGCTGCAGTGATCCTACCTCGTTCTGGATTAGGGCATAAACATGGGATTGTCTTAGGTAACCTAGTTGGGTTAATTGATTCTGACTATCAAGGCGAATTAAAAATTTCTTGTTGGAATCGTAATCAAGAACATTTCACGGTCCATCCCGGCGACAGGATTGCGCAGTTAGTATTTTTACCTATTGTTAGAGCTGAATTTAAAGTAGTAGCAGACTTTAGCGCAACAGATAGGGGAGAGGGCGGCTTTGGTAGCTCAGGGAGGGTATAATGCAATATCAAGTTAAGAGAGTAAATCGAGCTGTATTTCGTGCTTATGATATTCGCGGTGTTATTGATGCTGACTTTGATGAACATGCCTTCTATAGTATAGGCCGCGCTATTGGTTACCGTATGCACGAGCTTAACCGTCAAAAGATAGTCATTGCTCGCGATGGGCGTCTTACAAGCACAAGTTTAGCGACTGCCTTAAAAAAAGGCTTGCTTGACAGCGGTACTACTGTTGTTGATTTAGGTAAGACTTCTACACCTGTTATGTATTTTGCAACGCATGAATGTGGAATAGACTGTGGCGTGATGGTTACAGGTAGCCATAATCCTGCAGACTATAATGGGATTAAGATTGTTTTGGCAGGTAAAACATTAGTTCAAGCTGATATCGATCTTCTTTATCAACTTATTTTAAAGGCTGATTTCATCACGGGTATAGGAGAGTCTAAATCTTTAGATATTTTACCTGCTTATATGCAACGGGTGATTCGCGATCTAACTTTAAAACGTCCTTTAAAAGTCGTTGTTGACTGTGGTAACGGTATAGCAGGCGCTATTATTCCAGAGGTCATACGAAACTTAGGTTGCGAGGTAATTCCACTTTATTGCGAAGTAGATGGCCGTTTTCCTAATCATCACCCTGATCCTGCAGTTGAAGAGAATTTAATTGACTTAAAGAATACAGTCGCAAAACACCATGCCGATATTGGTCTTGCCTTTGATGGCGATGCAGATAGGCTTGGCGTTATTACCAACACAGGAAAAGTTATCTGGCCTGACCGGTTGATGATGCTTTATGCTCGTCACTTATTAAAAGATAATCCAGGTGCGACGATTGTTTATGATGTGAAATGCTCAGCACATCTGGCAGCTGTTATTGAGGCAGCAGGTGGACGTGCACAAATGTGCCCAACTGGCCATTCTATTGTTAAAGATGTCATGAAAACTACTCAGGCGGCTTTAGCTGGCGAGATGAGTGGTCATCTTTTTTTTAAAGATAAATGGTATGGTTTTGATGATGCACTTTATAGTGCTTGTCGTTTACTAGAGATAATTAGCGAAAGTCCTTTATCTGTTGATGATCAATTCTTAATGATCCCGGATAGTGTGAATACGCCTGAGATTAAAATCACGATTAATGAGGATGATAAATTTAATTTCATGCGGCGATTTAGTGAATTAGCAGAATTTAATATGGCAAAAATTATAAAAATTGATGGTATACGGGTTGAGTTTGAACATGGGTGGGGATTAATTCGAGCTTCCAATACAACACCCTGCTTAGTTGCTCGTTTCGAAGCGCAAGATAAAATAAGTTTAGATAGTATTCAGCAGTTATTTAAACAAGAGCTATTAAGAATTGAAAAGAATTTGTTGATTCCTTTTTAGCTAAGAAGTTAAAGCCTCTATAAGCAAGCTTACCAAAGCAAGCTTGCTAGTTTTAATGAAAGCCCAGCCGAAGTGTAAATGAAGATTCACTTACTAGGTCTAAAGAATGAATATCCTTAATTTTACTAGTTTTATTGTTTTCCTCTTCCCAGCGTTCTGCATCCCAATGGAGATAATCAATAGCTGTAAAGCCTAGCTGTTTAAGCAGGGGAAGCGCTCGGGCTCGTAACTCCTCTTCTCGATCAGTAGCAAATATTTCACTACAACGTAATATATAGAATGGATTATGGGGTACCGTATCCATGGCCTTTTTAAAATGTTCTGGGTAAGAAGAATTGAGATTAAAGAAATAAGCAATATCGCCTAATAAAAAGTAAGCTTTTCCTAAAAGCCTTTTTTGTTGTGGATTTCTAGTACCTTTAAGTAATCCTGTAATACGATGGAGAGCATTCAAGGCAGAATCAAAATGCGCCTGATGTTTTGTTTTATGCTGTATGCGAGTTTGATGATCTATATCATAAGGACCAGGCACCGAAACGAGATGAACTAAATAGTCAACCTGACGCATCAATCCTTTCACTAAGGCATGATTTTGGCGCTGTTGTTCTTCCTGACTGACCGCTTTGGAATCGCACCTATCTAGTAGTTTAATCGCTTTTTCAATTTCAGTAATATTGCTTTGTGCAGGTTTATGTTGATTTAAGTCTGCATCAATAAGCAGTTGAGCATACAGGCGCATGTGAATAAAGTATTGTTCTTGTCTTTCTTTCAGAGGGTTAACTTTAAATGCTTTCTCTTTCGCCTCTAAACTTTGTTGATAGGCTAAAGAGGCATCTTCCCACTGACTTGTTTTCCGATATTCTCGTCCTTTTTCATAAGCTTGCTCACCAAGGCTATCAAAATAATTAGCTAATTTAGTTAAGTCATTAGAATTAAAATTATATTTATCCTGATTTGTTAACCACAGCTCATATGCTTTATCATATTGCTTTTCAGCTATATATAAGTGAAATATGTCTAGTGGGTCAGTTTGAGCAAGATCGAGGTCTAACTGCGCTGCAAGCTGTAATTCATTTATGGTATTTTTCTGTAAGTAATATTGCGCTAATTCTTTTGCTAAAGGAGAATTAGGTTTAATAAACGCAAGTTGCTCGGTTATTTTATAATTTAAAATTATATAATTAGTAGCTTGTTTTAGATCCTGAAGTTGGTTAATTAAATTAAAAGCTTGCTCCAATTCTTGTCTTTCTAAAAAATAATCAATGTATAAAGTTAAATTTTGATTGATTATGTTGGGATTAAAAAACATGGCTTGTTGTAAATAATAGTGTGCTTGCTGCCTTGCATTACTAAACCATGACCAATGATATAAATAGCTATTTTTCTTATCTTTTGCTCTATCAAGATAACTTTGAGCAGTAAGTTTGGCATAGTGACTATCTGGAAAGAACGAGTAGTTTTTTATTGCAAGCTCATGCTCTAGTTTATTAAGAGTTGTCTTAATCAAATTAGGTGATTGAGGATCGAGCCTAGGGATTTCTGCCCATTGCTCTATAAATTTAAAGCACTCGCCAAAAGCATAATAAGATGTCACTGTTAAATTAGGTAGTTGTGGTAGAGAATTAGCACTGATTCGATAATAATGAATAAGCAAATTTTGTAGAGCCTTTGAAGTTGCCGCTTCACGTGGTTTTTTTACAAGTTCAAGGTATTCCTCAGGTATTTGATAAAGAGCCAAAGGTTTTTGTAGATAGTTTTGCGAATAGTTATTTAGATAGCCATAGTAAGCAAATTTACACAGTGAAAGCTGTACTTTTTGAGGTTCACAATGATTATTAAAGCCTAAGGCGCCTTTAAATGACTCAAATGCATAACGGAAAAATCCTACGGGTTTTAAATCATAGCCATTGGTATAAATGTATTTTGCCTGTATTAATCTCTGCCAATGTTGTGCATATTGCTTTGCATTATGTTGATAAACAAGCATGTCGGGATAATAGCCAAGCGCGTTTTTATAATAATTAGGTATATTATTAATTAACTGATAATTTAATCGACTCACAGTAATTTTCCTGTGTAAAACCAGGGTCCGTTGACAATTCATTTTTAAATTACCTAAAGCCTCTACGTTTCACGGACAAGCCGCGCCACGTAGGGCTATGGTGTAACTGTCGACAGCCCCTAATAAAGGTAAAATCTAAAATTAAATCAAGCAGAATAGTAATTGTACTTTTAAGAATAAACTAGACTTTTGCAGGAATATTTTACACTTTCAACGGGAATGAATATTTTTCTGCGTAACAATTAGCCAAGAAGGTAAAGGTACGCCTTCTTGATGTCGTGCTACAATTTGTTTTTTAATAATAATATTTAGTGAATTAGCCTCTGCTAATTGTTCAAGGTACTTTTCATGATGGCTAAAACGCGCGCTTTCTTGCAATTGCCAAGGCATAGTAGAACTAATCTCAGTGCTAAAAATAAAATACCCCTGCGATTCTAAATGTTTACTAATTTGCTGAAACAAAGGGGATAGTTCACCGAAATAGGGCAGAACATCGGCTGCAACAATTAAATTATACAATTCTTTTTCAGCTGTTAAGTAGGTAAGTGCTTCACTTTCAATAAGTTTATCGTAAATACCCTTAGGGCAAGCCCAATTCAGCATTTTTTTGGAAATATCAACCCCAATAAGTTTTTGAGAAACATCACGCAATACCTGGCCAGTTAAACCTGTCCCGCAACCTAAATCAAGCGTTTTCTCGCAATGAGTAATATCTAACTCACTCAGAATATGTAGAATTTGCTGAGGAACTGAATACTTTAAATACTTTTGTACATGCTGATCATAATATAAAGCATAATTATTAAATAAATTGGCTGCATATTCGGGTGCCGTTTCGACTGGCTTATCTAAGTCAGATAGCGCATTTAACATATGCTGGCTTGCTTTATCTTTTGGATTAATGATAAGTGCTTGCAAAAGTAGTTTTTTTGCTTTTTCCTTATCATTTAAACGAATATAAATGGCAGCAAGGTTATTTAAGGCGGCAAAATGTTTATCTTGCTCATTTAGTAAATGCTCAAAATGATTGATGGCCTCATTTAAGTGGCCTAAAGCCATTTGTGCAACACCACTATTGTAGAGATATTCAACATTATTAGGATCTTTTTGTAATAAGTAATCATAATGCATTAGGGCATTTTCAAAACGGTCATGGTGCATGAACGTTGCGGCTAAGTTATTGCGTGCTTCAATATGCTCGTTATTTAGAGCTAATGCCTTGCTAAAATAATCAACAGCTAACTGACCTTGCTCTCGTTTAACTGCAATAACACCAAGGTTTGTTAATGCATCAACGTGATTACTATTTTCTAATAATACTTGCTGAAAGGCTTGCTCTGCTTGGGTAAGATCATTTGTTTCTAGTGCTAGCACACCTAAGTAAAATAAGGCATCTAGATGCTTTGGATTTAAAGCCAGAACATTTTGAAATTGAATGCGAGCTGCATCTAATTTATTTTGGTTAATAAAAAGTAGTCCTAAATTAAAGTGAGCTGCAGCAAAATCAGGTGCATTTTTTAAGGCAAGGTGATAATGGTGTAAGGCCTGTTGAGATAAACCTTGCATGGCATAAATACTAGCTAAGTTATTATGAGCTTGCGCATAATCTGGCGCTAGCTTAATTGCTTTCTGATAGTTAAGAATAGCTTCGTTAAATTGATAATTCTTTTTATAAGAATTGGCTAAGTTATTGTATATAATAGGGTTATTAGGATCTAGTTCTAATGCTTTTTTAAAATTTTCTATGGCCAGTAGAGTATTGCCAAGCTGAGCATAAGCTAGTCCTAAAAAATGTAAGCTCTGACTGTGATTAGGGTTTTGCCTAATTAAATTTTCATAGGCCTTAATTGCCTGGGGCAATTGGTTGTCTTGATGAAGCTTGTGGGCCTTTTTAAATAATTCATCTTCAGTAATCATAATAGTGCAAGTTGCTGTTTGAGTTGAGTTAATGCTTGGGCGCGATGACTGTGCTCATTCTTTATATTAGCAGGCAATTGAGCTGCTGTGCATTGATAAGTGGGCACATAAAAAATTGGATCATAACCAAAACCTTGGTTCCCAGCTGGCTCATAGGCAATCTTGCCTGACCAGCGTCCAAAGGCCACTAACGGAGTAGGATCTGTAGGATATTGCATAAGAACAATAGCGCAATAAAAAAAAGCATATCGATGCTCATCAGCGACATCTGCTAATTTCTCTAAAAGCAAATGAATATTTGCTTCGTCATTATTTTGTGTTCCTGCATAGCGTGCAGAGTAAATGCCTGGTTCACCGTTTAGGGCAGGAACGACTAAACCTGAATCATCAGCCAAAGCGGGTCTATTTGCTGCTTGGCTAACATGACGGGCTTTTAATAGAGCATTTTCAAGAAAACTAAGTCCTGTCTCAGCAATGCTATTTATACCTAAGCTTAGCTGACTTATACAACGAATAGGAGAAAGTAGGGTTTGTAATTCAGCAATTTTACCTGCATTAGCTGTAGCTAAAATAATTTCTCTCATCTTCCACCTATCGATCTATCTTAATGAAATGATCTTATAGTATAAGCGTATTATATTGTTAGCTAGTTTTTATAATAATTTTCAAGGCTGTTTAAATGTAAATTGAGACTTAATGTTTCCTAAATAGCCATGGTGGAAAAGCGTAAGGATCAGCCCATAAACCTACTTTATTTTTCTTTGCTTCTTCTTGTAGTTTATAGAGACTTTTATCAGTATGGTAACGGTCATAGACCCAAGCCATGCCTGTTCGAATTTGCTCGGCATTAGCATCAATATTATTACAATGGACTCGGGCTAGTAAACGTCCATAATGGTCCCTCAATTTAATATTAAGAACAGCTTGTTTACGAAAACAAAGAGCAGCTAAGGCTTGTCTTGAGCGATTACCATAAGCTTGATAACGTTCAGGCGCATCAATTTCTGCCAATCTTATTTTTTCTGTTAATTTACCATTGACTAATACCACTAAGGTATCGCCATCAATGATGCGAACGACCTCTCCTGTAATAATTTGAGCTAGCGAGAGCGCTGGTGTTAGAAAGATAACGAGAAAAAAAGTAACAGGTTTAAAATTTATCACTTTAATCTCCACAATAAATTAGAGAAGTTTTAATCCTAGTATAGTTTGAGAATGAATAAAAATTCTGGCTTTATTATTAAGACTTAATTCCTACATAAATAGAGCGCTTGCCTAACTTGTAGATTTTACTTTAGTGCAAGGCGCAAAGGTTCCGAGGAGTAGAGTTTACAGAGAGTGGGAGCACCGCAGAAACATTTGTAACGCAGCAATAAAGTAAAAGATGCGGGTTAGGCAAGCGCTCTAATATTTTCAATTTATCTAAATTTTTTATTTTAAAAATTAGTTAATTGGCAAAATATCATCCTATGTACTACCTTTACATTTGAATGATTCATTTAAGATAAATAAGGAGATTATTATGGCTATGCAAGGTGGACGTGGTTCTAACTTATCCAAAGAAGCTCAGAAAAAAGGTGGCGAGCGTTCGCACAGTGGTAAATCTAGTACTGGCCGTGGCTCTAATCTATCTAAAGAAGCTAAATCAAAAGGTGGCAAGCATTCTCACCAAGGCGGTAGAGCAGGCTCTCGATAAGAAGCACTTTTACTTTAGCCAATAGCCCAGGTGTAGTTTTCTAGCCTGGGTTATTAATCAAACATTAACTTTATGTAACCCTTATCTTTCTTACCTTCCTTCAAGAGTAAATTTCTGAATTTAGAGCAATATAATTAGCCGCTTCATGGTAAAGAAAATCTTATTGTTTTAAGTATAAGAGTATTTGGTTCGCATAAAAATTCTGTATATGGAAAAGAGCTTCAAACACGTGATGACATAATTTTACAAATAGTTGATTGAACGTATTCGCCGTACTACATATAAAATACATTTTTTAACGCGTATTGGTTATAGTGAATTTATTATTGTTTATTTTACTCATCAAAATCTTGCGAGCTTCTCATCTTAGTTCAAATCAATAATTAGGAAGAAAGCGTATAAGCAACTAGAAAAATTTGAAAAAGTAAGGGAGCTTATCTTACATTATTTAATTTCAGCAGTTTTTACCCAGGTCAGTAATTATTTAGCTTATTGTGTTAAAAAGGCGCTAAGCTAGGCGGGAACATGAATGAGCTCTTGACCGTCTTCTTTTTTAAGTTGACTAAAAACTAACAAAGAAAGACAGGTAATTAATCCCATGGCAATAAAGGTATGATGAAGAGTAGCCACACTAAGTAGGGACGCTTTAGAAAACGGCGTAAATAAATGCAGTAGAATAGCAGCAATAGCCACACCAAAACTTTGTGATATTTGTTGCACGGTACTCATAATACTTGTTGCTGAACTTAAATCATCCGGCTCGACATTAGCATAAGCAAGTGAGTTCATCCCCGTATATTGTAATGAAATAAGAAAACCATAAATAAACGTTAGTATGCCAATTTTTAAAACAGTTGAGTGTTCATTAATAAATGAGAAAGAAATTAAAGAAAAACCGACTAGGAGAGTATTTAGAATGAGTAATTTTTTATAGCCTAAAAAGCGCAGTATATAAACGGATAACGGTTTAACAATTAGAACGCCTAGTGCAGTAGGTGCTAATAAGAGGCCTGAAGTTTGCGGCGAATAACTAAGGCTAATTTGTAAGAGTAGAGGTAAAAGAAAAGGAATACCGCCAAACCCTATTCGACATAGTAAATTACCAATAATTGCAACTCGAAATGTTCTGATTGTTAACAGGCGAATCTTAACAATGGGGTGTTTTTGGTTTTGGGAATGCCAAGCATAACTAACTAATAATAATACTGCTGCACCTATAGTAATTAGCGAACGTACATCAGATATCAGCGTTTCACTAAAACTTGCAAAGCTATAAGTTAAAAATGAGAGACTACTACCGAATAAAATAAAGCCTAGTTTATCCAGGCGGTGAACTTGTCGGGCGGGCATGTGTGGTAAAAGATAATAAGCTAATAAAAAGGTGGTTAATCCAATGGGTGCATTAACCCAGAAAATCCAACGCCACGAAAAATAGTTAGTAATCAAACCACCTAATACGGGTCCTAGCATTAAACCTATTGCGCCTATCATCACTACAACAGTCAATTTGCTGATTAATTCATGTCGTTCACAAGTTCGAATAATAATTAATCTACCTACTGGCATCGCTATAGAGCCACCTATACCTTGAATAAAACGGGCGACAATTAACTCTAAAAGATTAGTAGTAAAGCCACACCAAATTGAACTTAGTGTAAAAATAATGATGGCTGTCATAAATATTTTTTTGGCGCCAAATTTATCAGCTAACCAACCACTAATAGGAATAAAAATTGCTAAACTCAGAAGATAGCTAATAAGTGCAAGTTTTAAGTCAACAGGATTTGCTTTTAAACTGTAGGCCATCACAGGGATAGCCGTGTTAATAATCGTGGTATCCACAGCTTCCATAAACATCATAAAAGCAACAATAAGCAAAATAATAGTTTTATTCATAAGTTAATTTGGTTAAATGTTAAATAAAAACACATCACTAGTTTGTTTATTCCTCTCATGAGCAGTATTATAGGCATGCTTAGATTTTTAGTGAAAGGAGTAAGGAATTTATGAAAAAAATAGCGATTTTTTTAGCCTGTGGTTTATCCGCTGCTGTATATGCTCAACAGCCAAACGCAAGTTTGTTGTGTGGTTATAAGGATTATTTTCGTTTAAGTGATGCCACTCATCCTGGTATTTATATCGTTGAGGCTAACACATCACCTGAGATTTATATGCAAGTTATAAGCCCTCGCAGTTTTGAGTTACGTGATACACCAGCTTGCCGTAGTGGTTATGCGCATATCACAGTAGCTTATGACAATTATAATTGGTGTATTTTAGATATCAAAGATGGTCCTTATATGAATCATCCTGTAGTAAAAGCAACCTGCAGTGGTATTCGCTATATAGGTACAAAGTATGATGGTGTTGGTTCTTATTCATATACTATCGAACTCGATTAAAATAAATTTATTCAGGGTAGCTTAGCTACTCTGAATAATAATTGTTATCTAGTGCAGGTCATCAATTAGTGAGTAAATAAGTTGGGCTAGTGACAACATAAAGGTTGGATCACCTTTATCTTCAATAAACCACTGAGCAGATAATATAACGCGTAAAAATACCCAAGATGTTAAATAAGCTAGGTCAATGTCTAAGGCTTTTGCAAGTTTAATAAGTCGTTCTAGAATGATTGTTTTACAATTTTGTTTCTCTTGATTTAATTCCTCTTTGCTGATTAAGTCATAAGCTGCTGCCTCAAACCCTATATCACCAATAATACCTTTAGGATCAATTGCTAACCAACTTTTCTGGTGATTAATAATATTTTCTAGATGTAAATCGCCATGGCAAAGATAGAAAGATGTGCTTGTATTAATAAGCTTAGACTTTAAACGCTGCGCTTTATCAATTAGGGCTTGTTCAAACTTATGAGGGGTTAAGTTGTCTATTACTCTCAACCAGTGGGTAACAGCGTGAAATTGATAATTTTTAGGTGGTGGTTTAGCTGCTAGTTGTTTAACGATGCTTGCATAGCAAGTTATTTTTTCATGTAGTGTCAACTCGTTAATGTATTTTAAGGAGTTTCCGGGAATAGCTTGTTCAAGTAACAAAGCATTGTAATCTAAGTCAAGTGCCAGTACCTTAATACAGCCTTGGCCATTAAAGTGAGTTAAAGCATGATATTCATCGCTAATCGTTTTTTTATCACAACCAATTTTTAACACAATGGTATGGGTGCGCTGAAAATTTCCTTTAGCAACAAAATGCCAAGTCATATTTTTAACCGGTTTAAGGTTAGAGAGTGACCATTTGGTTGATAACACCTCTATAGTTTTAGGAAGATTGTCCAGCCATTGTTTTCCTTGGGTGCCAAAAGCGCCTAATATATTATTTTTTAATGTTTTCATACTAAAGCAGTACCTTACGTCTTTGTTACAATTATTCACACACTTTATGAGCTGGAATATTTCTCTATCATTAATGCAATATTAAATGATTTTTCAATGTACTTAATAAAGTTACGATAATATAGTTAATTACTTTTAGTTAAGAAATATTTTAATGACACACGTGATTGGTATAAGTGGTAATATGGGTGCCGGAAAAACCACTCTCACATTAGCTCTTGCTAAAAGTTTAGGCGCTTCTTATCTTTTATGGGATGATTTTGATGAAATTTCTATAAGCCCAAGCGATTATATTGATTGGTATAGGCGAGGACAAGATTATAGTGAATGGGATTATCACAAGCTGGCTCAAACCCTTAGCTGCCTTAAATACAGTAAGTCAATTATACATCCTGCTTTAAACGTGGTAATTAAGCCAACGGCCTTTATTGTTTTTGATGCGCCTCTAGGGCGTTTTCACCAACAAACAGGTGTCTATATTGATACTTGGGTACATATTACTACTCCTCTTGATATTTCCTTATGTCGCTGGCTACTGAGAGATTATAGTCATCCGGCTAAAACAAAAGATGAATTATTAAACGAGCTTAAGTTTTATGTGGAGAAGTCAAGACCTTTATTTGATGATAGCGAGCTTAAAGAAAATGCTGATTTAGTTGTCGACGGGTCGTTACCAATCAAACAGCAGGTGATTTTCCTTAATGAAGTAGTTAAGAATATTAATTAGCCCAGTCAAATAATAAAATTTATACGATAATAAAATAAGTCTATCTAATTACTAAGGAATAGGGTGGAACTTAAGACATTGAGCCTCATTGTCGTTTTACTCGTTGCTATTGGTAGCGCTTTTTGGAATATCCATGTTAAAAAATCGTCTGATCAGGTTGCGTTTGTGACATTAATGGTCATACCACAATTTATAATTTCTTTACCCTTGGCTTTATTAGTGCCTATTGTCTCATTGCAGAGCTTTTATTATATTTTAGCTAGTTCATTGGTGCAAACAGGCTACATTCTCTTCCTTAGTAATTCATACAGACATGGCTTAATCAATAGAGTTTACCCTTTAGCCATTGGGATTCCGCCTCTATTATCGCTAATCTTTTGGCATTTTATTTTGAAAAATCCTATATCTTTGTTAGCCGATTTAGGAATCATATTGCTTTCCGTTGGCATTATGAGCTTTACTTTTGCCCGAGAAGATCGACAAGCAATTAGTGTTTCTGGAATAATTTATGCTATTGCCACCAGTATTTTTATTTTTTTATACACTTTAATTGATACATTTGGTGTACGTAACGCGTATAATCCTATAGCATATATTAGTTGGCTTTTTGTCATTAAGGCCTTGATTTTATTTATTCCTGTTTTTAGTTTATATAAGTTGCGTCTGTTTAGTTTAATGAAGCAGAATAATAGTTACATTATAGCTGGTCTATTAGCAGGAATGGGGTATGCTGTTGCTATTTGGGCATTTACCTATACAAAAACGCCTTCAGTGCTTGCGATACGTGCGACCTCTATTGTGTTTGTTTTTATTTTTTCTATTTTCTATCTTAAAGAGCCTGCTTCACGAAGAATTTTTTTGCTAACTTTAGTTACAGCGCTTGGCGTTTTTCTTATATTAGCAGACGAATAACTATGTTAATTCATTTTAAATAGATTGATAAGAGAACCAAATTTTAAACAAATCTATTGAATCAAGTTTATTACTCTTTCGCGTTATTTTAAATAATAAGATGTGCCTAGGTGGCTATCTAAGTTTAGACATTTTCTGCCTATTTCTAGAAAAAAATATATACTTAAATAGATGTATAGAAATAATCATTAAAAATTTAGCATTTACTGAAGTCTATTTGAAATAGTAGAAAGTTAAAGCTACATTAATTAATGATATATAAATTACAAGGAGAGTAACATGGAATATCATTCAGAAGACGTTGTAAGAACAGAAGACGTTATTGGTAAAGAAGTTAAATCACCTGATTTAGAAGATTTAGGTACTATTGAAGAAATAGTACTTGATAAATATAACGGTCAAGCTCGTTATGTTGTTCTTTCATTTGGTGGTTTTATGGGTTTTGGCGATAAGTATTTTGCATTTCCTTGGAAAAGCATCAGTTATAACAAAGAAGAAGAATGCTTCATTTTGAATGTTGATAAAGATAAGTTAAATAGAGATTATGGTTTTGATAAGGATCATTGGCCTGATATGAGCCGCTGGAACAATACCATTGATAACTATTACAGATAAGTTAATTAGCAAGGCGCCTCGCGGCGCCTCTTATTTAAATTGCTTCAATCAATTTATTCATGCATATGAAGTGCAACTTTAATCCAGCCTTCTTCACGTTTATCAAAATGCTCATAAGCTTCTAATACATCAGAAATAGCGACTTTTTGCGTCAATATTGCAAGCGGATCAATTCTTTTGTCTTCAATTAAGGCAAGTAGTTGGGGTATATAAGCGCGATGGGGGCAGTTACCCATCACTATTTTTAAATTTTTATTCATCGCTTCTCCTATTGGATAAACTTTAAAAGAGGGCGGATAAACACCAACTATGGAAATAGTCCCACACTTAGCTGCTAGTTGTACGCCCTCTCTTAAAGCATAACTGGGTGCATTTCCTGGTACCCATTGCTTGGTCTGATTTAAGGCATTAGGCGCAACTTGCATAAGCTCATTTTCAAATTCAGCCTGCTGTTGCCTCGCTTTCTTAGCGGCAGGCCCATGTTTAGGCGCAAAAGCATCAATCCCTACAGCATCAATGACAACATCAGCTAAGGTACCATTAGTTAAATCTTCAATAACCTCAACTGGGTCTTCTTTATTAAAATTAATACATTCAGCGCCTTGCAGGCGTGCCATTTCCAAGCGTGAGGGTATAGAATCAATAGCAAAAATACGTGATACTCCACGTAACTTACTGCTAGCAATGGCAAATTGACCCACCGGACCGCACCCTAGAACAACGACCACATCACCTTGTTTAGCTCTCGCATTATCGACAGCAAAATAAGCGGTTGGAAAAATATCTGACACTAAAATTGCCTGATCATCTGAAATGGTATCAGATAACTTAATTAAATTATTATTAGCAAAAGGGACACGCACATACTCTGCCTGACAACCATTAAATGGCCCTGTGGTTTTAGGCCCACCATAAAAGGCGGTACCGGCAGCAGGCCCATTTGGATTAGCAATATCGCATTGTGAATAACAGCCTTTTCGACACATAACACAGTAGCCACAAGAAATAGTAGAAGGAATAACCACCCGATCACCTTCCTGTAAATTCCTCACTTCACTGCCTATTGCTTCAACAATCCCGACGGCTTCATGACCCAATACGGTACCAGACTTCATAGGACCCATAGTGCCACGAATAAAGTGTAAGTCAGTACCACAAATAGCAGAAGTTGTGACTTTAACTAAAGCATCATATTGATCTTCTATTCTAGGTTTTTTGATTTCTTCTAGCCGAATATCACCAATGTCATGAAACACAAGTGCTTTCATAGCCATCACAACCTCCTTTTAATAGTTAGCTTCCTGCTAATTAAGAACATGTTACTTAATAATATTAGTTTATTTACTTTATTAAGCTATCACTTGATTAAATTAGATTAGTTAAAATGAGTTTAAGTCTATAAGCGATTTAATATTGGAACAAAGTGTTCCAATATATTTAGGAGGTAAATTTTGATGATAACTCGTTATAAACAGCATCACCGCCATTGACGATATTTCTTAAAGCGTTATCTACTTCAAGGCTTTCACTGTTGGCTTGCGATGAGAAGAAAGTATTAATTTTATTAATAGTATTAGAACCAGGTCTTCTACGCTTACCTAACTCATGCAGATGATATAATAAAAGTGCATTTGCTGTAATGGTGGCTGTTAAGCCAATTTTAGCATCAAAGGCATAGAGTGGGGTAATTATTAGATTTGTCAAACCAAGCAATTTTGACGTGTTTGTTACTTTCTCTTCAACTTTTTTGTCTTTATTGCGCATATTCATTCCTTTCTAAGACAAACGGCTTTATGAATATATGCTAAGAATACTAAGTTAGCAATAGAGTAAAAAACTTAATCATTATGTTGGCTTCTTTCCTAAATTTCTTGTCGTTACAAAAATGCAAAGAATTTATCATCAAGGCCAAATGAATATCATTATGGCTAAAACTTAATACTCCCTTAATAAATGTCTCTTATACTCGAAAATTTTATTTAATCAGTAAGAAAGTCATAAATTAAGGTAAAAGCCAATGAATATTAGTGAACTACTTAATAAAATTGCAAAGCTTAAAGAGGCTCTTAAGGAATATAATGAGGATGCAGAGCTTAAGTTAAACCTTAACAATCTAGAAGAACAAAGTCCTACAAAGGTAGATTTTGGATGCAAACCAGTTCATGCGGAAGAATGCAGAGAACAAATTGACTTATTACAGCATTATTTAAGTGAGTTTAAGGGAGTACAAGCTTCTTTAAAAAATCATAAATCCAAAGAGCCTCTAGATGCAGAAGCCTATGTAAGAATAATAGGAGCTAAAATACAGCTAGAGAAGTGGATAACAGAAATATTAACTGAGATAAATGCGGCAATCACCATTTTGCAACGAGAAGAAAGAAAATTCTTAGCTGAAAAACAAAAAAAGCAAATTAACACCTCATTTCAACAGCTACAAGAAGCTAGACGACTTGAACTGCCTGCTACCCTAGACGAATCACGCTGTCTTGAGCAGTATAATTCTGATGTAGAAAGGCTTGAGAGGAAAGGACATCAACACATTGAAGAAATCATAGGTGATCCTAACATCATTCTAGGTAAGGCAAGCGGCAAATATTCCAATGCATTGAATATATTAAATTTAAAGGCAGAACAACGAAGGAAATTCCTTCTAGAGGCTCAAGAAAATTTAGTAAAATACCAACAAGAGTTTAAAGAAAATAGCGGATTATATGTTTCTACCAGTAAGGTTCCTAAAGAACAATTAAAACAATACTTAGAAAGCGATAAGCGGTCTGAGTCATTTAATAAATGGTTTGATGATTATTATACTCGAGCAAAAGCGATAGAAGGAAGTACATGGAGCTGGTTATCAGAGAAGGCCAAATATTACACAACCTTTTTTTCAACAGCTGAGGCTGACGAAGATTGGTATTTCTTAGCCGAATTAGTTGATGAAAAATTAAGCCAAATTAGCGCAGAGTTAAAAGTTCAGATAGATGGAGAAACCCTAACTTCAGCGCCAGAAAATTTGGCTGAAAATAATTTATATAATCTTCAGCAAAAGTATCAAACTATTAATCAACTAAAACAGCAGGAAACTGAGCAACTTGCTAAATGGGAAAAAGAAAATGCCCCTGTTATGCAAAAAGCAGCGAAAGCTAAGCTGTTTACCCAATTGGCAAGTGCTAGAAATCAGCAGGAAATTATTGAGGATAATATTTATACACTTGATAATAAATATGCAGAAGTTATAAGCAAAGTAAGTGCAGACCTACAAGCAATAGTTGAGCCGGTGTTATCTAATGAGGATCAAACTCAACTTGAGTTAGACCAAGCACAGCAAGCGATAGAAGCAATTGATTTAGAGGCTTTACTTGCTAGCAGCAGTCATTATCGTAATCCAAGTTGCAACGCTTTAGAACAAAAAGTTGATGGACAGTTTGCTACACAAGAGCATATTTGTAATAAAGAAATTGGAAAATTAACACGAAATATTATTAATCTACCTGAAGATTTAGCGCAATTTAAAGAAACAACGCAGGAGCATTTTAATACTCTAAACGATTTAAGAGAAAAATTACAAGAAACAAAACGGCAGTTAAGAAAGATTGTCTCAATGCTGCAGCGCCTTACTTCAGTGCAATTAGAACTATTTTCTCTCAAGAAACAATTAGCTTATTTAAAAGTTGAAGATAATCAGGGTAGGCACAAATTATTTACTCAAATTATTGAAGTTCAATCTCAACTACAAGAACTAGAAGTAAGAGAGGCGCATGGCTTTAAACATCCAACAAGCCGAGCAAAACTTAAGGAAGTCAAAACGCTTGCAAGCTTAGTTAATGAAGCAAAAACAGCTCACCAAGAAGGGTTATTAACTAATATTGAGCTCTCTCTTTATGACTTAAATAATAAAGCAAGATTGCTGTCCACTGTATCTGCCCAGGAAAGGTCTGATTTTATTAAAGAAATAAAAGAAGAGTTAGATAATATAAAAGAGACTTTGCAAACTACTTTCACCACTAGCGATGAACGCGAAGTTCAAGATAAAAAGGCTGTTATAGAACAGAAAATCAAAAATTTCGAGCAACTAGCAGAAACAGTTATCCCTATGCTTAATGAGACTGAAGCAATCTTAAGGGATTATACTAAATTGATAGAGCAGGCTAAGGCCCTTACCGAAGAGCCTCAATTTGCGCCGCGCTTTGAGCTGGGTCGCGATATTTCACAATTAGGTAAGGACGCAAAGCCTTTACTAGAGAAAGCGAAATCTCTGTCTAAAGACATGGCTTACGCAAAGCCGCTTTATGAAGTAATAACCCAAATAGATACTGCCCAAAACCAGCTTTCTGAAATCAAAAAAACATGGGCAGAAAAGGCAGATAAAGACAGAATAGGTTTTTTAAATGGGCTGACTAAAGAAGTGGAAGAAGATTATAGGCGCTTAATTGATAGCCATAAAACACTTTCACCGCTTGATCCAACTAAACGCTTTTATGAGAATACAGGGAGAGCAAGATTTTATGAGAATATTGTTGCATGTGAGCAACGTGTTCTACTTGAAAAATTAAAAGCTTGGCAGGCTAAAGTTAATCTTTCTTCTCTAGAAGAAAACGATTATATAAAGGAAATTAAAGAATCAAGCTTAAGAACTAATAAATATAAAGTGCAACTTTTGGAAATTTTATTAGCTGATATGGACGCAGGTTATAAAGCGCTATTGGAAAAGTGCAAAATGTATTCTCTGCCTTCATTTAAATTCTACACCAAGGATAAAACGAAACTGGCTCATGAAATTCGAGCATTTAAAAAGAGTCATTTATTTAAAGCTTATCAAGCCTTAGCTGGGGAGTCTCCTTTCTCTATTGAAGCGTTTAAGAAATATGAAGAACAGTTAAGTTTCTTTACCGTACCAAAGATAAGTGAGCTGCCTCATTTTACACACCAGGTTAGAGAGGAGGCAGCTAATAAATACTTTGGAAGTGACAAAGATTTAGGAATTTTCAATACTTATTTAACACAAAGACATCAGTCGTTTTGGTTCAAGGATTTTATGGGTACGATGGCTGCATGTTTCTTGGGTGTCAGATTTAAAAGTGAGCAGGAAAAACGTAAAGATTATATAAACCGTTTAAAAACGACTTATCAAGAATATAAAAATGATGTAACTCGATATGACTACCTAATTAAACTTATAGATGGTGGACTAAAGCAATTTAAGCCAAGAGTTAAAGAGAGTGAAGCAGGGTATGAGAAGACATTACAATCTTATCTACAACGCTTTAAATGTACTGTTGAAACGATACATGATCAAAATACGTTGGCAGCGGATAAGTTGAAATTGTCAGTAGGCGTAAATTAAACGGAATATCTCATTAATTATTCTAGCTAAGTTCTTTATAAGTAAAACTATTAAAAAAATAGGCAAGTAGCCATTTTATTAATGTATTGTAAAATGGCTTATTTAGCTTTTTTAAGAAGAAAACATGCTAAAGGGAATTCATCATATTGCTATCATTTGCTCTGACTATCTGCAATCTAAGTATTTTTATACCCAGATCTTAGGGTTAACGGTAATAAGGGAAACGTTTAGAGAAGAGCGGCAGTCTTATAAGTTAGATCTGGCCTTAAATGGTCGATATGTGATTGAACTCTTTTCATTTCCAGCACCACCAAAACGATTATCTAGGCCTGAGGCAACGGGACTTAGACATTTAGCGTTTGAGGTAAATAATCTGTCTGTAGTAGTTCAAGAATTAGAACAGAAAGGTATTGTGGCTGAGCCTATAAGGATAGATGAAATCACTCATAAGCAATTTACCTTTATTTTTGATCCAGATAATTTACCTATCGAACTTTATGAAAAGTAGCTTTCCTACTTTTTATCTTAGATTAATTAAAAGATAAGCTAGTATTATCAGCAAGAATATCTGCGCTCATAGACAAACTGATACCCCTGCAGTTATCTTGGCTTGGAAATTCATAATTCTTAGTTAGATTAGCTCCCCGCTGAAAAACTAGAACTTGCTTACGGTGGCCACCTGCCTCACTAATCGGGCTTTGGCCCCTTTTAAAGAAACGAACAGCAGGAAGCGGATTTCCTAAATCAAGTTTTTCAAGTTGATAGCGAAAGTCTTGATTGATTGCGGCTAGTTTATTTAATAGCGCCGTGGCGTATTCTTTCATCTGTTCTTTAGACGGTAAATCAAGGTTATCATCCAGTTCAAGCCAAATCTCGAGCTGTTCTGTACCGCCTGAACCCTCCTGAATAAAGAAAGCTTTTTTCAATACCATTTTTTCTAGCTCGCTATGATCAGTTATTGCCCGCTCTAGTTCAGTAAAGGCTAGATTTGCACCATTAAAAACGACTGTTGAGTCACGTCCCCAAATAAATATTAAGGGTAGGTTAGTTTTGGGCTTACAAAAAACGCCATATTTAGTTAATAGAGCTTGAATATCGCTAGAGGCATATATGCGACCTTTATCACCAAGATTATAGCGAATTCGCGGTGAAGAACGATCATTGCGAGTACAGGTAAAAATTAATTCATCATTCTCATTACATTCTACATGGTAGTTCATCGTGTCATAATGAAAGACCATCGGTAATCCTTTATTCTCACCATAAAGTTCCCGCGCTAAGCCTGGATATTGTTCTATTGCTTTGCGTACACCAATTTCAAACTCGGTTTCTACGCCAAGGTTAATATCTAAATCAGAGGCACCATAAGATGAATAAATTTGTAAAAAACCATGACTAATTAATTGATCACGCATGGCTTCTGAAATAGCTTGGCCGCCCACAATGCCAATGGCTAAGAAATCTTGAAAGTGGTAACCCTTTTGTTCGACATAAGAAGTTAAATCTTTAAGAAAAGGAGGGTATCCTGCAATAACAACTTGTTTTCTCTCTTGATTTAGTTGACTAATAATGGCCTTTATTTCTGATTTATAATATCGAATAATCTGATGGGTACGGCCATGGGTTTCAGCAAAAGCGGTATTGAAAGCGTCATCTAAAGTAGAGTTGCGACTTTTAAATACATGCGCTAAAACTTGTTCAATAAATTGCTTTATATTTTGCTCATCAAGATCGCTTATTGCTCGAGGATGCTTATGTTGCCAGCTGTCTAAAGATAAGCTAAGTTGATGCTTTTCATATTTACGAATACTAACGAGCTTATCAAGTATTTTTTCTTTATCTGGTCCTGTCGCAAAAACGCTTCCCGTGTCTCGCATTAATTCATAAGTTGTAAGGCCTGTTGCCCAAGGACCTAAAGCAAAAGCGTTAATATAACTAAGCTTGCGACGGCCAAACTGAATTTTTGCTGCTATTTGTAGTGATTTTTTTACTGTATCTAATTCTTTGGCACCACGTACCCATTCTGTTGGTTTGCCTGTGGTACCTGTTGAGGTATCTGTTTTGCTAACATCAGGGTATTTCCCATGACGATGCATATCAGAATCATGCTGCTGATATTTAATATAGTTTTCTTTAGTGGTAATAGGTATATCTTTAAAAGTAGTTGCATCAGTTGGTAGATGATTAAACCGTGTTAAATGATGCTGATAAGCAGGAACTTCTTTATAGGCTTCATGGAAGCGCCTTTTGGCAAGCACTTCGCCTGCCTCTAAAATAGTTTTTTCCTTTTTAACAAGAAGAAAGCGCACCCTTAATAAATTAAAATCTTGAATGGTTGTTTGATAAAGCCAACTTAAGAAACTACCTTTAAAAAAATCGATTAAGGCATTCTGCCAACGATTTAAGGGCTGCTGATTGTGCTGGCCAGCATGTCTTAAGCCATGGGTCCCCGCTTGTATTTGTTTTTCACTAATCGTTTGTAATGTATCTGTATCATGCCATAATTTCTTCTTTAAGGTGGTAATGATTTGTTCATTTGTTGCGTGCCGCGTCACATCAGTGCCAAGATATTTAATTAAACTATTCCGGTTAACTTTAAATACTTGCTCTTTTTCTACGCCCTTATTATCCCTGTGTATAGCAATAATATTAATGGTTTTATAAAATCGGGCAGAGAAAGCATTATGAATGGTAACGCCATTTTTACCAAGCTCATCACGTGGATTGGTAATGCCATTTTTAAATAATAAACGTTGGCCATATTCTGGATGATTAAATAGGATAACAGGACTATCAATTGAATAATTTGGCATTACAAAATCCTCACAAAACTAAGGCAATTAATCATAATCAAAACCATAAATATACTTTCCGTTTAATTTTTTGCTTTTTAATGTTAACCAATAAAGCTATTTGATTAACATTAATATGAATGGTGAGAGTTTATGCTCGTTTGAGTACTTTATTATTTGACGCCTATATAAACAGCAACCTCTGATCCATTGTAACATTCAAAGTCAGTAGTAAATTTACGCTGGAGCTTAGGCTGATGATAGTCAAAATATTCCCAAATTTGTTTCCAAGTATCAATAATGGTGCTAGGCATGGGGCCTTTATTTTTAAAAACTAAATATCTACCTGCAATAACTGTTGCACAGCTTAATTTAAGTTGCCTATTATCTGTAGTAACACCAACAGTGATACTATAAAGACCATCTGTATTGGACTCATAATCTGAGTAAACACCAAAAGTAGGAACTGTATCTTTTAATTTACTTGCATAAAATTTCTGCCAAAGTTTAGGTATTTTAGCAGTGTTTTTCATGGCTTCATCACTGTTTTTAGTGCGTGTACTAAAGCCCATAACAGTAAAAGAGTCAACAAGTTGAACATTAGGTTTTATAATAGTCATTGTTATTTCTCTAGTGATATCACTCGAAGTCGATTACCATCTGGATCTTGCGCTAGAAAAGTATAACCAAAAGGTAAGTTTATAGGTGATTGAATAATACTTATTTCTTTTTGTTGCCATTCTAGAAACAATGCCTCTACCTGAGCATTATCTGCTACAGTAAAGACTAATTCATTGCCTGGGCTGTCAATACCCATTGTCTGTAGCGCATTACAGTCCTTTAAACCTAGCATTAGTCCATTAGGTAGTTTAAACATTCTAAAAGTAGATGATGATTCTTCCGCTTCTAAACTTAATAAGTTTTGATAAAAAGAATGACTCTTAGGAAGATTTTCAACATACATAACAAGCGCATTCGGTTCTAGCATTTAATTCTCCTCAATAGTTGGTTATCAAGGTTTATTTTAAGGCTAGTGAGTGTCAGTTTCTGTCAGTAGTTATTGTTCAGGGATATTATGTATTTTGCGCCATTGTTTTAAGAGCGTCTGCCTTTTGCTAAAGCGCGCCTCTGATAGAGTTAAATGATTAATTCGATCGGTGCGAAAATGACGAAAATCTTCTCTTAGTTCACACCAAGCGACAATAATTCGGGTGTCTTCAAAAAAGCCAAGTGCTAAAGGCCAAATGATACGTTGCGATGCTTCGTTTTTTAAATCGACATAATTTATTGTTAGTTTATAGCTTTTACGCATAGCTTGGCGAATAATTGCTTCATAATCACTATTGGTTTGAATGGACTTTGCAGGCCCTATAAATAAACCAGACGATTCTAGCTGATGACGAAGCGCTTCTGGAAGGACAGCTTTAATTTTAGTAAGCGCTTTAGTAGCAGCAAGTTTAAGTTTATCATCTGCTCTACGCGCTACCCAACGTGAACCTAATACTAGTGCTTCAATCTCTTCTTCAGAAAACATAAGTGGCGGTAACATAAAGCCAGGGCGTAATACATAACCAAGACCCGGCTCACCTTCTATATTAGCGCCTTGTAATTGCAGTGTTGCAATGTCTCGATATAAAGTACGTAGACTAACACCTAATTTTTCTGACAAATATTTTCCACTAACTGGATAGTGATATTGGCGTAATAGTTGGATAAGTTCTAAAAGGCGCTCAGTACGGGACAAAGGCTTATACTCGTAAAAAACTAATTTGTCTTAGTTTGGCAGTAGATAGAAATGATTTCTACTTTTATTCTTTTTGCTAGGAAAGACAAGCGCACTTTAACACTATCAATGTGCTTCTTATTTATAGTAGTATTCTATCTTTGTTAGTCATTTTATTAAAATGCTGTAGCGCATCATTATTTATGGAAACGTTTAGCACAACAGAGAAGTTAATTGAAGAATTAGCTAGCCGGGTTTTAAGTATTAAAGAAAAACTTACTTATTATCATTCCTTAGGCAAAAAAATTTTTGCAACCTCATCTTTTCAAACTCAAAGCTTACCATTGCTGCATATTCTTTCAGAACTAGATTTTATAATTCCCATTTATTTTATTGATACGGGCTTTCTATTTCCAGAAACCTACCTTTTTAAAGAACAGTTGGTTAGTCAGCTAGGGCTGCATGTTATTAGTATAAAATCAAATACTGCGAAATTAAGGCAAGTAGATAAACAGCATCAATTCTTATTTATGACTGAACCTGATCAATGCTGTTATATTAATAAAATTTTACCTCTAGAGCCTATCATTCAAACTCACGATATTTGGATAAGTGGTGTTAGAAGCTCACAGAGCCAAGTACGGGAGGGTTTTAGCGAAGAAAATAAAGGAAAATATGGCATTACTCGTTATCATCCTTTATTAAGATGGTCCTCAAAAGATATTTATTATTATTCTAAGCATTATGGACTTGCAGCGCACCCTTTACAAATTGAAGGTTATGTCAGTATCGGTTGCATTCCTTGTACAGCAAAGCTAACTGATACTCATTCTTTATCAAGAAAAGGGCGATGGACAGGAATGAAAAAAGAAGAGTGCGGATTGCATACTGAATTGATGGAGGTAAGTGGTAAGTGAATGTTTTAATTACCGGCGGTGCGGGCTATATTGGTTATGAGCTAACGAAATTTTTACTAAGTCAATCAACCGTTAAACAAATCACTATTTATGATAATTTTCTGCAAGCTAATTACCATTGCTTAAAAGAATTTATGCAAATACCTCAGGTTCGTTTTATCCGTGGCGATATTTTAGATGAAAGTAAACTTGCAGTCGCATTAAAAGATATTGACGTTGTTTGCCATTTAGCAGCTGTAGTACGAGCACCATATAATGAAGAATTCACTCATTTATTTGAACAGGTGAATCACTGGGGTACAGCAGTCCTTTGTTCATTACTTGAGGAAAAACCTGTACGCAAATTAATTTATCTTAGCAGCGGGGCTGTTTATGGATCATCAACTAAGCCATTTGCTGTTTCTGACGAGCCAAATCCAAGTACTTCTTATGGCCATGCAAAGTTGAATGGTGAAAAACAATTAGTGCGCATTAAGTCAAAAATGGATGTAGCCATTTTGCGTTTAGGAAGCGTTTTTGGTTACAGTCCAGCAATGCACTTTGGCTCCTTAATTAACAAATTCAATTTAGCCATGACCTTCCGCGAGCCTCTATTAGTGCATGGCTGTGGCAATCAAATCAGACCTTATATTCATATCGATAGAGTAGTACAAAGTATTGCTTACTTTTTATCAGAAGACTATCAGGCGCATGAAGGCTTATATAATATTTATGATTTTAATTTAAGTATTAATGAAATTTTGCAAAGTTATCAGGAACTTTCATTAAATTTTGAAATGATTTATGTCAGTCAAAGTCAACGCTTAAATGATTTAAGTTTAGATGGCAGCAGTGAACTCCACCATTTTATTGGTAAGCCAAATGCGTTAAGCACTTATATTCAGCAAAGCTTGATCGGCTAAAATTGAGGAACTACTTGGCTGATTGGATAACTAAGCGAAGGTTTTGGTAATGGTTTAAAAAAAGGCTTGTTTGTCTGCTTGCAAGGAATACCTGATAACTCTAGCTCATCTACTTGATCATTTTCCAGTGTTATGCCTTTGCGCTGATGAAGCGAACTAATAATTGTTTCATAGTCGTTTGTAAACTCAAATACTTCAGAAAGTGTGTCCAATTGATTAATTACATCAATTTTATGTTGTAATCTTTTTTTAGAAGAAGAGAATGCTTCAAATTTGGTATGCAGACTACGAATTAAATCGCTGAAATTACAAAAAAAAGTGATTAATAAGCACGGAAGTACAAGCGGTGGCATTGAGGTTGCTATTGTTAAAAGAACTACAGCCGCAACTCCGCGCAGTAGAATAATAGCCACGCCTGAGCCTGCGTTAATAACATTTAAAAGTTTCTTATATTTTGTAGTCTTTTTCTCAGTAAGTTGACAATATTGCTCTAAGGACAATTCTAATTTTTTTTCAGAACGAGTCATGAGTTCTTGATCTTCTTGGCACAACACTAATTTTTTTAATTGCTTATATTGGCTTACGAGATCAAGAAAAAGTGTATCAGGCGGACTTGTTTGATTTAACCGAGCACCTTTTTGATAATTGCTTAAACTTAACTTGAATTTATTCGCTCTATAAAAAAGCATTGTTAGATGAGAGCTAATTGTTAAAGTGATTAACATTATTGTAACGGCTGGTGCTAAAGACCAAATCGCACATGTTAATAAAAGCAAAAAGGTGAGCGCTATAAAAGTTACCAATTTTAATTTTTTTGAATAATTTTTATCGAACAATACGACCGTAATCTGAAGGCCAAGATTGAGAAGATTTAAAGGAAATTTAAGTTGATTTAATATTTTTTTTATAAAAAGAAACTGAAGAGAAATGAATTTTGCTGTATCTTGGCTAACATTTAGCAGCGTTCTGAAAATATTAGCATTTCTGCTGATGTCTTGCTCTTGCCTACTTTTTTTAATGACACGATTTATTAAGATTTCTTTAATATTCATAGACAGCAGTATGGGTTTAATTAGTAAAACTTGTCTTTAAGTTTTTTAAGGATAGAGTGTAAGTTAAATAACCTTAGAACATCAACTTTAAACCCGAAACACTTAGAATTGCGACAATGCAGTACCTTAACTTACTATTTTTAAATTGAGTTGCAGCAAAGCTGCCTAAAATGGCTGCCGGTATAGAACCAAGTAATAAAGAAAATAAAAGTAGGCCATCTACATGTCCCCCAATCAAATAGCCAAGACCTGCAACCAAGGCTAAAGGAATAGCATGGGCAATGTCTGTACCGACAAGTAGATTAGGCGTCATCTTTGGGTAAAGAAACAATAGCATTACGCTACCTAGGGCACCAGCGCCAATTGATGTAAGTGAAACAAGTATTCCAAGCGTAATACCTGATATGATTGTTAAATATTGTTGTTTCTGACTTAAAAAATGTATTAGAAAAGTCTGACGATAAGCAAGCTGTCTTTTAAGCCAGTTTTTTATTAGTAACACAGTAGCAGTTAATAAAATAACACTGCCAATGATAGAGGTAAGAAATTTTGAATGTAAGGTTGTTAAATGCCCAGTTAATAGGGCAAGTACCATAATGAATGCGGCAGGAAGACTGCCAAACCAGAGTTTTCGCACAACTGGCCAGTCGACTTGTTGTTCGCGATGGTGAATGAGTACGGCTGCGATTTTAGTAATCGTGGCAAACCATAAATCAGTTGCAACAGCTGCAGTGGGCGCAACTCCAAAAATAAGGAGTAAAATTGGTGTCATTAATGCGCCACCACCTACACCAGTTAAGCCGACAATAAATCCGGTAAAAGCGCCAGCTATTGGATACATCAAGTCCATTTTAACCTCAATTCCTTTGTTTATCTTTTACGCCCCTAACCGTATAGAGTTTACGGGGTTTTGTAAAGATTTCTACAATTTTTAGTGTTGTATTTTGCCCTAAGATAGCTCGTTGGCAATTTTGTTGATTTTTTATATTGCTTTGGCAACAAAAAAAGGATTTTTAAATCCTTTTTTACCATAAAGAAGTGGCTTGCCTTTAAGTTGCTCAACATTGCCTCCGGCAGCTAATAAAATAGCGTGGCCTGCTGCGGTGTCCCATTCCATAGTATATCCAAGTCGTGGATAGAGATGAGCACTACCCTCTGCAATTTTGCAAAATTTCAATGATGAGCCAATGGCAATAAACTTTGCTACCTTCTTATCTAGCAAAAAAGTATCCATCGCCTCTGGGTCGTTATGGGAGCGGCTACCTATTACATAGACTCCATCTTCAGTTGGGTGCGTGACCTTAATGACTTCTTTATTACCGTTCTTATCCATCTTAATTGCATCTCCTCCCCTAAATCCGGCATATAATATATCTAAGGCTGGGGCAGCAACGACGCCCAATACAGGTTGATTTTTTTCTATTAATGCAATATTGATAGTGAATTCACCATTTTTATTAATAAATTCCTTTGTGCCATCAAGTGGATCTACCAGCCAGAATTGGTGTGAATTCTGCCAGTTTAGGTTTTCTAAATCGGTATTTTCTTCAGAAATAATAGGCACCTTGGGTGTTAAAGCACAAAGTTTTTTAACGATAATTTTATGAGAAGCAAGATCCGCTTGGGTTAATGGACTATTGTCTGATTTAATGCAGTAATCAACCTTGCCTTGATAAAGTGTTAATACCGCATCCGATGCTTCCCAAGCAATATTAATAATTTTATCAAGTAATGCGTTATTTGTTTCAATAGACAATGGCGTATCATCCTTTAACAGAATTTAATAGCTGCATAACTTGTTCAGCTGCTTCTGCAGGCGTTTGATTTGCAGTATCAATAGTTAAATCTGGCTTCTCGGGTATTTCATAACGACTATCCATACCCGTAAAGTTTTTAATTTTTCCAGCTTTAGCCTTTTTATACAGGCCTTTAACATCCCGAGCTTCAATGACTGCAAGTGGCGCGTCAACAAAAATTTCTAAAAACTGTGCTTCACCTATTAATTGTCGAGCCATTCTGCGTTCGGCAGCAAAAGGTGAAATAAATGAAACTAAAGTAATGAGACCGGCTTCAGTCATCAGTTTAGCTACTTCAGCAACACGCCTAATATTTTCAGCCCGATCAGTCTCAGTAAATCCTAAATCACGGTTAAGACCTAAACGAATGTTATCCCCATCCAATAACATAGTGTGTTTACCTAACGCGTTTAATTGATGTTCAACGAGGTTAGCTATAGTTGATTTCCCAGCGCCAGATAGACCAGTAAACCAAAGCACTAAAGGCTTCTGCTGCTTAATCTCTGAGCGCATTATTTTATTAACGAGTAAATGCTGTGGATGAACATTGGTTGAGCGTCTTAAGGCAAAATGAATTAAACCCGCTGCAACCGTGGCGTTTGTTATTCTATCAATTAAAATAAAACTGCCTAAGTCACGATTTATTTTATAAGGTTCAAAAGCAATTGGACGATCTAAGGCTATATCACAATGGCCAATTTCATTTAAGGTTAACTCTTTGGCTGCTAAATGCTCCATGGTGTTAACATCAATACGAAATTTAGGTTTACTAGGCGTACAAAGTGCTGTGACCGTAGCAGTTTTTAAGAGATATTGACGGCCAGCTATCATGGGTTGTTTATCTAGCCATAACATATTCGTGGCAAATTGATCGGCTACTTCACATGGCGAAGAAGCAGCGGCCAAGACATCACCTCGAGAAACATCAACTTCATCTTTGAAGGTGAGAGTGACTGACTGACCTTGGCTGGCTTTATCTAGATCACCATCAAAAGTGACAATTCGTGCAATTTCAGTTTCTTTGCCACTGGGTAAAAGCTTAATACGTTCTCCAGGACAAATAGAGCCTGATGCAATACGCCCTGTAAAACCTCGGAAATCAAGATGAGGGCGATTAACCCATTGTACTGCCATACGAAACGGAAGACTTTCTTGCGCATCTTCAATGCTTACTTCTTCTAAGTACTGCATAAGTGTTGGGCCCTGATACCAAGAAGTATACGCTGAGGGTTTTACTATATTATCGCCCTTTAAAGCGGAAACAGGGATCGCTTGAATGGTTGTGATGTCTAGATTTTGTGAAAATTTATGATATTCGCTAACAATTCGTTCATAAATAAGTTCATCATAACCCACTAAATCCATTTTATTAATGGCAAGAATAATATTTTTTACCCCGAGCATAGAAACAATAAAGCTATGGCGCTTAGTTTGCGTTAATACACCTTTACGGGCATCAATCATGACAATAGCCAATTGTGCAGTAGAAGCGCCGGTTGCCATATTACGTGTATATTGTTCATGACCTGGTGTATCAGCGACAATAAATTTACGCTTGCTCGTAGAAAAGAAACGATAAGCTACATCAATAGTAATTCCTTGTTCGCGCTCAGCAGCAAGCCCATCAACTAATAGGGCAAAGTCTAGGTCTTCGCCTGTTGTACCAAATTTTTTGCTATCAGTAGCAAGTATGGCAAGTTGATCATCGTAAATGGTATGAGATTCATATAATAAACGACCAATTAAAGTAGATTTGCCGTCATCTACTGAGCCACAAGTAATGAAACGTAGCAAGCTTTTATTTTCATAAGCATTAAGAAAAGGTGTAAAATGATTTTGTTGTTGATGTGCATGCATTAGAAATAGCCCTCTTGTTTCTTCTTCTCCATAGAAGCAGCCCCATCATAGTCAATAACTCGTCCCTGGCGCTCAGAAGTTGTACTGAGTAGCATTTCTTCAATAATGGCAGGTAATGTCTCGGCTTTTGATTCGATAGCACCAGTTAGGGGATAACAGCCTAGTGTTCTAAATCTTACTTGTCTTAATTGCGGTTGCTCACCAGCTACTAGCGGTAACCGATCATCATCCATCATAATTAAAGCACCATCTCGCTCAACTACGGGACGTATACCACTGTAGTAAAGAGGAACAATGTCAATTTTTTCCTGATGAATATATTGCCAGATATCCAACTCTGTCCAATTCGATAAAGGAAATACTCGCAAGCTTTCGCCAGGGAATTTGCGGGTATTATATAGACTCCATAGTTCAGGTCTTTGATTTTTAGGATCCCAGCGATGATTTTTATTACGAAATGAAAAGATACGCTCTTTAGCTCGCGATTTTTCTTCATCGCGACGAGCGCCACCAAAAGCTACATCAAATTGGTATTTTTCTAGCGCTTGTTTTAAAGCAGCAGTTTTCATTACATCCGTGTGAATGGCTGAGCCATGCGTAAAAGGATTAATACCTGCCTCTAGCCCGTCCTGATTAACATGAACAATTAATTCAAGATCATATTTAGCAACAGTTTGGTCACGAAAGGCTATCATTTCACGAAATTTCCAAGTAGTGTCTATATGGAGTAAGGGAAAGGGCGGCTTAGCAGGGTAGAAAGCTTTTAAAGCTAGATGCAACATGACAGAACTGTCTTTCCCAATAGAATAAAGCATGACTGGATTATCGGCTTCAGCCACCACTTCACGCATAATGTAAATACTTTCTGCCTCGAGGTGCTTTAGGTGGTTTAACTTCATGTATTTACTCCTTCAAATACTCCTTAATTTGATACTTCCAGGATGATAGGATTACCGATAAAAAGGCGAGGATAAGATAAAAACCTGATTAAATTTAACTAATAAATTACTATAATCTCCTTTTTTTTGAAAGAGTTAAGTTAGAAACATAAGGATAATTTACTACATGGCTGACTTTTAGGCAGTAGAGTAGGAGAGGGCTAACCTACTAATTAAAGGTACTTAAGCTTAGTGTAACTAAATTTATAGACTCTTTTGCGCCAATAATAGGCCAAATAGTCCTTGTATAGGCTTACCTGTAGTATCTAATTTGTGTAGCTGCCCTGGTTTCTCGCCGTATTCTATAATAGACCAGCCTGAGTCTTGATAAAAATGATATAGCTCATTTTTATCAGCTAAATAGGTAAAGGTTTCAGGATATTGATAAGGTTCAGCTTTGATAGGAAATACGACACAATGCATGCCATTTTGGACTGTTAGCGCTTGTAATTCGGCTAATAAGTGATGAATCCTTGTTGGGTGTAAAAATTGAAGAGTCACTGTTGAGTAGATAAAGTCAAACTGTCTTTCTGTAAAAGGAAGCTGCTGGTTTAAGTCATGAAGTTGCGTATTTATAGTTAGTTGTTCTCGGGTAGCAATTTGATTAATTTTTTGAATAGCATTCTGATTAATATCAATACCGGTAACTTTATGTCCCGATAAAGCAAAAAATAAAGGATTACGTCCTAGACCGCACCCAACGTCTAGAATTGACATTTTTTTTTGCGATCTAAGATAGGTTTGATAGATATACCATAGATCAGAATGGATAGATGCAAGCCCATATTTTTTTTCAAAATACCGATGGGGCTGACAACAAAATTCTAATGTTGCTTTAAAGTCTGCACTTTTCATAATAATTTTATGCCAGGAAGCAGGTGGTATAATTAAGCTTGAATTTTTGACATTTATTTCATGTCGGGAAATTTCATTCGCTTTTCCATCTAAAAAGACAAAATCAATCGCGCCGGTATGCAATTGTAAAGAACCCCAGCTACCTTCTTTAGTGCTATGTTTATTAAGGAAAAATTGAATTTTTTGTTCACAATTAAGCTCAATTTGTTTATAGACTTTTAGGTTTTTTAATAATGAGTCATCAGTGTTCATGATACTTGCTAGTTAAGTAAATTTATTAAGCTTATCTGGATAACTAGCTTGTTGTCTATTTGCTATAATTAATATAAGGCCTTTAAATTAAGTAATTTTATGGTCACCGGTAATGCCTCTATCTACGAGGCCATAATCAAAGTAGAAGATAAGATCGTTTTTAAAACAGACGGAAATGATCTCGATCATTTAATTGCCTCTTTAAGTGTTCATTGTGAGTTAGAAAAGTCAGGAGCAGAGGCTGAAATTATAGAAATTAGCACTCAAAATATTGTCTACCGTTGTCATAAACAAAGCGCTACCGATGATTAATTTAAAGCTTAATTTTTCCCCATTATTTGATAAGTAACCTCTCTAAACACCTATCCCTTAAGATAATTAATTACCTTTCTTAAAGAAATATCAAGAATTAGTTAAAATTTTTACATCTGCTTTTCTTGTTTTCACAAACGCTAACATACCTATACAAAGCACAGGAAAAGCAAGGATTAATGGTCTTGGCTGCCATTGAGCAGTTAGAACACCTATAAAACCAGCTAAACCAAACTGGCAAGCGCTGATCAAAGCGGTAGCCGATCCTGCTTGCTGTTTTAAGTCTTGCAAAGCAAGGGCAGTTGCTGTACCCATACTAAGGCCAATGCCAAAAGTTAGACAAAGCATAGGCAACATAAAACGTATTACACTGGTTTGAGAATAATTTAAAAATATCATTAAAATACAAGAGAAGATAATCAACATTAGGCCAGAGCGTACTATTTTTTCCAATGAATAATAATAAGTCAGACCGGCGGTAATGATATTAGTAAAAAACACGGTTATAGCATTTAATCCAAACCACAAACCATATTGAGTTGCACTAAGATGCAACTGACTAATTAGAATACCAGGAGATAGAGCACAAAATAAATATAAACCCAGTAAATTTACTGAAGCAATAAGCGTATATTGACGAAAATAACGATTAGTTAAAATAGTCTTAAATATGTTTAATTGGGATAATGCTTGCTTAGAATAAACGTAATTCGGAATCCTATAAAAGGCTGTAATACTCATCAAAAGACCAATTAAAGTGAGAAAATAAAAGCTACTATGCCAATTATGGGTAATATCTATTAAGAGGCCACCCACAACAGGGGCAAAGCTTGCAACCATCGCATTTATCCCACCTAAAATACTAAATAATCGTGCACAAACCGTGGTGGGAAAATTATCTCTTACGATTATAAAGCATACTAAGTAAGTACCGCAGGCTCCTGCGGCCTGAATGATTCGAGCAGTGATGAGTAAAGATATTGATTGAGATAATGCTGAGAGTATTGAGCCGATAAAATAAAGAAATGCTGCATAAATAGCAATACGGCGGCGGCCATACTGATCTGCTAAAGGACCAATAATTAATTGCCCTAAAGCTACAGTCAGCATAAATACATAGAGGCTAGCTTGCATTACAGTATCATTCGTTTTAAAAAACTGACTCATTGCTGGAATGGCCGGGACAAAAACATCCATAGCAAAAGAAATACTAATGACTAATGGAAATAAGTACTGAATACATTTGGCTTCTGTCCATCGAATTGAGTTCAATTATGTATAATCCTATAAAGTTAAATTAGGTATTAAACTGCAAAGAGAGGACGAAACTGTAACATATTAAGTTAAAAATAAACTAATTTTACTCATAAATTCAGTGATTAAAAATCATTTATTAAAATTTATATAGGTTAAACCAACTAGAGGAAAAGATTGCCAAGGATTTGGCTTTTTGTCCTCTGATAAGTACATGCAGAGATATTAGCGCCAAGGAGATAAGTCAAGCTGTACCCGCTTCCTATTTGATTAATCTGATTAAGTTGAAATCATAAAATTAATCGATTAATATCTGCAATCCTTTCAACTAAGGTAATAAGAATGAGAAAAATACTTGTTATAACTTCCGTTGCACTATTGGCAAGTGGTTGCGCAGCAATTCCAGCTGAACCGCAAGCAGTTCATGGTGTTATTGTTTCAACCAATGCTGCTCCGCAGGGATGCAAGTATGTAGGGCAAGTGGTAGGAAACCAAGGTAATTTCTTTACAGGAGGTTTTACGTCCAACCGTAACTTAGAAGAAGGCGCAATGAATGACCTTAAAAATAAAGCAGTTCGGCTAGGAGCAAACTACATCCAGCTAATAACTAATCGTGCTGGTACTACGGGATCAATGAGTGGTTTTACCGCGCAAAACAATGGCTACATAAGCGGTAAATCACAACAAACTAATGTTACTAACCTCGGTAACGCTTATATTTGTTCACCAAAATCTATTGGTTTATCTTAAGCTGTTAATAAACCTAGGTTGGCTTACACCCAACCTAATTTCCCTATGAAATTAGATATCTTTGAAGTCTTAGTATTAATCTCACCTATAATTAAACTGAATAATAAAATATTGGAACTATTATGAGTGAGTTAACTTTAAAAGAGCGCTCTCTACTAAAAAATAGCCCCTTGTTTCAAACATTGACTGAAGCTGACTTTGAAGAATTAATTAATATATCCCATGTGGTTACTTTCAATAAAGGCCAGACCTTTCTTACAGAAGGAGAATATAGTGACAATATCTACATAATTATTTTAGGCCAGGTCAACCTCTATAAAAAGAGCAGTAAAGGAAAAAAGAGGAGTTTAATTACCACTTTAAGCTCAGGAGAATCTTTAGGCGAGATGCGTTTAATTAAAGATCAGCCTTGTTCCTTAACTGTAGAAGCAAATACGCCTGTTAAATTATTACGCTTATCAATTCGATTATTAAGATCACAACCGTTTCAACATCTATTAAATTCATTAACCCTTTCGCTTGCCAGAATTCTAAGTACGCGCCTTACATCAGACAATCAATTAGTCTGTGATAAAATGGTTGAGAGAGACAGGAAATCAACTCAGCTTTGGGTCTCGCTTATTGTTATTTTTACTTTAGTTCTCTTCTTATTAGAGGTCGGAATAGGATTGTATTATTTTATACATACCGATGATTTTTTCGAATTAAAAACTCAGCATTCAGGTCATGTTCCAAGTGTTAGTAGTGAAAATATGGGAATAAGACATTAATAGGAAATTGGCTATCCTCAATTAAATAGATTTAATTTTCTTCCAAAAAGTAAATTTACTTAACAATATTTTTTATTGCTATTAAAATAGGCCACTTTTTGTCTTAGGGTTTCTCCCAATGGTATTTTATAAAGAAAATGAATTAATAAAAATAGCTGATAAAAGAGGCGGTGAAAATAAATCTGATGTTGATGGCTTTTATAAAGATAGACAAGGTCAAGAATTTTTCATAAAAAAGCCAAAAGATGAAAAGGAATTATTTACGGCGTTATTCGCAGGTCTTCTAAAAGAATTTATCTATCGAGGCAAGTATGCCTTTTCCTGATCAACTGACTCTTTGGTTAAGTCTACTCAATGAAGAGAGGCCTCTAGATTTAACCAAGCTTAATTTAACCGATTTGGTTAAGCAATTTAATCTTTATATTGATTTATTATCCCATCAAGCAGAGATTTTTAATCTCTGGAATCATGAGCCTCATAGCAATATAAATATATTTGCTCGCTATCATAAAGGCGAAGCCCAAGCAATTTTTGGAAATGCTTTTGTCGCGCAATATCGGGAAAGTACTATTTTAAAACGACTCTTTAGCTTAAATCCTAAAAGTGGGGCAACAAGTCGTTTTGAACCTTATGAAAAGCCCACGGTAGAGTACAAAAAAGAGCATCAAGATTCTTTTTGGTCACATATTGAAGCTGTTTTAAATAGAGGCTATGACGTCATTACTTATTTACATCTATTGAAAAAAATTCACAGTTTAAGTGATGAGGATTTTAATAATCAAGCATCAATCAAAGAGCATGTTTTATCTTTAAAACAAGGCTTAGAGAAATTTATGCAGGTTAGTAAAATTTTAAATGACCAACTGAAATCTTGCCCTATCAAACTCGACTCAGATAACCAACCTAAAGTAGAAAGCCCATTCTTTTATCCTATTTCAGATAATGAATTGAGTCTTATGAATGGCGAACAGCTAGTAACTATTTGTCTTGAGGAATTATATGCTACTAAGCCAAGCCTTTTATTAGAACGCCTTTTCAAAAGAGATGACTTATGGGAGAAAATAGAGAGAGCTTATGAAGAAGGCAATTTTAGTGCTCGTGTAGATAACCCACAAGCAAAAATGAGATTGTTAAAGCAGTGGCGCAATGATTTCGTAGAATTTAGGCTACAAAAAAATAATTTTGATAGAGCAGAAAACCTTGATAAAAAGCAAGTTGTATTTGAAACTTTAACTTTAAGCTATGAGAATTTGCCTGAGTTTTTGCAAGAGAGCGAAGAAATATCGACAGCTTTAAATCAAAGGAAAGAACTCTTAATAAGCTGGCAAAAAAGCAATGAACTTTATTTAGTGAATGAAAAAATTTTTCTTAAAGCAAGTAATGCAAGAGATAGGATCACAGTTTATAGCGATTTAAAAAGTGCATTTAATGCATTACCTATTAGGCTACAAGAATCTTACCAAGTTAGGCAGCAAAATTATCAAGAGCAGGTAGAGGACGATATAAAAGAAATAATCTACTTGCAGTGCCTAGCAAGTTTAAATCATCTTGCAATGGTTAGTGCAAGATATTCTATATTTGAACAGTATAAAAGAGCTTTTGATGAACTACCTCATTTAGTTAAAACAAAATATCAAGCTGAATTTGATTCACTACAAGCCAGTAATCTTTTCTATAAAGAATTATTAAGGAATAATGTTATAGCAGAATATGAGCCGGTTGAAAAAATAAATGCAGTATTGCAGAGATTGCAGGTTAGCAATCATCCAGAAGATCTCAAAGAAGCTGTGTTTACCGATCACATTTTTTGGCAAGCGATTAGCTTAGCTGAAAGAGAGTCTCTTTCAGCTGAAATAGCCCATGACTTATTGATACTTAAAACCTTTTATCAAACTAAATATAAATCAGAAAATGATAAAATTTTTGGCAAAGAGTATAATCAGTCACTTACAAGCTTTTATAAAGCAGCATTAAACATTCGTTTATCTTCTCTGTCTATACCGCAACAGGTAAAAGCTATAACTGATAAAGCTCATAGCTTATTTCAACCACGTCATACCACTAGACGTCTCTTAGCTGATGTTTTAATGGTGGTTAGTGTTTTGTTTGCTGGTTTAGGTTTAGCCATCATGGCAAGACGACATAGTAAGAATAAACCTATATTTTTTAGTCAAGCTATTACCAGCAGGGAAGACGAACTAACAAAGGAATGGTTAGTTAAAAGTTTTCCTGAAGATAAAACAGATGACATTAGTTTGTTTCATTGTCCAGCTATATCTGTAAAAGCTTAAGCTTATAAGGTTAATATCAGTTCAACATAAAAGAGAACTCTTTTATGTTGAATACATATTAATTAACACTAATCTTAGTTAAAGGCTAATTCGCTTGACCATTCTTGTGGCAATTCAAAGCCCTTTTGCAAAGTAATTTTCGCATCATCTAAAATAGCTTTTACCTCTCTTTTCAAATAATAGTTTTTGGTCTTGAAAAGATACTCAAGAAAATTGGGTTTACATTTTTTAGATAATGTACTTAATAACACGACTGCTGCACTATAAGCTTCTATCGAGTTTTTTTCGATAGAAAGAAATTTTCGTAATGAGGAGTCATTGGATATTAACAGGGTATGCATTTGTTTAGCTCTAATACGCTTATTAAGTGCTTTAATTTTAATATCTATATCTTCTGTAAATCCTCCTAATTTTCTCTCTTTATAAGCAACTAAATGGTAATTAGAGCCGAAAGGTGGATTGATAACCGTTGTTTCATCAGACTTACTTAAGATTCTCATCTTAGAGTAGCGACTCATTGGTTCTATGGCAGCTGCCTTTATAAAATTAACTTTGTTAACAAGCCTTTTTCTATTTTCAAAAATTTCTGGATCTGGATCAACATGCAGTATAGAGGAACTAACTTTGGCAAAGTCCATTAGATCAATGGAGTTCGAAGTAACAATATGATCAGATTGCTCGGGCACACAACAAGTATAATCTGTATCTTGATTTAATTGGCACAATAACAGCTTCTTAGAATGCAGAAAGGCATGATCTAAGCAAATATCAATTGCTTGAATAAATCTTGCACCTCCACGGGTTTCAATTTCAAGTATACTATTATTAGAGATAATGCCTTCATCGGCGTTCTCGCCTGCTGTATAAGCGCTAACAGCGGTTCTTCTGGCCGTATTAATATCGATGTATTTCTGCTGAAAAAAATTAGTTGTATTTTGATAAGTGATGTCAATTTCAGATGTAGAGCAGTGTAATGCTCAACCATGGCCTTAGTACCTGAATACACCCGTTGATTCAGGTCAGGTAATGGGCCAACTAGACTGCTTACTGTTAAAATTATTCCTGATTTCTGCGCCCTCATGCTAGGAAGTACAGCATTAGTTACATTGACAACACCCATAACATTCGTCTGGATTACATGCATGATTTGCTCAGAAGTAAAAGATTCTGCCGCCCCTATTGATCCAATGCCTGCATTATTGATTAAAATATCGATAGGGGGCAAGTTTTTAATTGTAGTCTTGATAGCCTCTTCTTATTACTAATTTTTTTCATAGTGGTCTTTATCCTAGCATGATTACATCACACAATTAAACAATATATTGGACCAGTGAAAAAATTGAAATAACCTTGGAATTCTGATTAAAAAATATCTTCTTTAAAAGAATAAATTAATTTTAAGGACAAATTTATTTGATAAATTTTAAATCATTGATATTATAACTTGTTTAATATGAAAAAATAATTAACTTTAATTGTTGTTCGCTACTAATAACTATCATGTGATGAAAGAATATCTATATGAGCGTTATGAGTATATAAAGAAGCGTACTAATAAGATGACTAATTTAATAGCTATTTAATCTCAAATTAAATTGAAATAATTATCAATTATTTCGGTGTAACAAAAATAGGTTATTTAATAATGAAAAACATGCTGATTATTACAGGCGGTAGCAAAGGTATTGGTTTTGCAACAGCACTTCATTTTATAAGTAACCATTGGCAAGTCTTTAACATTTCGCGAACCCCAAGCGAAATAGAAGGGGTAACTAATATAAATATTGATTTATCAGATCCCAGTTTTGAACTTAAGTTAAGTGAAAAATTGGAATCGATTTTGCCACAAAAAGCGGTCATCTGTTTAGTACATAATGCTGCGTATCATGTTAATGATACGGTCATGAATCAAAATCCATCTCAGCTGACAAAAGCGCTAACGGTTTCTATTATTTCACCGTCAATCATCAATCAAATTTTGATTCCATTTATGCAAGAAGGGTCAAGTATTATTTATTTAGGCTCAACCTTATCTGAAAAAGCAGTACCTAATACTGCAAGCTATACCACCATAAAACATGCAACCATCGGTATGATGCGGGCAACTTGTCAAGATTTAGCAAAGAAAAAAATTCACACCGCTTGTATCTGCCCAGGCTTTACTAACACGGACATGTTACAACAACATTTAAGCCATGACTCAAATTTGGTTACCTTGGCAAAACAAAAGGTAAGTTTTGAGCGATTCATTGAACCTAGTGAAATTGCTGAATTAATTTATTTTTCTGCAAAAAATGCTGTTATTAATGGTTCAGTTATTCATGCAAACCTAGGGCAACTGGAAACTTAAAGTTAATAAGAATTAAATATCTTTAAATTTAAATTGGAAATATCAATGCAGTTTGATCTTAAAAAAAATTTCTTTTCTTTAAGCAAAGGAATTCAGGCTTTATTCTCTTTATCGCGTTTTTTTATCTTAAGTCTCTTATTACTTATTTACTCAGGATCACTCACTGCTACGCAGGCAGCACTTGTAGTGAAAAATGCCTATATTTTCACGCTGGCGTCTCAACAAGAAAAAAAACCATTTAACGGCTATTTGGTAATCGCTAATGATGGCACCATTTTAAAAGTTGGACGTGGTAATCCATCTAAAAACATACATGCAAAAAAGATTATTGATGCAAAAAAATACTGGATTATGCCAGGGTTTATTTCCGCACACAGCCACTTATGGCAAGCAGCTTACCGAGGTCTTGCGCCAAACAAAACACTGTCGGGCTGGATTGATGAGGTCTATTGGAAAAAAGCAAGTCAAGCCAAGCCTGACGATTTTTATTGGTTTTGCCTGCTTGGGGCGTTAAATCATTTAGAGCATGGCATTACTTCTGTTTATAATTTTAATTATGGTGGCACTTTACAACACTTAAATACGAATTCATTTGATAAAGCACAATTTGCCGCTGAAAAGATATCCGGAATCCGATTTATACACGGTTATCAGCCCGAGAAAATAGAGAGCAGTCAGATTTCTTTTGACATGGCCAGTAAGCGCTTAAAAGATTTTTTAACTTGGATTTCAAATCAGCCAAACTCATCACACTTTTTAAATGTAATGATTAATGGTATGACTGCCTTTAATAATACTTATCAACAGGCATTACTAGAACATGCCTTAATGCAACAGTTTCATATCGGTAATCAAACTCACTATCTTGAAGAACCTAAAACTCAAGAGGAAGAACGTCTAAAATTTCAATGGCTTGCCGATAGTGCTTTGTTGTCACCTCAACTGATTTTTGGCCATTTTATTCACACTAATGATCTGATTTTACAAAAAAGTGCTAATGCACATGTTGCAATGAGTTGGAATCCTTTATCAAATGGTCGCCTTGCTTCTGGCGTTGCAGATATTCCTAAATATTTAAAATTGGGAATTATTGTAGGAATGGGTGTTGATGGAGAGGCTAGTGCAGATATTGCCGACCCATTTGAAAACATGCGTATCGGCTTATACACTATTCGAGATAAATATCAGCGAGCTGATGTCATGAGTCCCTATCAAATTTTGTGGCTTCATACGATGGGTAGTGCCACGGCTTTAGGCATTAGCGATAAAGTTGGTAGCTTAGAGCCTAAAAAATTTGCAGACTTTATTATAATTAATCCAAGAAGACTTGGATTAATTATAGATAATCCTTACACCAATTTAGTTTTTTCAGTCACTGAAAAAGATATAGACCAAGTCTATGTAGGAGGCAAGTTAGTGGTGAATAAGGATCATTTTTTAAATCATGATATTGAAAAAATTCAAGCTGAAGTTAATCGGCGAATTAAGATGAGAGTAGCATAGAGTGATTTAATCACGCTCCATTTTATAAATATATCTATATAAAGCTTAGCCTTTTATCTAATAATGATAGAAGTAATGCCACAGTATTCCTAGTGCAATTAATAATAAACCTAATACCCACGTACCTAATGGAACCCAGAAAGCTAGAAATAAACAGGCAATAAGGCCGATAACGGCAATGTATCGAGGATATAAAATATTCTCCTTAGGTAAATACAGAGCGGCAAGATTAGTAATTGAATAATAGATTAAGACGGTAAACGCACTAAAAGACCAGATGATTTCAATACTACCAAGTAATGTAAGACTAGCAATGAGAATGCCAATACCAATGATTGCCGTAACTGGCGTACGATTTTTGCTAGAAACAAAAGTAAAAATAATAGGTAAGTCTTGTTGCCGGCCCATGGCTAACACGACTCGAGAGAGACCCAATATAAGATTTAATAAAACACTTAACATGGCTGTACAGGCACCTAGGGCAATTAAACTACTAAGTCTAAGTCGATTGATAGCTTTAGCGGCTGTTTCCAAAGGGGTTGCGTGACTTTCTGTCACGGCTGCCAATTGGTCTGAACCAACAGATCCAATAGCCACAATAGCGACCATTATATAAATGACTGTGCTGACAAGTAAGGTCAAAATGATAGCTTTAGGAATGGTACTTGCAGGTTCTTTGACTTCTTCACTCAACGTTGCAATACGTCCATAGCCGGTATAGGCAACAAACATTAAAGCAGTTGCATATAAGAAATGGCTTAATCCGTTGTTAGTCATTTTGGGAAAAAAGGGAGATAAATATTGTCCGCTATTCTGAAATAAGCGGGGAAGGCCTAGAAAAACAAAGACTAGCAGGGAAAGAAGGGTAATAGATACGATAATCAGGTTTGTTTTGTTAGAACGTTTTATACCGCTTAATACAAGTAGAGTTAAAATAACAACGGTTATTATGGCAACAGGAATAATAGGAACTAATTGAAATCCAAGCAGATGTAAAAAATACCCGGCAAAGCCTAATGCCGCTGTTGCGGCTGAGGCTGTTTTTGCGCACAAAAACATCCAGCCAGCAGTAAATCCTAATATAGGATGAAGATAACGATAGCCATATTCATAGGTACCACCACTTACTGAATGGCTAACTGCGAGTTGTGCACTCGATAAGGCATTACAAGTAGCAACCAATGCTGCAAGCATAATAGCAAAAATAACAGACGGGCCTGTTACCCCGGCTGCAACACCAATACTAACAAATATTCCCGTACCTAGAATTGAGCCCAAGCCCATCATGGCTGCGCCTAGCAGCCCAAGCTCACGATATAACTTAGGATGAGTAGGTTTATTTTTCATACGCTGTCCCTGCGTAATTGAGTATAGAGTATAGATTAAGGTTATTTGACTAATCTAGCATGTGTAACAATGATCTTAAAAGGGTAAGTTGTTCTATCTTTCATCACCAACCGCCCTCATAAGGACGATGTTTCTTCATTTGATTATTATTTTCGCCACGATGATAATGTAGTTTATATATATTCTCCTTTGTTTTCTTATTCCAAAATGGATGGTAATCAATAGCAAAAACGCGTTTAAGTTGACCATTGCGTTGTTGATATAAATTTAATCCGCCACCGCCTTTAGAATAAAGAAGAAAAGCAGCTTGGTAATGACCACGGCGCAGGAGTCCATACATTGCTAAAGATGTGCCTAGGCTTAAGAATATAGATGTTTTGTAAGGGAAATTATCAGCCTGTTTTTTGGGTTCTTCGTTAGCGAGCATATTAAATACTTAAGTCAATAAAAAGTATATCTTACATCAATTTGAATTAAAAATGTGCTTTTCTGTGCTAATTTTTCGGCAAAAATGAGCTATTTAAAGTTAAGTAATCACCTAATTTAATTAGTCATGCCAAAATCTTAGTTCATTAAATTTAGGGTTTGTTATTATTTGAATGGGTAAAATATTCATCTAACACACTTAAGTCTTTTAGACATTTTTGTACTAAATTTGTCTTAGTACTGTATTTTTGACTTCCTGGATTTAATTGATATAGGTCTCCACATGTTAGATATAGAGGGCTATGAAGTTCGCTGATAGTACAATATACTATTGATTCAGATGTGAGAGGATTCTTAACTAATAATTGATAGATATGAACAGCGGTTAAATCCTCATCAGTCTCCATCTTAGCTTGTACAGTTTTAGGTAGTTTAGTAATACCAAAGTAGATATTCTCTTTTGTTAAATCAAATCCATTATCTTTAATAGTCTGGCCGATAGATCCTCCACCATAAATTTTACTATGGGTATTTTGTAACCACACTGGAATTGGTAACACAAAATTAACTATCGCGCAGGTTCGCATTATACCATCTGAATGTAAATTCGATACGCGAACATTATCTTCTTGAGCAACAAGTTCCACCTCATAATTACCAAATATGAGTTTAATTCTTTGGCTATTTAATAAGCCTTGCATAGTTTGAAGTTCATTAATGGTTCTGGAAGGTGATTGTTGATTGATTGGGTTTGCTTTGTCTAGTTGAAAGAAAGTGTCAATCTTCGAATTTTCAGTAATGTATTTTGAATACATCTTTAAGGCCTATTTTTGTCAAAATAATTATGGGTTAATATTTTCATTTTTGCTGTCATACATGTCAATCATTAAACATAAGCTTAAGAAAATATGAGCATGATTAAGGTAAGCCACCAAAGATTAGGATTAGGAAGTTTAATCGATTTTCTTTAAGCGTCTTAACCAAGAAATATTAATAAATATTGTGTCTATTTAATTCAAGAGATTCTAGGTGGACTAGTTGGAGCAAATAAAAAGAGTGCTCTAGCCTATTTAAGATAAAAACCTTGATTACACTTAGCGTATAGACTGGAGAGACGGGTAACAAATGTACGGAGAGATAGGTAACAGTGAACCTGTTACTCTACCGCAAGTTTATGACGTAAATCAATAACGGTTAGCCTTGGGTTTTAATGATTAATTAAATAGCTTAAAAAGCTTGATTTAATATAGATACTACATTAAAGCCTACCCTTAAACGTAACCATCGTATTGAATTGAGGACAAATTTTTATCTGACTTTCTTCGAGGAAGGCCAAACCTAAAGAATAGGTTCCCGAAATTTTTGCTACATCTGCAAAAGAAGTATATCCAGAATTAGCTAGAACTGGGTTTTTGTAGTAATTACCTACATCTGGTCGCAGCATTTTATGTGTTTTGATAAAAATAGTTTTCCCTGCTTTATCTCTTAATACTAGGAGGGTACTCTGTGGTAGTAAGCTTTGCGCAGTTGATTGTGTTAACCATCCCGTTACTGTAAGTAGGTTTCTCACCACCGCGGGTTTATGAGTAATGCTCATTCCATTAATCAAATCGATGTTGCCTTCACATTTTCTTGTCGTTGAAATCTTATATATCTCAGATGTATCTAATATCTTGTCAAATTTGAGCGCACTTGACATATCTTTCGGTGTGGCAAGAGTTACTTTTTTAAACTTAATATCGTAAACATCTTTCCAATGCTCTTTATGATTGATAGGCGAGATAGAAAACGATGTCACTTTTTTATGTGATAGAGAGTAAATTCCTGTATAGAGTAAAGCAAATTCTTGTGTATTTTCAATAAGAGGAGAAATAAGGAAACCAGACTTCGCCATTTCAGAATTTATTCTGTAAATTATAGTTGTGCCATTTTCAAGGCGTAATGATATCTGAAGTTGACTAGGTTTGAATAAGAGTTTCATCAATTGTCCGAAACTACTTTTTTTGATTTCTAGTTCAACAAAAATGAGATTTTCATCACCTGGAACAGCCACCTCCTCTCCAAAGGTGTATGATCCTCCACTTAAAGTGATTAAAGGCTTTTCGGAGTGTTTAGTGACAGATGATTTTTTATGAAGATATAAAAAATCATCTGTCATTTGCAATGGCTTATAATTATTAAGTAATATTGGCCAGCTTGCTCCATCTTCCAGCGAGGGAAGTCTATTATCTATCGGCTCTATTTTGAAAATGATGTTATCAGGCGCGTTTTGATTTAATAAGTGATTCATGTTGATTTGAATTAAAGATGGCGTAAAAGTATTGTAACTTTGAAAACTTGGACGAGGATTCCAGTGATTTCCAGATGCAATTAAGCTGGATTGATTGAATGAATAAATATCAGTGGTGCCTTCAAGTAATGAAAAATTATATTTTTCGTGGATTTGGGCAAGCGTAGTTTTGAATTTTTTTTCAAGCCATTGATGATTCTTTAACCTATTGCTAATTCCTTCCCATGCAGAAACATAATTTAATTGTAATTGGTTAGGTATGTTTTTTGACAACGCTTTCCAATCATAATTATCAATATTCTGCCATACAAGAATAGATGACAATAAAATAATTATTAACTGATTGGTTGGCTGAACGATCATAATTAACAATAGGGCAGACATAAGTATAGATATACTCGCAGGGAATGTATGAGCATAGTCATGTCGAACAAATCCCTCTTTAAAGTTTAAATACAAGAAAAGAGAAAATAGGCAAAATAGAAAGATACGTTGTTTTATAGAAATATCTTTAGCATGGTATATATCTACTAATAAAATAATTGCTGCTAATACATAATAAGATATTTCTGAAGCAGGGCCGGTCGTAGACATCGCCTCTGAATAACCAGACACAACTAAAAGTAGTGAGGAGAAGTATCCTGGCAAATCACTTAATGATTGACCTGATATCTTCCAGAAAAAAATAAGTGCTGAAAATGGTAAAATGAGAATTAAAATTGCTGGTATCCATTTTTTATTCACGCTAAACAAGAAAAAAATGAGTATAGCAGTAAGTCCACATGAAATTAGATAAGAACATTTTATTAACGGCAATAAACCAAAAGGCAAGAACAAAATTGCCATTAAAAACAGTCCTAAAGCTCCATGTGTATCAAGCTGTTTGATATTTATCATGTTAAAACAGGCAATTCCTACGAGAACTGGGTATAAAAAAAATAATATATTTATGATCGAGGAATCGAAGCAGGCTAATATTAGCCCAAAGGCAGTAAGTAACTTCCAATTAGCGTTTCGTGTGGCAAAAAAAAGAGCAAGCCAAAATGAAAAAGCTAAGTATAGCGCGGCCATCATCATGCGATGCTCTATCAAAGGGTGGTATATTTTTGTATAAATAAACGCGTAGGGTCCGTAAGCAGCAATAATATTTTTACCAAAAATCATGCCATGTACAATTGCTTGGCTCATTCCAAACTCTCTTGATGGATCAAGTCCCTCTTTAGGCATCTCTGGTGAAAAAGGTACTAATACACAAAATACCGTAATAAAGAGCAATCCTTGTAATCCCCAACCGAAGCATTTATTTGCTAGGCCTGGAAGTTCGTTTACTTTACTCATTCAATTTTTTTATCCCTGTTTTCTGCGGTATGAGCAAATTTCTATTATCTTAACGCCCGATTAATTTACATGGTCACACGCTTCCAGAATTGGGATAAAAGCTTGGGGTCACGTAATGCTTCTACTACGGACCATTTTGGGTAAGCTTGCTTAAAATGCTCTGCACTCATGTGCGCATCTTTAGCAGGGTAGAGCCTCCCTCCTGCCATATGCACAATATTATCTAATTTTCTAAAAAGAGCCTGGTTGATTTCAGCTCGTTGTGGAAAATCCAATGATAAAGAAAATCCTGGACGTGGAAATGACATGAGTCCGGGAGAAACGAGATCTCCACATAGTTTTAAGATAGCAAAAAATGATGTGGTACTGCTTCTGGAGATTTCTTGTAAGATAGTAGTTATAATCTCTGGCGCCTGTTCTTTGTCTATCACAAATTGATATTGTTGAAAACCTCTCTTGCCACACAAATGATTCCATAGTTGTAAAGAGTCAAGTGGGTATAATAACGAATGATAGGGCACTAAACGACTGACGTTTTTTTTTAATTGTCGATGATAGTAACTGTTATTAAAAGCTCTCAAACTCAAAGGATTTATTAATGAGAATGGCAAATTTTTAGGTAAGCTAAATTTAGTAGGCGGTGAGACTTCAAGAGGGCCGGTTTTAGCATGATTTCCTAATACACAAATACCGCGCCCAGCTTTTTTGCCATAAGCTAAACAATCAATCCAAGCCACCATATATTCATATGCGGTATTGTATTTCTCAGAAATAGTGAAAAATTCATTCAGCGAATTAAACCGAATGCGGCGTTGCTCAATAAGGCTTGAAGTAATCGGGCGCAATTGAAAAACGACACTGATAATAATTCCTGTGAGACCTAGACCTCCAATGGTAGCAAAAAAAAGTTCGGCTCTCTTCGTAGGAGAACATTCAATCATTCCCTCATCACTGCGATAGATAACCAAACTACTTATATGTCGACCAAAAGTACCTGTAACATGATGATTTTTGCCATGCACATCATTAGCAACTGCTCCTCCTAAAGTAAGAAATTGAGTGCCAGGTGTAACTGGAAAAAACCAGCCTCGCGGAAGAACTAAAGCAATGAGTTCAGCGAAAGTTATACCTGCTTGAGCACAAATAACACCCGTTTCCCAATTTACATCTATTAACTTATTCATTTTTTTCATAGAGAGTACATGATTAGACTCTGCTAAACAGACATCACCATAACTTCGCCCTGAACCATACGCAAGAGTGGAATGACATCCAAGTTCGTTAATATTGGATAAAGCATTGTGTATATTATCCGGAAAATCAACCGTGTGTGCAGTCTGAGCATTGTATGGATAACGTGCCCAAGAAAGTATTTTGTCCATTATCTATCTCTTTATGTGTATTTAAATATAACAATCAACAGCACACATGAAATTGCATCATATTGTCTGCCGAAAGGATAAGAGTTTTGTTTCTTTCCTTAGAAGAAGAACTTTCATTTAACTGTGGTGTTACCTGGCTATCATTTAAGTCCTAAATTTAATCGACCATCGAAATAAATTTGGGAATGAGAAATGATTAGAGCCCAATTATGCATTGGCTGATACCATTTTTCCAGTATTTTTTGGCAAGCATAGTTTAATCTTGCTACCATAAAGTAGACACATCGCAGCCGAATATAATGTATAATTATTATTCAACTAGAGGTGTGAAATGAGTGAAGGAAAAGTAAGAACGGCTCTTTCTCATTTGAGCTGTCTCTTGATCGCATCTTCATCATCGCAGTTGCGATTCTAAGCTCTTCCAATCTTTCTTTTAGACGAAACCATCCTTTTCAAATAGTCGACCAAGCCGCTTTACCGGATTTTTGGAATCAGTCCAACCACCAAGTTTTGCTATTGCTTAATAAGCCCAACGAGCTGTGGGTATATTTATTAGTAAATAAAAATTGAGTGTAAGCAATTTAGTGAATGAAGATCTTGATTACGCTTCGCTTCATCAAAGCTACTCGCTTAATATAGGCCAATGAAAAGGTTAAATAAAAATTTAGCTATTTAATTGATTGCTTCTTTAGACCTTTATGAAGAAAGTTTCATCATCAGTAAGCCGACAACAATGAAGATTGCAGCTATGATTCGTAAAAGATTGGTAGGTTCTCCAAGAATTAAAATTCCTATTAAAAATGCCCCTACCGCACCAATACCTGTCCACACCGTATAGGCTGTCCCAAGTGGAAGGGTTTTCATAGATAAAGACAAAAGGACAAAACTAGCAACCATTGTAACTACAGTTACTATTGAAGGAATTAATTTTGTAAAGCCAGCAGATTGCTTCATTAAGTATGACCAGATAATTTCAAGTAAACCGGCCAGCAAAAGATAAATCCAAGCCATCATTATTCTCGCCCATAAGCTGGGTCGTCCCTGCAATTCTTCCACAATGGTTGAGGTCGTCCTCAAGAGCCACTGAGTATAACAAAGATATGATTATTAGTCCTTCTATCAGGTCTTTCCTTAAATAAAAATTTAAAGGACAATACCACTATAAAATAATTTTAATAAATGCCTTGATGTAGCGCAGCGTAATTGGTTTATTTAACTGCTGCAGGGAAGACTGATTCATCATTTGATTGCTAAAAATTTTCTACCGTAAATTAAAGATTTAATTTTAGCTAGGCGCATGACGGATCAGGGTAGAGTCAATTTATGGGTTTATAGTTCGCCACTGACCATTTAAGAAAAAGGGCTGAGTCCATTGGATGCGTAACTGTTCATCTTTTTTCTTAAGTGCCATTGTAAATTTATTTGCCTGTACAGTAATCGAATGGTTACTATTATCTATTTTTCTAATAGTAATTAAATTACTACTTTGATAATTAATAAATTGTGGCAATGTTATTTGAATATTGCCAGCTTGAGCATCAATATCAATATTGCAATCACTAGGTTTTACGACATAATTGGTATTTTCATTACTATGGATTGTTGTGTGCGAGCAATGATTTGCTGATGATACCAAAAGATCATTGGCTTGATATTTTTTAGAATTAGCAAGACGATTCAAGAATTCAGCAAGATCACCACTATAGCCACATAAGTTAATGCGTACAAAATTATCTGTCGCCCCCATTGTATTACCATTATCAACTGCAACATTAAGATCTTTAAATAAAATATCTTCCCCTGTCATTTTAATATCATCTGGAGTATGAAGCCTTGCAAAAAGGGTGGGACTACCCGCAATACTTGTCACTTCTGTGCCAGGATAACGTTTAAGAAGCTCAGCTTTAACGATATCATGCCGTTTTACAATTGTTTTAAAGGCGTCATTGCGCAGCGATTGTCCTGCATCAGGAAGTGAAAGAAGGGCAGAGATAAGATTTAAAGCTTCAGCTGTACCTGGTGTGCTGGTTCCTACTGTTAATTTCCAGATATAAGAAAAAAAATTGTGGAAAATACTGGCAGCATAAGCGTCACTCATAGGAAACCAAGTATAACCAAGCCGATAGCCTGGTTTTCCGAGAGCCTTGGAAACAGAATTAAAAGCAAATACATGTTTACCTTCACTCCTTGCCTTAGCAATCCAAGCAAGGTTCTCTTTAATATATCCTGTACCATCACTGCCATACGAAGGTGAAGCAAAAACAAAATCAGCAATAATAATGCTTGCTTGGGTATAGGGCTTGCGAAATTTTCCATCAGGATTATTAGGGGAGGTGACAAACTCAACTAGCGTTTCACCTGAATTTAGTTTAATTTCGCTGGGATCGTTAAAGCCTTGAAATCGCGCATTTGGGTAAGGTCGATATGAAATTGCATGCTCATGGAATGAATAAAAAGGGATTTTTTCAACAAAAAGGAAATGTTTTTGAGGTTCTGACATAGCAATAGCATAGACTAGTCCAAAAATAATTTGCAGTGATCCATTCGAGGGACAAAAGATAGGCTTTGTTTCATTGGGATTAAGAAATAATTCTTGGTTACCAAGGCGCGCATGATAAGCTCGAAGTGTTTGCTCCACATCATTAAAAAAAGCTTCACTAGAAGGTATCACCAGGGGACCTTTTTCACCAGGTTGACCAATGTAAACTGCACTATCATAAACGTGGACAGCTGGCGGATTAAGTAGCCCATAACGCTGATACAGTTCTGTAAACATTGGCGTTTCGTTTGGCCGCAGGTAAACTAGAGGCTCTGAAGCATGACTGAGCTTAATGAATAAAAACAATAAAAATAACGTTGTACTGAACTTAAGTACTGCTGAGGCAAATATCGTATACACATCATTAGCAAAAGCTACTTTTAAAAAGTTCTTCCTAAACATCAACTAATACTCCTATAAAAATATCCCTAAAATATGGAGTTAATCTGCAGCCACTGTTGGATTTTGACTTAGAAATCTTAAATTTATAGCAACATATATCTATTAGCTCCTGCTTCAATACAACATCAGTTGTCTAATCTAAGTAGTAGACTATTGCCTGAGCTTTAGATTCTAAATTCATTGAGATAATAATTATATTATCTCATTATAATGTTGAACACAAAAAGAAAGGTGGGTTGAGTTGATTAATCTTTCTTAATCTTTAAACGCTGGTAATTTCTGAGTTGGGCAGCTTTTTTGGTTAAATAAGTCTCACAACCTTCGGTGGTGAGTGGTCGTGAATAATAATATCCTTGAATCCCATCGACTCCGTTTAATTGTAGCGTTTTAAGCTGAGTTTCATTTTCCACGCCCTCTGCTATAACCTTGAGTTTAAGATTATGAGCCATCATAGTAATACCACTAATTATAGTTTGATCTAAATGATCTGTATCACAGTTTCTTACAAAAGTTTTATCTATTTTTATTTTATGAATAGGGATATTTTTTAAATAGGATAAACCTGAATACCCTGTACCAAAATCATCCATTACCAAATTAACACCTAGTCTTTGTAATGTTTTAAGCTCTTTAAATAATTTATCAGTATATTCAATGAAAACTGTTTCTGTGATTTCTAATTCAAGATAGGAAGCATCTAATTGCGTTTCCATTAAAATTTTACTAACAAGTTCGCTAATTGATTGGCGTAAGAATTGCACTGTAGAAATATTGATAGCTATAGGCCCTGGAAGTACATTTGCTGCTTGCCATATTTTTGCTTGTTTACAGGCTGTTTTGATAATCCATTCGCTAATAGGAATAATAAGAGGACTTTTTTCTAAAGTTTGAATGAAATTTACTGCTTCTAAAATTCCTTTTTTAGGATGGTTCCAACGCAATAAGCTTTCAAGCCCAATAATTTCTCCAGAATTAGTATCATAAAAAGGTTGATACATTAAGAAGAATTCTTGATTCTCATAAGCACGTTGTAAATCTTTATCAAGGCCGTGATTTCTTTGATATTCTTCATCTAATTGAGTTGAATAATAATGAAATTGATTACGTCCTTTTCCTTTTGCCTGATAGAGAGCCGTATCAGCTAATTTAAGTAACTTTTCTATATCACTACCATGATCAGGACATATACTTATGCCCATACTAAAAGTAATTTGAACTAAATGCTCTCCTATTTGTATAGGTTTTACCAACTCTTTAAAGATACGTTCAGCAATACTCGTAATTTGCTCTTGGGAAGTAATATTAGCGAGCATGATAGCAAATTCATCACCACCTATTCGAGCCGCCATATCACCTTCACGCAAAGTAGTAAGGAAAGTTTGCGCGATGTGCATTAGTAATTTATCGCCGTTATCATGACCTAGAGTATCATTAATAACTTTAAAATAATCTAAATCTAAAAATAATAAGGCTAACTTTTCTTGAGAGCGCGTTATTTGTTTTGCCGATTGCTCAAATATTTCATAAAGCATATTGCGATTGGCTAATCCAGTTAAAGGATCGTGGGTCGCTTGATAATAAAGCTTTGCATTTTCAAGTGATGTCATTGCTTGTGAGGATAGCAAATGTAAACTATCTAAATGGCTGGGCGTGAAAGTATGAGTACTACTTTTATTTTCTAAATAAAGTAGGCGACACAATTGTCCCTTATAAAAAAGGGGCATCATTAAAAGTGATCGAGGCTGCTCTTGTTGTATATAGGGGTCATGAAAGCTAATCTCAGAGTCAGTAGCATCATGTAAGATAAGTGGCTTTTGTGTTCTCTGCACATAATTTAAAACAGATACCGGGTATCTGGGTTGAGCTTCTTCTAGCGATAAACTATTTAAATAAATGGTCTGTTGATCAAGATCGCCTTCTGCCTCAACTACCCATCTATCATTAATGTTTACTAGAATAATGCTCCTTTGGGCGCCTGCATTCTCTAAAACTATCATCATAAATTTTTGTAATAGCTTATCTAAGCGAATTTCGCTGGATATGAGTTGAGTAAATTTCAAGATAGCAAGCATATCTAAATTGGATGCGCTGATTGGCGGTACTGCTGATTTTTGTAAACTATTATCATGATTTAGGAATTTTAAACTAGCATAAGTCTTCTCTAACAATTGTATCCTGGCAATAACTCCCCAATCTTTAAAATATCGATGAGCGTTTTGTAAATATAACTTTGCAAGCCTATCCATTCTATTCACCAGGCAGTAACAACCTGCGCCCTCGCTGGCTATAGCTGCCACTAAAATACTTCCTCTAGTAAGGCCAACTTCAATGGCTTGTTCATAAAATCCAAGGGCATTCTGATTTTGCAAACGAGCCATTTCAGCGTCAATGAGTAGAGCATAAGCTTTAAAATTATTAGGGCACCAGTGCGCATATTTCTTTATAAAGGTACCAAGCACCTTTAATTGCTTTAAATAAGATTTTTGCTCTTGTTTAGACACATGTGGATAATTGTAAAATAAAGCCAACATTAGAAAAAGTTTACCATCTATATGACTAATTAATCCTTTGTCATAATCTGAAAAACGCTCATGGCTTAAGCCAGCTTTAATTGCTGCTTCATAATTTCCTAATAAAAAATGTAGCCGAGTTAAATTACTGTAAAAGAAACTTAATTCTGTTGTATTTTTTCCCTTAGTAATCACTTCTTCAAAATAGTTGAAGCGTTTAGGGTCTACATCTTCAAGGTTCTCTAAACACTTTATAGAATATTCTAAAAATTGGCCCAAAGTAACAAAATCAGAAATATTAACTCTAGCTATAAAGGATAAAAAAGAGTGAAGGTTTTTTTTAAGCTCGCTTATGTCTTTTCCTGCTGATAAGGCATGTAAAACTAAAAGTAAATTACAATAATTGCTATATACCAAATCACCTACTTCACAACACAACTTAAATGCTTTAATAACAGTGTTATTACAAACACTCAGTGGTATTTGATAAGGTTCTATAAAAGACCCAAGTACAAACTGGTTTTTGCCTTCAAAATTTGAAGACCCATATTTTATTTTTAGATTATTATAAAGTTTGACAAAAGAGAGGGCCTCGTCATATAGATTAAGTGAATGCATAATAACAAAGGCATATACAGGCATTGCCATAGAACTACTTTCCGTATAGCCATAGCGTAAACTTAAGCCAATACTCTTACAAATGAGAATGACAAATAACTGCTGATTGACAATAAAAGCGCTATTAAACAATTGCGTTATTAAATCAGCAATTGCTTTTTGCATCTGATCTGTCATAGGTTGTAACTCAATGTCTTCGATGCGTGTTCTTCTTAATTGCATTTTAATTTTAAAAATTGCGCTTAATACTTGCAACTTATTGGGTCTTATAGGTATTTTTATTCCCAACTTTTTTAAAATGCTAATTCCTGCATCTAAAGACTCAGTATGCTTTCCTAACGTTGAAAACATTTCGATTTTAAGGCGATTAATTTCTAAAATATTTAGAGGATCACTGATATTATTTAGTATTGTAGAGAAACCTTGATCGGCTGCGGTGAAGTCACTAATTAGATACTTACAAACAGCGAATTCCTTATAAAGTTGAAAAGTGAGATCATAATTTTCTCTCCAGCTATCTTCGTTTATTAACGAGATCCCAGCTGATAGATATTCATCTGTTCTATAATAAGCTGCAGCAAGCTTGGCTTTTTGGCCAGCCCAAAGATTATATTTGGCTAACAATAATTTTTCTTTCTGATCGGTAATTAAATTTAGGCTTTGGTTGAAGTGGCTCATGACATCGAATAAATTTTCACTTTGCTGTTTGAGCGCTTTTTTATTTAACAGTAAGCGCCCTATTTTAAGATGGATAGTAGCCCTGTCTTTTTTATTAATAAGTTCATAACTTGCCTGTTGAACTCTGTCATGGGCAAAGCGATAACGTAAAGAACTGATGTTGCGATCGGTAGTAATAATTCCTTTCAAACCTATTAATCCTACTGTTTTATAAGGTTCCTCAAGCGGATAAATTAAATTGGCTCTAATAGCATCACATAATTTTTCTGCTGTTTCTTGTATAGTTTGGCCGGTTACAATAAGCAATGTTTTAAAATTAAATTGGTGACCAAGGCAGGAAGCTAATTTTAAGTTTTCTTGAGTTGGTTCGGAAAGTAAATGAATTTTTGTAGTGAGCAGATCAACCACATTGTCGGTTGCGCTTTGCTGTTGAATTTTATCTAAATCCCATTCCCAAGCGCCTCTATCATAAGAAAAAGTCAGTATTTTTTTCTGATAAATAATTTTAATAAATACATTTATAAAGAAAGGATTACCGTGTGTTTTATCATATATACATTTTGCCAGCGCCTGAATTCTTTCTATAGGTGTAAATAGAGTATCAACTAACAGTTGTTCAATATTATTTAATTGCAAGGGTTGTAATGTAATAGTGGTAAAAGGTATTTTTGTCTTTTTTAAATCATGTATAGTGAGTTGTAAGGGATGATTTGCATAGACTTCATTATCTCGATAGGCGCCAATAATGAGCAGATAATTAGTTTCGCGATCTTGTAATAAATTTTCGATAAAATTAAGTGATGAATTGTCAGCCCATTGTAAATCGTCTAAAAATATCACTAAAGGATGACTGGCTTGCGCAAACACGCGCACAAAATTTTGAAATACTAGATTAAAACGAGCTTGCGCATCGCTTGGACTCAGTTTGGGGACTGGCGGTTGCTTACCTATAATAAGTTCGACTTCAGGGATTACATCTATAACTACTTGTCCGACACTTCCCAAAACTTGAATAAGATGCTCTTTCAGCTCTTGAATTCTAGTTTCATTTTCTAATAAAACTTGTTTAATTAAGCTCTGAAAAGCACTTACAATCGCACTATAAGGCACACTCTGTTGTAGCTGGTCAAATTTACCTTGGGTATAATAACCCCTATGCTGCATAATGGGTTTGTGTACTTCTTTAACCAACGAAGTTTTGCCTATCCCAGAGTAACCTGCAATAAACACTAGTTCCTTTCTGCCTTGACTTATGCGCTCAAATGCTTCTAATAGCTGGCATACTTGCTCGTTTCTACCATAGAGATTACGTGAAATGACTAAGTGATCTTTTTTATCCTTTAAGGCTAGGGTAAATTTGTTGATATTTCCTGTAGCCAACCACTGCCTTTGGCATTCTTGTAGGTCATGTTTTAATCCAATAATATTTGAGTAGCGTTCTTCCGGCATTTTTTGTAATAGTTTAGCAATGATAGAAGCTAACATCCTTGGTGCATCGTGCCTAACTTCAAGAACGTCTATAGGTTTTTTAGCAATATGACAGTGAACTAATTCTAAAGGATCATCAGTTGGGAAAGGTAATTGATTAGTTAACATTTCAAAAAGAGTAATACCTAAGGAATAAAAATCAGTTCGATAATCCACAGGGCGATTAATTCTTCCTGTTTGCTCCGGTGAAATATAGGCTAAACCCTCATCAAATCTACCTAAATTTAAATAATCAAAGGTTTCAGAGAGCTTGGTAGAGGCACTCAGATCAATTAATTTTAAGGTTAATTTACTAGGATCTATTATAATATTTGCTGATCTTATCTCTTTATGAATAATATTTAATTGATGTAATTCCTCAATGATATCTACTAATTGTAATGCTAGATTTAAAAAATCGCCTATGGTTAACTGATGTTTCTTAAGGTACAAAGTTAAAATTTGTCCTTCAACACCTTCTAAAACTAAAATAGGTTCTGAAAGATTTGGAATAAAATCATAAGGTTTTATGATAGTTGAGGATTTAATTTTTTGGAGCAGGTCGTATTCATGCTGTAAAATAGCTAAATTTTCGGACGGTGAACTATTATTATTAGGCGTTTTTAATAAAACCTTACAACTGTCTTTCCACCTCAAGGCATAATAAGTATCTATATTATGCTTGGTTTGCATTCTTTCTTGTAATGCATACCCAGATACGGTAACCATTTACGCCCTACCTTAGTAATGCAGTGAGTCCTATATTTAGCTCGATAGGCAGCCACTTCAAAATTAAAACCCTCTTAAAGTATAATAATAACTACTATTGTTCGCCATGATTTTTATAAAAATTTTATACATTTAGTATAAATTAAAATCTAAAGAGAGCATTTAATGTTTGTTTACCCTTACATAAGGGTCTTTAATATTCCCTACTTTAAGGTTGTTTAGATAAAGACTGGGCGTAGTCTGGCTAATGGGAGCTCTGATTACGCGTTGCTCTATTAAGGCTCCACTTGCTGCCTTGGCTATCTCGGGATTATTAATAAAAGGGACTTGTAAGGAAAGTAGGTTGGATTTTGATAGCAAGTTCACTAATTATTGGTTAGAGGCCTAAATTACTCGCTATAAATTTTCTCCCGGAAAATAGGGGATAATAGCGCATGCCTGGTTTGTGTAGATGCTAAGCGGGCAAGTAACTTTGTTTTATTAGACCTCTTCCAAACCGTCGGTGACAGTTTGGAAAGAGGTCTATTGAAAGCAATGCTATAAATTTATTTAATGGTATTATTCTTCATCTTATTAAAAGTTAAGCGAATATCCTTCAACTTATTTTTGTTAGGGATATCAGCCTTAAATCGGGATATTAGCTTAGTCCAATCTACGCTAGCTATACATTATATCTTACTATGAAATAGAAAGCGTAGCTTTATGCTCCTCTTTCTTAATTAAATAAAATAGATTTAAGTTTAAAGTTTCAGCTCGTTCAATAAAAGATTGCGTACAGTGCGAAATTAATTGATCGGGATCTTTTTTAGAATACGAAGGGTAGTTATTTTCTTTAAGGAGTTTATCTAAACTATCACGAATAGCTGCATACTCATCTGTTAGTTTTATTTGACTTATTTGATTGCAGATAAAATAAATAGCGCCAGCAAGTTCGCGGGCGGAAAGTGGTTGCTGGCTCAATTGATAAAACCAGTTAATTAAATCGTCATACTGCTTTGTTGGTTTTTTCTTAAATAAACCGAAACAACATGTTCTCCCTTTATGACCTGTAATATAGTCTTCAGCTTCTTCAAGCAGATATTTTAATCCTGTGCAAAATCGTTCGCGCTGTAGATTTTCTAATCGTTTATCAGCTTGAAGCACGTTATTATAGGCCTTTAAAAAAAGGGTTTGATGATTTTTTAAAAGGTTTTTTTGTCCTTTGCCTAGAATGACTTCTAAGAGGTGAGCATATTTATCGATAACGGTCGCTGCTAGTTGGATATTAATAGTTAATACTTTGCGACTGTTAGGGTCATCCTCATCTTTTGGGTGAACTTTTAAGTAGAGTTCAGCATTTGTTAGTATTTCTTGCAGATAATCATTTCCTTTTCCTTGAAAAAGATCGCCCAACAGATTGATAAGTTCTGCTGTTTCGCTTACAGAAGGAATAGCCAACATGGACACTGCTTGCACATGTTGCAGGGTAGGTTCTAATTTAATTTTAGTTTGGCTTAAGTGGCTCGTTTCAAATTGACTTTCTATTTTATTACAAGTAACTATAAAATCATTTAGCTCTTCAACCGACTCTGAATTGAAATCCTTTGTCAATAGATTCATCTTCCTTCGTATGATGTCTAAATTATTGAACATAGACTTTTTTTCTTCTGCTTTAAGTTTCATGGTCATTCCTTTTTTTCCAGACGTCAGTGTAGAGTAATATTGAATCTAAGCAACTTAACTTTAAATCAACGTAAGTTTAACCTAAACATTTATCTTTTCTATCTAATTTGTATTAAATGACAAGGATAGAGAAAGTGCTAAAAATAATATCTGGATTAGATTATTCTCATCTTTAGTTTTATTCATAGTTATTAGTTGGATTGCACTTCGTTTAGGCCAACTTTCACGTGGATTTTAATTTGAAAAAATTAGGTTTTAGGCGCTTTTGAATTTTCTTAATTTAATTTAAAAAACTATTGACAGGAAAGATACAATTTACATACCCTTTCTAGCTAGAAATTAAATGCTAACAGCTGCATCAAGGGAAGTAAACATAAGGAGTTTTTTCAATGAGGTTTCAAAAATTAGTTCTTACTCTACCGCTTTTAATCTCTCAATCTGTATTTGCCTTAACTGCAGATAAACCAGATGCTTGCCCTACAATTAAGGCACTTTCTGCAGTAGGCGTTAATAGTGCTGAGGAGTTTACTAAATCTGGGTGGATAACTTATCGCTCAAGCAATAGTTTTGAAACAGTTAATAACTGGACCTTAGTTGTCTTTTTTATAGAAGCTGATAATGCTTCTGAAGCTCTCGTCAAAGCTAATAAAGCTTTACCTCGCTTATCTTTAATGGTAGGCCCTTCTGAAACAGGAGACAATGAGTGGACCTGCGTATATACGAATAATGACCAGTCTTTAATGGCACTTGCAGTAACGCCACCGGTAGACTTTGGTAACTGGAAAACCTTAGTTCATAAGTTTAATTTAAAAACTAATTATTAAAATTTGTAATTAGACACCGCCTTTAAGTTATTGATTAGCCGGGTTAATAACTAACATCATTGGCTTAAGTTGGCATCTATCCCTATTTAATTTGTTGCTTCACCAATTGTGTATATATATTGGGTTGTCGTAGTCATTGTTTACCATAGGAATTACAAAATCAGGACTTACGAAAAACCCAATCTCTTTGTTAAAAAATGCTTTTAATTCGGTCCTACGTTATCTAAACTCCCTCATTTGTGCCCCACAGTAGATTTATAGTGCTGTTAGAAATCATCATTGACAGTTATACTGATGATCTTAATGTTGTATTGAGATTTATGTATGTTTAGGAAGAGCAAATATAAGCTCAGTCGGTTATCATTAAAAGAACTTTCTTATTTTCACAAGGCGCCTATTCGTTTCATGAATCAAGTTGCCTATTGCCATGGTGATATAGCAGGTTTTCAATGTCTTAATCAGCGTTTATGGATAATTCGTCAGCCTGATTTAGCTAATGCTTTGGTGAAAAATAGCTGTTTTACCAAATCTTCCCTTGTTTTTAAACAGCTTTATCCTGTTACTGGTCGTCAAGGATTGGTCCAGTTAAATAATGGCCAGTGGCAACTTAGAATTCCCTTAATTAAGCCACAATTTTCTATTCAAGGGTTGAATGAGTCTTTATCACTGATAACAGATAATATAGAAAACGTATTACAACAATGGCATAAAGGTCCAATCAATATATATCCCTTCATCATGAGAATGACAATGGACAATATATTAGTGATGATGGGTATTGAAGGTAGACCGAATGTAACAGCAATTATTAATGATATGTTGGTATTAAACAATCTCTGTGGTCATCGTATGCGGCAACTGTTTCGATGGCCTTTACTTTTGCCGCTACGCTCACATCAAATACTTAAGAAAAAGACTTACGAGTTGAGATCGAAACTAAGTTTTCTCATACAAACAGGAAAAGTTCGCCCTAATTCACCATTACATCAACTACAACAACAATGGTCTTACAGCGAATGCGTCGATCACTTAAGTACATTTTTGTTTGCAGGTTTTGAGACGACAGCAAGCTCTATTAGTACTGCTTTGTATTATTTAGCTCAGAAACCAGAATTACAGCAAGCAATACAAGAAGAAAGCGGCTACACGGGGAAGTTGTCAGTACAACTTATGAAGCAATGGTCGTGGGCTCATGCCCTTTATTGTGAAACACTTCGGCTGTATCCACCAGCCTATATGTTGGCTCGTCAGCCGACAGAAGATATTCATCTAAATAACCTGACTTTTTTGCATGAGGATTTAATTATCGTTAATGTTCATGGCATTCATAGACATGAGTACTACTGGTCTGAGCCCAGGTCATTTGATATTAAGCGACATCTGAATAGTTCACCCTTTGCCAATAAAGCGTTTATGCCTTTTGGCTTGGGAAAACGCATTTGTACAGGGCATCAATTAGCAATGATTGAAAGTATGATGACGCTATCTTTAATATGTCAGCGTTTTCGATTATCAACTCCAAACATTATCAAACCGATGATGAATGCTGAAATCACACTGCATCCAAGGAGTCATATATGGTTAAACTGCGAACCACGTTAGATCATTGGTTACGAGAATATTTAAAACTGAATATGGGCCGAGATGAACGTCTATTTACTCAGTTTTTACCTTTTGGCTATGCCAAAACAACGTTATCTTGTGTCAATACTTCCTTTTATAAACAATGTCAACTAACGAAATGGATGATAGGCGCACTTATTACTTTGACCGATGATTTCACAGATAATCCAGCATTTAGGAGTATGTCTTGGGTAAAAGGATTTATTGCCGCTATCCAAGGAGGTCATCAGATTTGTTTGCTGTCTACTAAACAGCAACAGGCACTGAAATTGTCGTGCCAATTATATGAATGGATACAACAATCCCTAGCTCAAATGACGCTTCAGTCAAGACTTATCCCCTTGATTGAGTTTGACTTACAACAATACTTCCTTAATATGCACTTCAGTACCTTTCTCAATAGTGATCCTTTGTTAATTTGTAAACGAGAGTATTTATGGCATGCTCCTCATAATATGGGCATAGTGATTGCAGGAATGGTGGATTTAGCCTGCAGTGATCACATTGAGTGGCATGAAATGGCGGCCATGCGTGAAATATTTTACTGTGCACAACGTAGTGGACACATTTGTAACACGCTAACAACCCTGAATAGAGAAATAGAAGAAGGATGTATGAGCAACGAAATTCAGCTAAGAATACTACATGGGAACAATGGAAGCGAAGAGGATATCATTGAATTTCTACAGCAAGAGAGAGCTGATCTCTATCAAAAAATAGGTGATAAATTTTTAAGAACATTTTCAACTGTTGATTATGTTCAAGGGCTTCAGCAGTTGCAGACCTTGCATGAAGAGATGCAAGGCGTGATATGAAGTCATCACTCACGATCATTGGTGCAGGTGCCAGTGGGTTATTATCAGCATTAGTTTTAGCGAAATATTATGACGATATTTTACTGATAGATCGATATTGGCCTGACGAAAAGGGTGTTAGTCAAGGAACACCTCAAAGCTATCATTTGCATGTATTGTTAGCAGAAGGGCAACAATTATTGGCTTCTTTATTACCAGACGTTTGGCGGCAATTAACATTCAATTTGCTACCCGTAGTGGATTGGGGTAAAGAGACCTGGTGGAAAACCCCTCAAGGTTTGCTTGCTCGGAATAATTGTAGCGTAAAAACGTACCTATTTAGTCGTCAATGGTTAAATCAGGTTTTATGGTCCCAGCGTCAGCAACAGCAAAATATAAGAACCTTAACCGCTACTCTAAACAATTGGCGGATGGTGGATGGAAAAATAAAACAACTGCAATTTAAAGATGGGAGTTCTATACCAATAACAGGAGATGTTATCGATGCACGGGGCAGATCTTCAAATCTGCAACGGCAGTTAAGTCTCAAGAGTTTGCAGGTTAAAAATCAATATCGATACTTTTCTACTCAGTTGCGGCAACATGATTGGCAAACTGATTTAGGTATTCAACAAGTTTATATTCAAGCTTGTCCCAAAAAACAACCTATTGGTTTGGTTTTGTCTCCCATTGAAGGGCAGCAATTGATTTTAACGTTAATTGATACATCAGGAACTATCAAAACAGATGCGCACAAAGAGTCAATAATAAAGAGTCTATTTAAGGAAAACCAGCTAGGTCGCATTCATTGTACGCTTAAGGATTGGGTTCCCTACGCCAATTTAAATAATAAACGCTTAATTATTGAATACCATAAGTGGCCCAAAAACTTATTGGCTATTGGGGACAGTATTTGTTATCAAAATCCAGTTTATGGCCAGGGCTTAACGGTCATATTGAAACAGCTACATGTATTAAAGCAGCAAGAGAGAAGAAATTGGTCAAATCAAAAACAACTTCATCGGTGTAATTGGTTGCCTTGGTTAATGGCCTCTCACCAAGATAAGCAGTGTGACAAGGACACTACTTTCCAATGGTTATTGCAGAAATTATTGCATCGAGCAGTTATTGATCCAGTAGTTGGAAAAGTCTTTATCCAGATTTTGCATCAAAAAATATCGCCGCTGTGTTTATTAAATCCGAAATTACTGGCCAAACTTATGTGGAAACATCATTATGATTAAATTATATCAATATCCTAGCGCCTGGGGCATGCCGAGCTTGTCTCCATTTTGCAGTAAAGTATTTTATTTTTTAACTTGGGCAAACTTACCCTTTGAAGTTATTCACGTTTCTAATCCGCGTAAGGGGCCTAAGGGTAAATTTCCTGTGATTGATGATAATGGCTTATTGGTGGCTGATTCGGAGTTTATCATTGAATACTGCCGACAAAAATATGAAGTAGATATTGCAGATCACGTAGATGATTTATCTATCAGACGGTTAGTAGAAGAGCATCTTTATTTTATCATTTTATATTCTCGATGGATTGATCCTGAAAATCGGGTACAGATTGAAAATGCATTCAACCCTTTTTTCCCCAAAGGGATGGGTAAGTTATTGTTATCTATTATCCGTATACAATTACGCAAACAAGGCTATTTTCAAGGTATTGCTCGACACAACCGTCAGCAAATTTATCAAAAAGGTATTGATGATTTACGAGCAATTGAACAATTCATCATTCATCGCCAGCAAGAAGAGTGTCGTGTTATTGATATGTCATTGTATGCTTTTTTGCAAGTTATCCAGCAAACACCGCTAGATATTCCTATTCGCGCCTATGTAATTGAGTCAAAAGCCATTCAAGACTATTTATCTTTTCGTAGAAATGTATTTCAGTGTAAAAAATAAAGCTAGCGTAGATTCTGTCTTTAAAATCAAGCAAAATTTAGATTAAAAGGTTGTTTATTTTTAAGAACGCCAAAAATAATATGAGCAAGTTTGTGCATGACAGCACAAATAATTGTTTTTGGCGTTTTGCCTAATCCTTTTGGGCCTAAAGTGTTACCTATGTCTCCGGTATAATTTGTAACCCATGTCTCCGGAATAGACCACTTTGAAAATCTGGATTAGCTTTTACCTCATCTAACATATAGCTCACTGTAAACATATCCCCTTTTAGAGATGCTAAATGAAGAGGGGATTGACCCATGCTATCCAATACTTCCAAGCATTTTGCAGGGTCTTTTTGCTTTATTAATAAAGTTCTAAGAGCTAAATATTGATTTCGGCTAACAGCCATATGAAGACAGGTATAACCACCATACTCGCTAGGATCTACCGAATTTATATCTGCATTATATTCAACAAGCTTTTCTATTATTTTGAATGTATCTAAATGAGTTATTGAAAAGACGTCAGGATCATTAATTTCTCTTTCAGGAAGTTTTTTCATGGCAAGAATGAGTGGAGTATTGCCATCTTTATCTTTAGTGTCGACTGCTGCCCCTTTTTCTAATAAACGATTTACAGTAGCGCGAAGACCTCGCTTAACTGCATAATGTAAAAGAGCAAAGCCATTTTCGTCACACAAATTTAGATTGGGTACTTCTACATCAAGCTCAAACTCCTCATCAGGCGCTGCAAATAAACCAACTGTAGAACATGCCATGCCATCACTTCGGTTTTTGATGGCATCAAACAACATTTTTTCGGTCTTATTTATTATTATTAGTTGTCTCTAAAATTATAAAAAAATTTATGAGATATTACGCTCAATGGAGAAAAAGCACTCTTATCTATTTGAAACCAAATAAAAATCTTATTGATATCTTTTTGAATCAATCGATGTATTATTAAAATAATTGAATCATAACATTTGCTTATTTATCTTTCAAAATGCAAATAGATTTCGGAGCTTAGTTTAACTTTTGTTCTACCATAATCTGTAATTATTTTTTCCTAAAAGTCGAATTGTTCCTTATAAGAAAACAGTATAACATCCGCTATCTAAATCATTCTAAAAGGAGATAATATGAAACAAACAGTAAAAGTAAGTAAGGGGTTTTCTAATTTGTCTAATGATATTCAGATTTGTGCTATTTACCAAAAAGAAGATACATTAATTGCTGTTGCTAAAATAGTACCAACAGGTAATATGGGTGAAGCAATATGTACCCGAAAGGACTCAAAAACTGTTGAAACTAATGCAGATCATGTACTACCTGTAAGATCAATTTTTATTGGGCAAGGACAATCTTTGGAAAATATTAATGCAATTAAGGGTCTTCAAGCATTGCCTGTAGTCGCCTCTGGTTTAACATCTAGTCAGGGAATTTTCTCAAGATCTGCTTATGACTCTGAGGATTTAAACGAAAATTATTCTCGGCTCACTATGTAGTTTTTAAATCGAAGAACAATCGATTAATTTGCTCCAAAATTAGCCTCTATTAACTAAAGTAATAAGTAAGATAGTAAGTAACAGTAAAATATCTACGTAGTCAGTTAACTTACTGTTACAATAAAAATTGTTAACTAAAAAATTTTGTAATTATTCGAGCGTATAACTTCACCCTGCTTATATTTATTTTATTTGCTGTAATCTACTAAATAAAAAGATGAAAAAAACATAAGTCCACTGACTCCAAGAAAAAAACCAGGCATTATATGCAATTTAGGAATAAATAGCCCAATTCCAAATATAGATAAAGCGGCCCAACAGTAATAAATTAATCCTGGAATAGAACCAGCAGCCCCTATATTTTCTTGATAGTTCACTAAAGCTTTACTTAATATATTGGGAATAGCTAAGCCAAAACAAACGTAGAAAAGCATCATGCAAGGCATGATTAAAAGCACACTTTGTTGTAAATTATAGGTATTAATTATATTAATTCTCACTAAAGTAAAACAAACAGCCATAACGATTAAGTTAGCTAAGGTTGCCAGGCGTGTTAGATTCAATGCGCTACACCTTTGACTAACTCTATGAGATAAAAAAGAGCCTAAGGCAACACCTGTAGCCATAAACATACCCAACATCCCATAATGCTCGGAAGCCATACCAAGTAAGTTAATGAAAAGATAAGGAGCTTCGGAATAATAACTAAACAAGATTCCATTAAAACCACCAACGAGAAAAGCAGAAGCCATTACATGTTTGTCTTTAAGCATATGCAAAAATAATGGCATTAATTTCAGCGAATTTGCGCTTGTCGCAGAAGTTCGATATTGGTAAGTTTCTGGTAGGTTCATATAAGCATAGATAAATAAGAAGCTACCTAGTAAAGCTAAAAAAGTAAAATTAGCAGTCCATGAAAACCACTCGGTCAAATGGCCACCTATGATGGGGCCTACAGCTGGAGCAAAGGCAATAACCATACCAGCTAAAGCAAATATCTTATTACGCTCAACGCCATCATAACAATCACGCATAATAGCTTGAGTAATCACTGAGCCTACATTGATTCCAAAAGCTTGAAAAAAACGAGCTGATAATAACCAATAGATATGCGTTGATAAACCACAGAAAATCGAAAATAACAAATAAATAACTAAGCCTACCAATATAGTAGGGCGTCTACCTATATGATCAGATAATTTACCCCAAAAAGCTACGCCAACTGCAAAGCCAATAAAATAGATACTTAAAGACCACTGCACTAAATGGCTAGTGGTCTTTAATGCAGCAGTTAGCTGTGGGAGAGCAGGAGAGTAAATTGTTTCACTTATCTGTGGCAAACTAACCATATATATAATCAATAATAATGAAGGTAACGCATAAGGAATATGTTCACTTTCATAACTTGCAGTCTTCATAAGTAAATTAGGCTCCTGCCAATACAACCTTTGAGTTTAACACATCATCCACATGTTGTTTTAAATAAGTGACTAAAGGGGTTCCACCAGTACCCATCTCAACAGGGCTTCCTTTTCTCTCAGTTTGCTTATTGATGTAATTCATTGCATAGCTTAGATGCGTCTGATAAAGTCTTTAGTTAAAACATGTTCACTAATACATACTGCGATAAGTTCAAATAAAACATGAAGATCTGCAGGTAATTTATTTTTCACTGCTGTAACAGCTTGAAGTACAGTTGTTTGTGTAGGAGTATTCAGACGCTTAGTGCCGGTGATTGCTTCTACTTAATTGATGAAGTCCAATGCAACATAAGCATGATACGCTTCATCAATAATGACAGATAATGCATCTTGGCGCAGAGCTAAGGGGAAGCCCATATCTAAACAGTCATTTGCAACAATTAAAGCGCCACGATTGACCAATTCTGTTTCCAAAATTGCAATATCATACATAAATTTATAAACAGTTTGAGACAAATAAAGGTTACAGCCTTAGAATTAGAATCAAGATTTTGAATGATTGGATGTACTGCGAGGGGTTGGCGCGTAAGAGGGAGAAAAATATTCATCCTTTTGATTTGGATTAAGTATGCGTCGAGGACGAGATCGAATTGAGGATTTCCTATCCCATAATATGTAAAGTTCCTAAATATTCTAGTTCATTTCCTACTATTGTCATTGTGAAACATCCTACTTCAAATTTTGCTCGAATAATATCTATTTGATTAATTTTTGTCAATTTAGTGGATGTGTTGATTGGCATGTCTCTTTAATCAACATATGACAGTAAAACATCCGCATAGTCAGTGAGTTTTCTGTTATGCGGAGTAGAAGTAAGAGTAAATGGTTTTATTCAACAAGGAAAGCGTTTGAGAATAAACATTCTAACAAAAGAAACAAGGCCTTCTAATTTATGGAGGCTCATTTCGGCTTGCTGAATGTTATTGAGGTTTATCATTGAGCAATAACAACTCAAATCATTCACACAACAACCTAATTCAAACAGTAACTGTTCTATTTTAGAGTGTGATTTCCTGCTTTTGCATGGTGTGCTCCTTTATAAAAATATAGGAAAGATCTTTTTGAAAGATAGAGACAGTTATTAGTGACTTGAATCAATGGCTGTCAGCAATTTAAATAACCTCAGGCTCGCATATAAGGACTTTATTTCGCCATTCTTTTAGTAACTTGATATTATTTAAACTTTCTTGGAGTGTTACCTGTTCTTGTAATGAGGTGTATGGATGTAGAATTAGTGTGTGTTCACTGTATTGATTTGATAAGTATAAGCAGATAAATCGCTCGTTAATTTTATCTCCCGCGGATTTTCTTCATTATTCATATAAACACGGAAGACCTGTTCACCAATCGTTGGAAACCAAGGATTTGTTAGCATTTCCAGCCGGCCATTACTGCCCCACACAATAAATTGCCAACTCATTGCTAAATCATCTGATACTGTAATTGTTGCTATAGATTGGTCATTAAATCCCAAAATGACGGATGCGCAAGTATCATTTTGAGGATGGTCCAATTTTTTTATACCGAAAGCTTTTAAATCAATAGGTTCAGCATTTGACAAGTATTGAATTAGGGATAATGGATAGCAACCAAGATTATAAATTGCTCCTCCTGCGACTGGATTAGCCAGATGGGCTATTTTTGCTGTATAGGCTGCCTGAAAGAGCTTAATTTTACCAATCAGTTTTTGTTGTAGAAGTGTTTTGATTTCTTGTATAAGAGGATGGCAGCGATACATAATGGCTTCCATACAGATTAATCCCCTCATTTTGGCGGTTGTAATCATGTCAAGCACCTCAATTTCATCGAGAGCCAGAGGCTTTTCACATAAAACATGTTTACCAGCTTCTAAGCTTTTTATTGTCCATTCCCTATGCAAATGGTTAGGTAAACCTATATAGATTACATCCAGATTTGGATCAGTGATTAAATCAGTGTAACTACTATATACTTGGGGGATGGAAAATTTCCTAGCAAAATCTTTTGCTTTAGATGCGTCTCTACTAGCAATCGCTGTAAGCTGTCCATTTGTAGATTCTGCGATAGCAATTGCCATTTGTTGAGAAATAAAACTTGTACCTAAGATTCCCCATTTAACGTTATTTCGGTTCATGGGATTTACTCCTTAAAATATTTTCTCATATTTGTAAAATTTAACAGACAAATTGTATCTGGCTTTTCGTAATTCTATGGCAAAGTTTTTGATAGAGAAACCTTTTTGCGTGCATCATTAAGTAAGACTATTTTGCTTCTGGAGAAAAACGAAGGACCAATAGTCCACTGCTTTTAGTAAATTAAGCAATTAAAATCATATGGTTATATAATTTTAATTAGGTTTTTGTGTAAATTTGTGGGCAATAAATCCCACAAAATCCCCACAACAGTTTTTGGGGGTTGGGATAGTAAATTGTAACCCATTGATTTTAAATGATTTTATTGGTGGCCCACTAGAACTTGAACCTGGACCAACGGATTATGAGTCTGAAATATACCCCTTTTAGCTAGTTTTACTTCTTTTTAAATTTCCTTAAAAACCTTTTAAAATCAATGGGACTAAGCCATAATCAGCTTTATTTGATTTTCTATCGTTTTAAATAATCTGTCTACATTGCGTCTACATGAGAATTTTGTCTACATGACATTTGAAGGAAAAATATGAGTGCTAATCCAACTAATTTGCGCCTAACAAAATCAATTATCGATAAACTTGAACCCATTCCAGGAAAAGATCAATCTTTTTACCGTGATGAAAACCTAAAAGGCTTTGCGTTAAGAATTACTAGTAGTGGCATGAAAAGCTTCATTGTCGAAACACGCATCAATGGCAAAGTAAAACGAGTCACGATTGGTAAATACGGTAACATAACTGCTGAAGAAGCTAGAAAGCAGGCCAAGAGTCTTCTGGGTAGTGTAGCTAGAGGGGATGATCCTATTGCTGAAAAGCGAACTAAAAAAGTTAACGCAATGACTTTGCAGCAAGTACTTAAAGATTATCTAAAAGCTCGTAAAGATCTAAAACCAAGAACCTTAAATGACTATCATTGTGTGCTGCATGAAGTCGTACCTGATTGGCTTGATAAACCTATAACTAAAATCACTCGTGAAATGATTGCTAAACGTCATGCGGAACATGGAAAAACCAATAGCAAAGCACGCGCTAATAACGCTATGCGAGTTTTAAGAGCACTATTTAACTTTGCCATGTATGAATACCAAACGGGTGATGGCCAGCCGATTATTGTAGTTAACCCTGTAAAGTATTTATCGCATACTCGTGGATGGTTTCGTGTCGATCGCAAACAAACAGTTATTAAGCCGTATCAACTCGCTGACTGGTATAGAGGGCTAAAGCAGTTAATAGAAGGAGAGGACTATCGAAATGCCTTACTCTGGCATGATTACTTTTTATTACTCCTGTTTACTGGTATGCGTAAAACGGAAGCGGGTTCTTTGCGTTGGCAAGATATCGATTTAAAAGCTAAAATCATTACGCTACAAGATACTAAAAATAGAGAAGTACATACGTTGCCGATGTCTGATTTTATTTATGAGTTGCTTGAGCGCAGAAGTCGTCAGAAAAGCAGTAAATTTGTTTTTCCAGCAGATAGTAAAACAGGCTATATCTATGAACCTAAAAAAGCCGTGTTAAAAGTGGTTGAGCTATCAGGTGTACCATTTACCTTACATGATTTACGTCGAACTTTCGCAACAATTGCTGAGAGCCTTGATTTGCCAGCTTATGCTTTAAAACGATTGCTTAATCATAAAATGAATAATGATGTAACAGCTGGATATATCATGAAAGATGTTGAGCGGTTAAGAAAACCCATGCAACAAGTAACTAATTTTATACTTAAGCATATGATGGAGACCGCTGATCTCAGTTAATCAAAAAAATTTAATCGCTTGCATCGCTGATCGAGCAATTGGAAATATTTTTCCTGCATTGGTTGAGATAAAAAACTGAAGCCAATCAGCTTTCGCCACTCAGGTATTATTTGATGGAACTCTTGTATGATCCCATCGATGACTTTTTGATTTAATCCTAATTTTTCAACGGCAAAATAGTTAAGAAAGTCATTCTTTGTTAAATTATTTTTTTTCCCTTTTAGGGGCAAAGCGATTTCTTCTTTTGTATTTTTTTGAGCGATAGTTGAGTTAAGTAAATCATAGGCGGGTGATATAGAAATTTTTCTATCCTTAGTAATTAGGGAAAAATTTTTTAGATGCATGTCTTCATTGCCTACCAAGAAATTAAACAATGTTAACTTAAATAATTTTACAAATTCAATTTTTGGGAATGTACAAAACTGGCCTATGATGGCAATCACTTTTTCCATTGAACTCTTGTATTTCGTGTGTCTATCTTCACCTGATAGCTGTGCAAAATCTTCTAAGGCCAATTTTTTATTATGGCCTATTCGATCAAACCGTTTAATGAAGTAGGTCAAACTGTTGTCTTTAGAATACACTAAACCATGAACTGGAACTTCAAGGCCAATGGTTTTTGCAAGGGTCATAGTAATGGCTTCATTTTCCGGCAATTCTGGATAAATATCACTTTGTGGTTTTAAAATATAGTGACCATTTTGATCAACGATTTCAAAACAACCATCTTTAATTTTTAGTTTTGCGCTTAATTTCTTTTGGACACCTTGAATAGACATCTTTCCTACTCGAGCAATTGCTTCCTGACGCTGCTCATCAGCACTTAAATCTAATGGACTAAGGTTTTTTAATTGAGGAGAAAGCAGATGCAATCCACGTTGTGAATAGTTTTCTTGGTCACTAATCTTTTCATAAGTAATAGGGCAGCGTTTCATCTTATTTCCTCAATAGACACTGCGCCTACGACATCTTGGCCAACTATTATCAATTGACCAAAATAGTCATTTTTATCTATCTTATATTTACGTAATAGGGCTTCAAGCATAATGCCTTCAGGAAGTAATCCTTCAAAAAAAGGGGGAAATACGTCAAAAACATAGACCTTATTTTTCAAAGGCATAGTAAGCGAAACAGGTGCGCCCTGATAATCATCAAAGTAAGTAAATTGATATGCTCCACTTTGTAATTCTTCTAATATTCCAGCCTTAATGCCATTCACTGATACGTATGCTTTTCTCATGAATTATTATCCATTGTTTGAGGAAAAGGCGTTTCAAATTTCATTTGGATATTTAAAACATCTAACACTTTTAGCAAGGTATTTAAGCGCACTGATTCTTTCCCTTTTTCAATATCATAGATAACTGTCTTGCCGACACCCGCTAACTGGGCTAATTCTTGTTGCGATAAGCCGCTTTGTTTGCGGTAGTAATGGACTAAATTAGCAATATCGTATGTGGGCATGGAACACCAAAAATTAACCATATATTACTGTTATAGCAGTAAAATCAATATAAATACAGCTATGCCTTCATCTTTTCTGTATAAATTCGCTGTAAATTACTGGTATAGCGGTAAATTTAATTAGTTTCCTAATTTTCTGTGTATTTATTTAGTTCAAATTTCTAAAAATTACTATTATCGCGGTAAATTTATGGGGAATAACAACAAAGTCATTGGTTCCGTCTTAAAAATTCGACCATTATGGATTAAAGGTTCGGCTAATATGGAATATAAAGTAATTATTAATATTTTTTACATTAAAATGAAACGAGTAATTTGAAGTTATTCTCAATCACATAAAAAAATGCAGGGACAAAGGGGACTTGTGGGAAACCCGCATCAGTATTGAGTTTAAACGTCCCTGCTTTCATTTGCAAAAATGGGGCTAGGGGACATTTAAACTTCAATATCATTTGAATAATACCCTATCATCTCTTTTAATCAGATCTACATCTCTTGACAACCTTTTAAATTTTCTGCATATTTCTCTCGAGCTTAATTAGCGCTCATGGCCTTAAAGGCTAGTAGTTAATGGAAAAGAATGATCATCGTTTTATCTGAAATTGAACCGGGTATACAAGTGATATTCATTACGCAGGATGCGACTGGTCGGCATTATGCTGAAATGAAATCAATTGACGAGGTTCCTTTTTATGTCTTTACAAAAACTATCACGCCTAGATCTTTTAAACGAATTTGAATCTGCACCCCTTTCTGCCTTATTTAATCAACAAACCATTGCTGCGGTATTGAGCTGTTCTACGCAATTGCTTGAGCGTAATCGCTGGGCAGGCAGTGGCGTGCCATACTTAAAAATTGGTGGCAGAATCTTATATCGCAAAAGCGATGTGCTTGAGTTTCTCCAACAACAAAGAGTTTATTGTTCAACCACCCATCAAGGGCAATTATCCGCCTAGGTTAACAAATCATTTTTATTGTTGTTTTTGCATTTATGGAATTTACCCGGTGTCGAGCTTGGTTTTCCATAAATGCTGATTGGAGAATGCTTTATGTCAAAGAATAATATTACATTAATAAACGCTGCAAAATATCGTTCTATCGTTTGCGGCTATGCCGGAGGTTACTTTAAGTTAACCGATAAAGGTGTATTTTTCACAAGTAGCGATAAGGATGGCAATCAACTGCCGCCACGCTGGCTTTGCTCACCTTTGTACATCGTAGCAAAGACGCGTGATGCTAAAAGCGGTGAATGGGGTCGTTTGCTCCAATGGCAAGATGAAGATGGCATTATTCATCAATGGGCTATGCCTTTAGCAATGTTGCAGGGTGATGTTTCAGATGTTCGGCGTGAGTTAGCTAGACTAGGTGTAGCCATATCACCTAGTAAATCAGCAAGAGAGTTACTGACCTCTTATTTACAAATCTTTCCAGTGGATGCGCGCGCACGCTGCGTTGATAAACTAGGTTGGTATGAAGATATTTTTGTAACGGCTAATGAAACAATCGGTAACACGGGTGAGAAGGTGGTTTTTCAAAACACACATGCAATAGAGCCCGCTTTGTCAGTGTCAGGAACAGTAGAGGATTGGCGTAACTCTATTGGCAAGCTCGCATCTGGTAATTCACGACTAGTTTTTGCTATAGCTACTGCATTTGCTCCTGCTTTGGCAAAGCTTGTAGGGGAAGATTCTGGCGGCTTTCATTTGCGCGGTGCATCGTCATCTGGTAAGAGTACCGCGCTAAAAGTAGCCGCTTCTGTTTGGGGAAATCCTAAATCCTACTGCCGATTATGGCGCAGCACATCGAATGGGTTAGAAGGCTTAGCAGCGCTACATAACGATGGCTTACTTATTCTTGATGAGTTAAGCCAAGTTGATCCGAAAGAAGCAGGGGAGGCAGCTTATCTTCTTGCTAATGGTCAAGGAAAAACGCGTGCTTCTCGAGCTGGAACGGTTAAGCAATCTTCCTCATGGTCTTTATTTGTTCTCTCAGCTGGTGAAGAATCATTAACCGCTCTTATGGCCAAAGCAGGGTTGCGAGCTAATGCTGGTCAAGAGATAAGACTTGCTGATATTGAATCTGATGCAGGTGCGGGTATGGGATTGTTTGAAACACTTCATAATCAACTAACCCCTGCAACCATGGCTTTAAATCTTAAAGAATTTGCTAACCAATATTATGGTGCTGTAGGTATGGCTTGGTTACAGAGTATTGTAGCTAACCGACTAACCATTACTTCAGCAATAACTAACATGACTAAGCAATTCGTAGATAAAGTGATTACCCCAGAAGCCACCGGCCAAATGATACGTGTAGCAAGACGGTTTGCACTAGTCGCTGCAGCAGGTGAGCTAGCCAGCCAATTTGGTTTAACTGGCTGGCAAAGCGGTGAATCATGTCGCGCAGCTCAAAAATGCTTTCAATCCTGGCTAGAGGATTTTGGCATACACGGAAACCGTGAAGACCGAGCTATATTAGCACAAGTACGTGCTTTTTTTGAATCCTACGGACCAAGTCGATTTGATAATGTTCGTGCGCCAAATAATGAACGTATATTAAATCGTGCTGGATTTTATCGTACTAATGATGAAGGGTATCGCATTTTCATGGTTCTGCCAGAAGTCTATAGAAATGAGCTATGCAAAGGATTTGAACCAAGAATGGTTACTCGCGTGCTACTCAATGCTGGTTGGTTGAAGCCTGCGCCGGATGGTAAGGCGTCGCATAAGCCAAGGACTAGAGGTGTGGGTACGCCGAGGTTGTATGTGTTTACCGACAAAATATGGAGTGAATAAAAGCTATAATTTTAATGTAGGGAGATTAATTGTTCTATTCCTGTTTTAGGAATAGAACAATTAATCATCAGTTTACTTCTAAAATAGAAAATATAATTTTTATTATAAATTAGTAATTATTTTTCTAAGGACAGAATTATGAACCTATCAGCCAGACAAATAGAGCTTTTAGAATATTTTATTAAAATCGAACATTTTACAGATCATGATGCTGCGGAAGGTATTACAAAACAGCTTATTTCTGAAAAATCTACTAATAATCTTTCTGATAAACAAATTAAAGTTTTCGAAGATAAAATTGAGCCATTATTTTACCCAGCCTGTGAGGGTGTTATGGGATGGGAAGATCATGATACGTGTAATGGCACTGGAGAAGTCGATGAGGAAAGTCTTTTAATATCATATGAAGAAGATAGCATGTTATGTCAATTTTGTAGATTCGACAGAGAAAAAATGAAGGAATAGTAATTTAGCGTCAATTTATACTACGGTTAAAAGAAACTTAATAAGTAAGTTATATAAATGATTTAAGTAGACGTTATCCCTAAGTGAAACGTAAGGGCGCAATATACATTCATTCGAATGTTTGCTAATCTTGGCCCAAGACTTACAAAAAAATTCCGCACGGATAGGAATTTTTTCTTCAAAAGCAACGATGAAGCACTTTTATTTTGGTAATTTTATGGCGATTGCTTTTGCCCGTGTTTCAATTCACACTCGAGCTAAAGGTCATAGTGTGATAGCTGCTAGTAGTCATCGTTCTGGTACTTGTTTACATAAGTCTCACTGAAAGAGCCGATAAGCAAATTCAGGCACTATCACAAAGATTGTTAACGAATAAATATTCGCTGAGTAGGCTCAAAGCTAATTGCCGCAATTGTTAGTAAAAATAAAAGAAATTGGCAATAAGCGACAGGAAAGATTTCTAGATAGAAGCAGTTGATCTGATTAAGTGTCCCTCGAGCCCCACAGTACAAAATAGGGCGAGGGGCGCTATAACTCAATGCTGGTACGGGTTTCCCACAAGTCCCCTTTGTCCCTATAGTTTTTGATAAGGTGTCAATAAACGTAGCATTTTTTCAGTCAATTGGAGGATTAAGTGAGTCCAAATTCACCTTATATTTCTATTAGAAGGGCAATAGATAACCTTAATTACACTTGCTGCATCAAGGCTTGGCTAATTTGAGAAAAAGGTCATAACTTATACTCGTAAAATTTAAATTAAGCTATGATTTTATCATGTAATCAAATTTCAACATTTTATTTGTGCAGGAGATATTTTCTAATGGCACATAAACACAAAATACTAGTTATCATTCTCATTTTATTAATCAGTATTGGTTTAATTATTTTAAATTAAATCATATAAGCAGAGCATAGGTAGGCAAGTGTAGCCTGCGTGCAAATCCGCAGGTTCGAAACCCGGGTTTCACTTCGTTTCACCCAGGCTACACTCGCTAAAAGCAACGATAGAGAATTTTTATTTTAGTGGTTTCATGGCGATTCTTTTTGCCCGTGTTTCAATTCATACCTGTGCTAAAGGTCATAGTGCTTTAGCTGTTAGCAGTCATCGGTTTGGTACTTGCCTACGTGATTCTCGTTGAAAGAGCCGATAAGCAAATGCAGGTACTATCACAAAGATTGTTAACTAATAAGACGTTCGTTTAGCAGATGCAAGTCAAATTGCTACAATTATTGGTAAAAATAAAGGAACTTAGCAATAAACAACAGGAACGATTTCTAGACAGAAGCTATTGATATAATTAGATGTCCCTCGCGTCCCACAGTACAAAATAGGTTGAGGGGCGCTATAACTCAATGCTGGTGCGGGTTGCCCACAAGCCCCCTTTGTCCCTCGAATTTTTTACCTCCCACAAAAGATCTAATAACTTTTATAATTAGAAGGCTAAATTTTCCCACATGTAAGCCAGTTTAAATAAGGAAGGTAATATGGAAATTAGTAATCAAAGTGAATTAATTAAATCTGTAGAAAAAGTAAGTGAAATTTTACAAGATATACAAAACTATTGTAGGAAAGAGCAAATTTCGGAGGCAAAAATCAAATTTCCAAGAGGCTTTTTACGAACCTGCAATAATATAAGAAATGAGTTTAATTTTATTTCAGAATCACATTTAAAAAGCAATATAGCTTACACAATCCAACTGTCAGATAGCATAAGATGGTTGTTAATAAGAACTGATATAGCAGGTACGGCAAAATCTATGCTTATCAAATTATATATTGTTCTAATAGGGGCAGTTATTGAAAGCTGCACTAAAAATTATTTAAAAGGTAAATGTGGTAAGTGTTTCAGCAAAAGAAATGAGTTTCTTTATAAAAAGGGGATTATAAGTAAAAAATTAATGGAGGATCTTAATTATGTATGGACGTTAAGAAGTAACATTCACTTAATGGACATAACATCAAGTGAATATGAAAATGATTATTCAATCAGCACTTTAAATCGATGTGTTAGAGCTTTTTTTGAGATCAGGGATATACTTAATACAAAACCAGAAATTAGAACAAAATAATACTATCAAGATGTCTATCATTTAAGAGTAAGTTAGGTGACCTACGTTATAATTATATGATTTGAACTGACGTAGCTCTACCATCTCTTTTATCGATAAATGGAGAGAAAGAAACTTTTGAGCCCTTTTTAATATTTGCTTGTATTTCATCTCTAATTTTGTAAATTACATCTTCAACTTCTTTAAAATCTCCTACATGTGAGTAGTATCGTTTTCCATCTTTCCCGAGTATTTCGATTCCAGTTATATTTCCTTTAGAGTTTTTGTGAATAAATTGAATTTCACCTTCCAAACATTTTAACTGATTCATATATACCTCCCTGTTTTATTGTACAAAAAAAGTGCATTTTCTTTTATTATAGTTTTTCTTTTAAGAGAGATAAAATGAAGGTGCAATTAATCTGTCTACATTGCGTCTACATGACTTTTTTGAATTTTTCTGAATCTCACGTAACTACTTGATTTTATTGGTGGGCCCACTAGGACTTGAACCTAGGACCAACGGATTATGAGTCCGCTGCTCTGACCAACTGAGCTATGGGCCCGGAGGAAGGTGTATTGTAATCTTAAATTTAAAAGAAAACCATAATAATTTTATATTAAATTGTTAAAAAAAGTATACGCTGGTTAGCCTTTTTGTAAGTTCTTTTAAGCCTAACCAGCGTAGGGCGATGATTAATCATCGTCTCCTTCTAAGAAGCTACGAAGCTTCTCTGAGCGAGAAGGATGGCGTAGTTTTCTTAAAGCTTTTGCCTCAATTTGACGAATCCGTTCACGAGTTACATCAAATTGTTTACCCACTTCTTCAAGCGTGTGATCGGTATTCATCTCTATACCAAAACGCATGCGCAAGACTTTTGCTTCGCGAGGGGTAAGTGTTTCTAAGATTTCTAGGGTTGCTTCTCGAAGCCCTTCTGCTGTTGCCATATCAATGGGTGAGTCAATATTATTGTCTTCAATAAAGTCACCTAAATGAGAATCGTCATCATCACCTACCGGTGTTTCCATAGAGATTGGCTCTTTAGCAATTTTTAGGACTTTGCGAATTTTATCTTCGCTTAAATCCATTTTTTCAGCTAATTCTTCAGGTGTGGCTTCTCTACCTGTTTCTTGCAGAATTTGACGAGAGATTCGATTAAGTTTATTAATCGTTTCTATCATATGCACAGGAATTCGAATAGTGCGCGCTTGGTCTGCAATCGAACGGGTAATGGCTTGGCGAATCCACCATGTTGCATAGGTTGAGAATTTATACCCACGACGATATTCAAATTTATCGACCGCCTTCATTAAGCCAATATTACCTTCTTGAATGAGATCTAAGAATTGTAAGCCTCGGTTGGTGTATTTTTTAGCAATAGAAATGACAAGTCTTAAATTCGCTTCGACCATTTCTTTCTTAGCACGTCTGGCTTTTGCTTCGCCAATAGACATTTTCTTGTTAATGTCTTTGATTTCGCTAATAGTTAGACCAAATTCTTCTTCAAATGAAGCAAGTTTTGCTTGGATATGCTTTATCTCATCTTGATATTCTTCAATCCGGGTTAAATCTAATTTTTTGCCATGTTTAGCAATGATTGTATCAAGCCATTTTGGATCAGTTTCTTGACCTGGGAATGTATCGATAAAGAGTTTGCGTGGAATGCGTGCACGTTCAATACACAGGCGCATGATATTACGCTCAAACTCACGAATATGATTCCGCAGTTGGCGAAAATGTCGAGTTAGCTTATCGACTTGTCGTGAGGTTAATTTAAGCTTTAGGAAGGATTCAGACATTGCTTCAAGCAAATCCACCGTCTCCGGATCATGACGTCCTTTCGCTCGTAAAGCAAGCATAGCTTTATCATAAGCTTCACGTAATTCATCAAAATAAATTTTTGCTTGCTCAGGATTAGGGCCATCATCTGCATCTGTAATGCTGCCACCTTCGCCATCCTCATCTTCATCGACCTCCTCTAAGGCAACTTCATCGAGCAAATCATTTTCAGCTTGGACCTCATCTAGCATAGAACCAATGCTTGAAGCAGGCGCTTCTTCATCGCTATCTGAAAAACCACTGATAATTTCACTCAAGCGCATTTCTTCACGCAATACACTGTCATAATCATCTAAGACTAATTGGACGGTTTCAGGGTAGTGAGCGAGTGACTTAAGGACTTGATAAATTCCCTCTTCAATTCGCTTAGCAATTCGGATTTCACCTTCACGAGTTAATAACTCGACGGTGCCCATTTCGCGCATGTACATACGAACAGGATCGGTCGTGCGGCCTGTTTCTTTATCGACAGAAGCGAGAACAGCTGCTGCTTCTTCAACATCTTCAGGTACTTCTTCCGTGTTACCTAAAAGAGCTAATTCATCATCGCTGGGAGGCGTTTCAAATACTTTAATATTCATGCCTTCTAGCATGCTAATGATGACATCAAAATGCTCAGTATCAACAATATTAGGTAATAGGTCATTAATTTGGGCATAAGTTAAGTAGTTTTGTTCTCTACCCAAACTAATCACTTTAGTGATTTGGGAGCGTTGTTGCTCTTGTTCGTTTGTAGTCATAGGCAATATCGGTCAGATGAGTAATTAAATATAAAAAAAGTTTTTGATTATAAACCTGCAGCTTCAAACTTGCCAGTAAAAAATTGTATTATTTTTTATCAGTTGCTGTTTGATGCCGTTGTTGTAACAACTTTTGCAAGAGTAATCTTTCTGTTTCAGTTAAGCCTTGTTTTCTAGATTTTGCAATATATTCATTAATTTTATGCTCTAAATTTTGTTTTTGCATAAAGTTAAGTATATCAACAAATTCAGTAATAAGTGCATTTTCTGCTATTTCAAGTTCCCAACTTGCTAATTTATTAAATGAATCGAAAAAAGATGTATTACGCCATTGTTCAATTAGTGTAGCAGTATTTGTATTAGGATTAGCAGCAATTTGCTTAATTAATTGTTGCAGTAATTGCTGCTCGCCTGTGTCTAGCGTTGCTAAGTTAATAGAATCCTTGCAAGCAGAATAAATTTCTGGATGCTGTAATAATAGGGCGATTGCTAGGCGCAGTGGTGAGCGATGAACAGGTGTATTAAGCTTAGGTGAAGGTATTGATTCACTTGTTAATAGTTGGCTTAAGCGATGATTCTCTATCCGAGTACGCAAAGCGAGCTCATCTAATAGTAATTGTTTGTAAGTACTTTCTGGTATAACTGATAAAAAGGGCTTAGCTTCACTAATTAATTGGCTTCTGCCAGCCACACTTTGCATATCAATTTTTTGAGCTAACGTATCAAAAAAATATTGGCTAAGGGGAATGGCATGGCCTAGATGCTCTAAGAATTTCTCTTTACCCTCAGTGCGTACTAAGCTATCTGGATCATGGCCTTCTGGTAGAAAAACGAAGCGCGCGTCAAGATTATTATCTAGAAAAGGTAAGCTATTTTCTAATGCCCGCCAGGCAGCTTGCCTGCCAGCTTCATCACCATCAAAACAGAATATTACTTGTTTAGTATGTTTACTTAATAATTGAATATGATAGCTACTTGCTGCTGTTCCTAAGGCTGCAACAGCATTGATAATACCGAATTGAGCCAGTGCAATAACATCTAAATAACCTTCAACTATTAAAATAGTACTTATAGTCGCTTTTTGCTGTAAAACTTGGTGCAAGCCATATAATTCACGATTTTTTTGAAAAATAATGGTTTCAGGTGAGTTTAAATATTTAGGTTTTTGTTCTTTATCGATTGCTCTGCCGCCAAAACCAATGATTCGTCCGTTTCTATCGTGAATAGGAAACATAATGCGATGTCGGTAGCGATCATAAGTTTTGCCATCATCTTTTTTAACTAGCATTCCCGTGGTAATCAAATCAGCTTTGTAATCTTTAAATTCGTTTTCTAGTGTATGCCAGCCTGAAAGGGCATAACCTAGTTGAAAATGTTTGGCCATCTCGCCTGTCAAGCCGCGGCTGCGTAAGTAATTAATAACTTCATTAGGCGCGCTTTTTAATGATTTTTGATAGTATTGATTAACTTTAGCTAAAAGTTGATATAGACTTAAAGACTGCTGGATTTTTTCTTGGTTTTGTTCACGTGGAATCTGCATGCCTAATCGTGAAGCCAACGTTTCAACAGCGTCAATAAAACCCTGGCTTAAATAACTCATCACAAAACTAATTGCATTTCCACTCGCACCACAACCAAAGCAATGGTAAAACTGTTTCTTAGCGACAACATTAAATGAAGGCGTTTTTTCGTTGTGAAATGGGCAACAAGCAGTATAGCTATTACCCCTTTTTTTTAAAGGGACATAGCTATCAATTAATTCTACTAAATCAGTACGATGAAGTAATTCATCAAGAAAAGGTCGCGGTATTAAGCCGGACATAAAATGGTTAGCTCAACCTAGCCTTTATTAGGGCGCTCACTTTACTCATATCAGCACGGCCCTGAAGAGATGGCTTAAGTGAATTCATCACTCTGCCCATATCGCTAATATGTTTTGCATCATGTTTGGCAATGGCCTCATCAATCAAAGAATTAATTTCTGCCTCCGATAAGGGTTCAGGCAAGTATTTAGAGATAACGCCGAGCTCATATTGCTCTTGAGCGACTAAATCTTCACGACCTGCACTATTAAATTGAGAAATCGATTCTTTTCGCTGCTTAGCAAGTTTATCTAAGATGACAAGCATACGATCATCGGTAACATGGATGCGCTCATCGACTTCAACTTGTTTAATTGCAGCTGTAATTAAGCGTAGCGTACCAACCAGTTTCTGATCTTTAGCACGCATGGCTTCTTTGAGGTCATTATTAATGCGATCTTTAATCGACATATTATTTTCGTCTGCGCTTAGCATTACGTTGATTAGACACGTCACGTGCTATTTTCTTTAAATGACGTTTAACAGCTGCTGCTTGTTTACGTTTACGCTCAGCAGTGGGTTTTTCATAAAATTCACGACGACGTAATTCAGTCAAAATTCCTGCTTTTTCGCAAGAGCGTTTAAAACGACGCAATGCGTATTCTGGATTTTCACCTTCTTTCACACGAACGGTGGGCATTAATTAGTCCTCTGGTATAATTAAACACAATAAGCTGGCAATTCTAGTGCCACTTGTTAAACTCGTCAAGTTATTGTTAGATTGCGAGTGCTTTTTGCAAATTTAAGCTTAAATTTTAGCAATATAATCAATGAAAGATTAAAATTATAAGCTTAGCAGATAAAGTATCGATCATTATAGCGTATTTAATTAGTTATTAGTAGAGGTAGAAATGCGAGTATTAGGAATTGAATCATCCTGTGATGAAACAGGTATTGCTATTTATGATTCAGAAAAAGGATTAGTTGCCCATGCCTTATACTCGCAAATTAAAATGCATCAGCAATACGGCGGTGTTGTACCTGAATTGGCATCACGTGATCATATTAAGTGGCTTATTCCCTTAATTAACCAGGCATTAGCAGAAGCAAATTTAAAGAAAAGTGATTTAGATGCTATTGCTTATACGGCAGGTCCAGGGTTAGTAGGGGCGCTGTTAGTAGGAGCATGCTTTGCTAAAAGCTTGGCATTTAGTCTAAGTATACCTGCTATTGCGGTTCATCATTTAGAAGCTCATTTATTAGCAGCTTTATTAGAAACAAATGCATTACATTTCCCCTTTTTAGTATTACTCGTTTCCGGTGGCCATACGCAATTAATTGAAGCAAAAAGCTTAGGTAATTATCAATTATTAGGTGATACTTTAGATGACGCTGTGGGCGAGGCATTCGATAAAATAGCTAAGCTGATGGGTATTCCTTATCCAGGTGGTGCCCTACTTGCAAGTCTAGCTGATGATTTTGCTCTCAAAGAATTAACACCTGATTTTCCGTCATTTCCGCGACCGATGACAGACAGGCCAGGTCTTGATTTTAGTTTTAGTGGCTTAAAAACACATGCTTTAACCGTTTGGCGAAAAAGCAAGCAAGACGAGCAAGCACGAGCAGCAATAGCCTTTGCTTTCCAACAGGCTATTGTAGATACTTTAATTATTAAATGTAGTCGAGCCGTTAAACAAACAAATTTGCAGCAATTAGTAGTAGCTGGAGGAGTTGGTGCAAATCGTACGTTGCGTACAGCACTAACAACGTTGATGAAAGATAATGAAGGAGAAGTTTTTTTTCCTCGCATTGAGTATTGCACAGATAATGGTGCAATGGTTGCCTTCGCTGGTAGCTTACATTTAGAGCAGGGTAAACGCGATTTAAGTTTAGCAATCAATGTACAAGCACGTTGGCCACTAACCTAGAACTTGTCTTCAAAGTAGACTGGCATTGTTGCGTGGATAAGTTTTAGAGTTAATTATAACCAAAAGTAATCCTATGTCATCCCCGCGCAGGCGGGGATCTATTCATCAATTAGCACTGAAGTTAATTTGTAGATAGATTCCCGCCTGCGCGGGAAAGACATTCATTATCTACGCAACAATGCCAAGTAGACTTTGTAGACAGATTCTTAAAAACTTTACAAGTAGCTAAGACGGTTGATTATCACTCTTTTTCCTCTTTTTTTTCGGGGTTTCTACTGTTTCAGGCGTAGTAGGATCAGTGATAATCGGTTGCTCAGCAGCACTTGGGGGCTCTGACGCTATATCCTCTTGCTGATCTGCGGTTGCATAGATGGGTTCTTCTGTTGTCTCAGTAGCAGATACATCTTTTGCAACTGTATCTGCTATTTTTTCTTCTTCCTCAAAAGCCTGATTAACTTGCTCATCAATGACAATATCATCAGTAACATCACTAAAGCGGTATTGAGAAAAGTTTAATTTAGGTTCTTCTCTATCAATTAAACGATTAATGTTATTACGATGCTTATATAAAATAAAAAGAGTCATAAAAAATAATGGCAGAAAAACGTCAACACTACCAAAGCCTAAAATACTGTAAAGTGGCGCAAATATAAGTGCAATAATTGAAGCTAAAGAAGCGTAACCTGTGAAATTAGCAACAATAAGCCAAATTACGATGGTTGCAATACCGGTAACAAAACTTAACCCTAATAATCCACCTAATGCGGTAGCCACACCTTTTCCACCTTGAAATTTAAAAAATACAGGGTACATATGTCCTAACACTACGGCAAGGCAAGTAAAGCTTGTTATTATAGGGCCTAGACCTAAAGATCTAGCTAAAATAACAGGAATAAATCCTTTAAGCATATCACCGACTAATACCAAGGCTGCATATTTTTTACCAGCAAGACGCAAAACATTGGTCGCTCCAGGATTTAAAGAGCCTTCTAACCGAGGATCAGGAAGAGAGAAAATCCGACTCACAATAATAGCTGAGCAAAGAGAACCACAAATATAGCCAAAAATTACAAAGATTATAAAAAATAAAAAGCTTAGCATCATGCCTCCAAGCAATGATCATTTGATTTAATAGGTCTTATTCTAACAAGTTAATCTATAAACGCTGCAAGAAAAAATAATCTTTTAAGCTCAAACGAAAGAAGGGTGTTATTATCTGTGAAAGTTGCTTATTTGTGAAGTAAGATAAGTAAGCTAACCTAAATTCGACATAAAAGAATGTCTTTTATGTCGAATTTATTTATTTTTGCTTTGGATCCCGCACAAATGCTACGCATTTTACGGGATAACGTTCGTTTAGCACCACAAAAGAGACTTCGCCCCTTTTATAGCGAACTCACGTTAATTTATAAGCTTAAGTTGGTAAAAAAAATGCTTGTAGATTATTGGTGTAACGTCGACCTAGCTCACTTACTTGCCAATAATGATCTTTTAATATAATTAAACCTTTGTCTTGAGCTTCTTGTAATTTGGCTACTAGAGCGCTAAAAGGAAGGCCTGTTCTCTCAGTGAGAAGATTATTAGGAATAGGCTGTTGTAAGCGAGTGGCATTTAACATAAATTCAAATAACAATGTATCTGGCATGACTTTTTCTTTACCTGCTAGGAATACTTTATCAGAATCTAGATAATCTTTAGGTTGGCGATATTTCTGTGTACGATATACAGTGGACTCTAAATTAAGGGTCAATTTGCCATGTGCGCCAGCGCCAATCCCATAATAGTCGCCAAATAGCCAATAATTAAGATTATGGCGTGCCATTTTGTTATTTCTGCTAAAAGCAGATATTTCATAACGGATTAAACCTTGCTCATTAAGTAGCTGAAATCCTGTTTGTTCTAATTCCTCATTAATCTCTTCGTTAGGTAAATTAGGCTGTTTTTTATAAAAAACAGTATTAGGCTCTATAGTCAACTGATACCAAGAAAGGTGCTCTGGTTGATAATTAAAAGCTTGCTGCAAATCATTAAGTCCTTGCTCTACCGTTTGATTTGGCAAACCATACATTAAATCAATATTGATGTTTTCAAATCCTGCAAGTCTTGCCGCTTCAATGGCAAGGTGGCCTTGTTTATCATTATGGATTCGCCCAAGGGTGCGTAAATGATTGGGATTAAAACTTTGAATCCCAAGTGATAAGCGATTGATGCCTATCTGTCTATAAGCTTGAAATCGTTTTTGTTCTACTGTTCCTGGATTTGCTTCCAAAGTAATTTCAATATCTGGGGCAAAGGATAAGTATAATTGCAGTTGTTCAAATAATTCCTGATAAGAGTCTGCGGAAAATAGACTAGGTGTACCGCCACCAATAAAAATAGAAATTATTTCTCGTTTAGGGAAGAGAGTTAAGTCATTTTTTAAATCAGCGATTAATGCATTAATATAATTTTTTTCAGGTAAAATTTCCGGACTTTTATGGGAATTAAAATCACAATAAGGACATTTACGAACACACCATGGAATATGAATATAGAGCGAAGTAGGTAACATCATTTACAGGATACTGGCTTGTTAAACGTTGCAATAGTATCATGAGTCGCAATAACTATCCTAGTTGTGACTTAAGATTAGAATTAATTTTACAAAAAGAGAAAAAGTGACAGTAGAAAAAAGACAGAAACCTATTTGTAAAAAGAAAACAGTAATTGCTAAAACTAAATTATTTACAATTGAGCAATTACAATTACACTTTTCAAATGGTGAAGAACGTATTTATGAACGTGTTGGCGGCCACAGTAACGCAGGAGCAGTTTTAGTAGTTGCTGTCACTGCTAACCATAGTCTCCTGTTAGTACGCGAATATGGAGCGGGTGTTGATGATTATACGCTTGCTTTTCCTAAAGGAATTATTGAGCCTGGTGAGCAAGCTATAGTGGCGGCTAATCGAGAATTACAAGAAGAAGTTGGTTTTGCAGCAAAAGAACTCTACTGGCTAAAGTCAATGGCTTTATCACCTGGCTATTTTACATCCCATACTGAATTAGTATTAGCTCGTGATCTTTATTTAAGTTCACTACCAGGTGATGAGCCTGAACCTATTGAAGTGGTGGAATGGCCGCTAGCAGAATATGGCGAATTACTAAACCACCCATCTTTTTCAGAAGCGCGCAGTATTGCTGCGCTATTTTTAGTTAAACAATGGTTAGAAAGGAAAAACAATGACTAATCGAGTTAAAGTTGCCATAACTGGCGGCGCTGGCCAAATTGGCTATGCTTTATTATTTCGTATTGCCTCAGGTCAAATGTTTGGGCCTAATACTGAAGTTGAATTGCAATTACTTGAACTGGAGCAAGCACTGCCAGCGTTAAATGGGGTAGCAATGGAACTTGATGACTGCGCTTTTCCCTTATTAAAGCGTATTGTTTGCACCTCAGATTTAAATGAAGCAATGAACGATGTTAATTGGGCTTTATTAGTGGGATCAGTACCTCGTAAGCAAGGTATGGAACGCTCAGATTTACTCCAAATAAATGGCGGTATTTTTACTAAACAGGGTCAAGCAATTAATGATTATGCTGCTGATGATGTTCGTGTATTTGTAGTAGGTAATCCCTGTAATACAAATTGCTTAATTGCTATGCATCACGCTAAAGATATTCCTAATGATCGTTTTTTCGCTATGACTACGCTAGATGAGTTAAGGGCAAAAACCCAATTAGCTAAACGTGCTAATGTCGATATTACATCAGTAACCAATATGACTATTTGGGGTAATCACTCCTCAACACAATATCCTGATTTTTATAATGCTAAAATCAATGGTCAGTCAGCAGCAGTTGTAATCAATGACGAAACATGGTTAAAAGAAACATTTGTTTCTACTGTGCAACAGCGTGGCGCTGCTATCCTTAAAGCACGCGGTCTTTCTTCAGCGGCTTCTGCTGCCAATGCTGTGATTGAAGGCGTAAAACATCTAATTAATGATACGAATACCAATGATTCTTACTCTATGTGTCGCAGTTCGCAAGGTGAATATGGCGTGGATGAAAATTTAATTTTTTCTTTTCCATGCCGCACAGAGCAAGGAAAATCAACGGTAGTTCAAGGGCTAGAGCATAATGATTATGGCCGCAGTAAATTTGAAGCAACGTTAAATGAGCTACGCGAAGAAAGAGAAATGGTAAAATCATTAGGTTTATTGGATTAAATAGCCTTTAGAACGTAAAGCTAGGTTTTATCGCCTAGCTTATATCTCTTAGCTTATAAATAATCTTTCTGAAAATAGAAAGTATCACCAGCAGCAAAACACTAACAGACTTATACCAACTTTTTAGAGCATATTCTTGATGAAGAGATTAATATTAACTAATATCTCTTTCGAATGTTAATTTTCTTTGATTAATTTGCACTTAAAGCCTAATTTTGTAACTTTCCCAGCTGAGACAATCCATCGTTTCGTATCTTCTTGAATCGCCCCAACCCCTTTAGTAATTATAGGTTTAAAGCAAATATCCTTATTAATAAACCAGGCTTGCTTTTCTAATGAGTTAGGATGACTAGCTTCTAGAATCAAGAATGTCTCATTTCTTAGGGCTTCCCACTTAACATTTTGTCTGGCTTCCAAGAAAGTTGCTATTTCTTTCATGGTATACCATTTAAAAGTATTATTCTTTTGCAACTGTTTTGTTAGCTGAAGCCACTTACTAATAGAATCTAGATAGTTCTTCGCTTTACTAGGATGAAAGAATATAAATTGTACCACATGCTTTTGAGCCACAAATTTAGTTGTATCAATTAACCAATTCGTAACGACTGTTGATGAAATTTTATTTTGAAAAAATTCAGAAAAAGTAATATACCTGCCAAGTGGCGTGGCTGGAAATGTCCATAATTTATTTTGCTTGGTTTTATATAATTCTTGTAGAGGAGAACCTCCAGAGTTCCCATAATTATAAGCTACTTTGAAATTTAATTGTTCAAGGATATCTGTAACCCAATCCGGTTGATAACCTGTTGGGTGACTATATTCAACTATATTTTGATCATAGAATTTGCTTAAAATTTGCTGACTATCAGTAATATAATTTCTAAAAATAGTTTTTTTAATTAAATTAGTTTCTAAACGATCCGACTTTTCTGGTGATATTCCATAGATTCCCAAAGAATAACCAGCAGATTTGAAAAATTTAATCCAATCTTGCAGCATTTTATTTCCTTTTGGGTCTAATCTTTTTTCCTTGCTTACTGTTCCATCATACCCCTCGATACCTATTGATACGGTATAAGGGCCTTGATTAAAGAGACCAGTTTTTTCTAAAAGCCAAAGGCTGTATAAATCGGCTAGAGAAGCCAGTTGGATATTTAAAACCATACCACCGACGCCATTTGGAGTACTTGCTAAAATTGGCAGGTGGAGCATCTCAGAAACAAAATAGTGTAAAAAGATATTAAGCGGCATACTGTCTCTATGTAGCCATAAAAAAGTTAAAGGAAGGTTTACAAATAATACTTCACCATTTCCATAAGATCTTCGTCCAGCAATTAAGTTATCGTTTGGGGTTTTTAGTAGGACTTGAATATTGTTCGATTTTTTGTTTGAACTGAACCAAGAGTAAATTAATGGTCCGTAACCATAATTTGATATCATTTGGAAAGATTGGCTTTCACCGCCATTTACCAGGTTATTAAAGGGTATAAATTTTCCTGGTTGAATACCGAGCTTTAACAAATTTTCTTTAGTATTACCAATCTCGCTTGATTGTATTGTAAAGCGGCCTAATTTTTCATATAACGCATAGTCGACACCAACTAAATCAGAAAAGGGAGCCTTATCCTTAAAAAATACATTTCCCTGTGTTAAAGTACCTGCGTCGTAAATTAACATAAGTTTACCGCCATTTTTTACATATTTTTTTAGATGATTTACAAGCGGGACAGGGACGGTTTTATGTATCTCGTCTGCCAAGATAATACCTGCGAAAGAAGTTGGCTTTAATGAAGGCCTTAAAAAATCATCATCACGTAAAATTTTTAAGTGTATACCCTGTTGAATCGCAATATTTTTCCAAGCCTTAATAAGTAAGCTATTTTCTTCATATTGATTAGGTATTAATAGGACTATATAGTCAGACTTATTTTTTTCCTGAAAAACATTCTTTAAATAAACATAAACCACTATTAAGAAACATAAGGCAAAAATAAATATCAGGATTTTTATAGCCTGTTTTGATTTTAATTTCTCTAAGAAAGCTCTATTTTTAGACATTAAATTTTCCAAAATTTTAAACTATAATCCTAACTGATTGATAATTATCCCTATATCAGCCTTATACCTAAGTTTCGTCTAGTATTGATATTTCTTAGCAAAATCTGTTCCAAGAAAAGAGAGAAATAGTATAGCAATCTTAGAAGATTTGTATAATTGATTTTATCATGAAACTTATTACCTATCTTGACAAGGGTCAGAAGAAACCAGTTCTATCCTTGCTGAAGGCGATACCATTATTTTTTTTATCACGTCATTAATGCTTTTTTATCAGTGTATCCTTTTTCTCATTTAAAAGCTGGATTACGTATGAAAAATATGGAAAATGCATTTCTAAGGAAAATATTTAAATTTGTAACCTTCTTCTTTGGTCAGTTTAAATTTTGCTCTAATAAATTTTACAAGAAAACATTGATTCAAGAAAAATCTCTGAAAATACAATTTACCTCGCAGGAAACTCAGTAATTACCACCTTACTTCACACTGCGAGGTTAAATATACTTGTTTAATCTAAATCTAGATGACTTAAAACGCTTGATAGTAACAGTACATTATAGGGATAGCTTTAAACCTCTGGAGGAAATTTGCCAGGTCATCTGAAAGCTGCCGATAACATGCCTGATAGGTAAATACCGTATTTCATGTATTCAAATCTAAATGTGCAAATGCTAGTATGGAAGATACTTTCCAATCATTCACGAATCATTTTATCTAGATCCGATAACTATAGATTCTTTATTTCTGTTGTGAAAAAGTTTTATTTAATCCTGGCAGATTTCGATGTTAACCAAGAAGAGGCCCAACATTAGGAAAGCCCTCTTGATAATAAGAGAGAAAAAACTAAGCGAGTTGAAGTACTTACAGCAGGTAGTGCAAAGCTGGTAGAATTGAAAGCTAATAAAATCTATGGAGAGTTTAACCCTACTAAATAATCAAAAATATATAATTTCATAGAGAAACAATCCATTTAAGATGGAAATGCTAACAAAATGCACAAATCATTAAAGATGACGTAAATTTTAAAATATAATTTAAAGCATTTTTAAATATTTGTATAGGAATTAATTATCATTCACTTTAATCGAACAATATTAAAATGTATAAAAATACTACTTATTTAAAAGGACATTTACTTAGGAGACTTATTCATGCTTTTTCTCTGCTAACTCCTTATTTATATTATTGGCATGGAGAAGCAATTGCTAACCTTTTTTTTCTAAGTAGGGAACAGTTAGTCAGTCTTTTCGTGGGGATCGCTATTACTTTCGAATTGCTAAGATTTACAGGGAACTTTAATGTCTATGGACAGCGAGATTATGAGAAGAGAACTATTTCAGGTGGGATGTGGTTAATTTTTTCAAATGGATTAGTATTGCTTACAGCTCCAAATATAGGGGTTAAAGGAGCGGCCATAGGCGCTCCCATTATTTGGTCGGCTTGCTTGTGTGACATTATAATGGGTGAACTCAGAATTTTTCAGTTTCAACAAAAGAATATCTTTGCAGTTGGCATAATAATTAGTTCATATGTATGGATATTTTCTGCACTTTTTTTAGGTGCAGTATGGTGGTTTTTACCTTTTTTAATACCTGCTGTAGTTATTGCAGAATTAATTAACCAGCCCGGTTTAGACGATAATTTTACTATGTTATTTTTCCCACTGGTAATAGCTTTTTTCTTTATGCCTTGGGTATAAAAATCTGGATTTTTACTCTTATAAAAAGGCTTCCTGGATATGGCCATGAATACCTAATGAATGTAAAAGGATTCTATACTGTTACGCATTCACGTTAAAATATCCTCCTCTCTTCGCTAAAAGAAGTCCAGTAAATAAACAGCCCTGACTTACAACAACTTTATCTGCAACCACACTGGTAGAATCTTGTTGGGTTCCGATAATACAGTCTTTACCAAATGTAATTTTTCCATAAGTAATTATGGGACCTTGAATCTTACAATTATTGCCAATAAAAATATTACCTTCACAAATAACTGACCCATCAATTACAACATTATTATTAATATGTAACTCCTTATAAACTTTAATATTGCCTGTCACATGCGCGTTTTCCTCAATTTGTAATGAATTTTTCATAATATAATGTTTCTTTACCTGACTGTTTTGGGCGATGACTAAACTTTTCTTGGAAATTAATCTCTCTATGTTATTAAAATCATAATTATCAAAACTTATCTCAGGTATAGCCTGTGCGTCAGTTACATTGCCAAATTGAATAAGTGGGGCCATCAAACATTGAAATGTTGCACTTCCAATAAATTCAATTTTATTTAAAGATTGCGCATAGAAAGACAAGTCACAATTTTTACTTATGTAAATATCTGAACCGCTATATATAAAGTTTTTTATCTGCGATTCTTCTCCCAAATGAATATCTTTTTTAGCATAAAGATCATAAATAATATTTTTTTTACCTATATGGATTGAATCTAGAGCAAAAATTTTATCTTCATTAAAAATTTGAGGAGGGGTAACGATCGGTTTGCAGAATAAAATTAATTTTTTTGTTTTTTCGTCTTCTAAATCTGTTGCCTTTAAATTGATATCTTGTGAGCTTGCTATAACATAATATTCAGTTCCATCAGCTAGTTTTCCCTTCTCTTCCTTGTCTTCTTTTATACAAGAGCTAATCATCGCATTGAAATTTGAATCAATGTAATGTTCAAATTGTCTTTTATAGTATGAAACTATACTGCGATCTTCGAAATTGAAAAAAAAAGATCCAGCATCAGTCTTTTTTTGCCATTCATAGATAGCAGGTATAAAAGGTATTATAAAGAGAGTCAGGCAAATAAAAATAATTATTAAGATCCACATAATATTAAAATCCGATGTTTTATGAAAAAAACTAATCCTTCATGTATTTCAGAAGTCTTGGCTCTATGCTTAGAGCAAAACCGTAAAACGCTATTAAGATAAAGATATCTATTAAGAGACCAAAAAATATGTATAAAACACTCATATAAAGCAAAGAGAATTTATGAATAATGTAGGCGCTTAATAAATTTTGAAATGGGCCAAAAATAATAAAATATATTAGAACAATAGCGGTCATTACTATTTTTCTTATAAATTTATAACCAAAGAGGTAATAGGTTAAAGCAAATATCCAGGGTATAAAAAAGAGTAAAGATAGAATTTGCATCATTCCAACTCTTGTGTATATCTCAATGTCATAAGGAAAGTAAGCTGGACTGATATAAAAGTATAATAATGAAGTAGCGAGAACAAATAGAAAAGCTCTAAATAAATATTTCAGGGGAGTAAAAGGCTCTGATATTAGAAATGACAATAAAAATAAAACTAATATCAGAACGAGAGTAAAAAACCAAAGTATAGCACTAGGCGATCCAGCACTAAGAGTAATTGAAGGTAGTATAAAATCGAAATTAAAAAGCGTATATTTTGTATATAATACAGAATTTGCAAAGCCTAATTCATTAAGAAAAAAATCAAATACTATGCCCCAAAAAGCAGTGATATATGGAAGTAAATATAAAGTAATGCCATTAAACAGGAGAGGGAGAAAAAGAAAAATCAAGACTTTAAAATTAAAGTCTTGATTATGAAAAGCCCTGAAGGGAAAAAATATACTGATCCTTTTCTTGTTGTCATCCATATTAAAAATCTCTAAAAATGCCAAACGCTACATCATATCGCTCGTAATATTTGTTCTTGTAATAGATACCTACTGCATTAAAACCCCAATTTTTTGATATCCATTTACGCCAGGTGAGACTATATGAGCGACTGCCAAAATTAAAAATAGTAAAATTATTCCCCAACATGGTATCGGCTTGTCCCAATATAGGAAAGCCTTCCCCCAATGAAGAATAGGCTTCTCTCCCAAAACTATGTTTAAAGGTAAGATAATATTCTTTATCCCTGCCATAGGTTATTGCAATATATTGTGAGCGCGATTTTAAATTAAACGGCGTACTACGGTTAAAATTAATTCCGGCCTCAATAATCCAAGGCGAGTCAAAATAATAAATAACGCCTGGATTAAACACTCTAGTTTTTGCACCCGAGCGCCAAAAATACCAACGCGCGCCAAAATAGGTTATTAAGTTTCTGCTTTCTAACCATTTTTTATAGACTGTAGCCCCAGGTTGTACTCTGGCGAAAAGGTCGCTTCGATCACTAAATCCCGCAGATATTCTTCCATACCATCTTGGATCAAAATCATGAGTCTCTGCTAACCCAAAAAAATTACCAGATTGGAAAAACTGCTCTTTGTGAACTGTTTCAGCGAAAAGGCTATCATGCTCACCTATTTGAATAGAGCCTCTAGCATATTGGGACCTCATATTATCAAACCCATCAGTTAAAGTTCCATGTTGATGACCAGCCTCTATATAGCCCCTCCTTCCATAGACATACGTTCCTTCAGCTGATGGCTGTATAGGTGCTGGTTTAGTACTCACTGGTCCTGGTGGCCCAGGAGGTCCAGGTGGCCCAGGTGGTCCAGGTGGTCCAGGTGGTCCAGGTGGCGCTTTAGTAGGCTCTGGTAGTCCTTTAGCCCCAGGAGGTCCTGGTGGCCCTGGAGGTCCCGGCGGCCCAGGTGGCCCTTTAGGTCCTGGTAATCCTTTAGCTCCAGGAACTCCTGGCTGCCCTTTAGGTCCTGGTGGTCCTGGTGGCCCTTTAGGTCCGGGCGGTCCTGGTGGCCCTGGAGGTCCAGGTGGCCCTTTAGGTCCTGGTAGTCCTTTAGCCCCAGGAGCTCCTGGTGGCCCTTTAGGTCCGGGTGGTCCGGGTGGCCCTTTAGGTCCTGGTGGGCCTGGTGGGCCGGGTGGCCCTTTAGGCCCGGGCGGTCCTGGTGGGCCTGGTGGGCCTTTTGGTTCCGATGATGTTTTGAGCAGCTCATCCAAATTCTTAGGCGCTGAAGGTGGTTTAATGCGCATTAAGGGACTTTGCTCTACTTGAGCGCCATCCTCTTTTAAATCAAGTAATTCATTAAGTTCAATATCTTGATTATCTTTAGACTCGGTTACTGTTAAATCTTCAGATTCTTGTTTTGGCTTTGTCTCAGAAACATCTGCTTTTTCCTGAGCTCTTATTGATTGAGTGTAAAGAAAGTTAACTATAAAGCTATAGCTAACAAGGGTTAAGAAACTAACAGCAAGCAAGCGCAATAATTTTTTAGGCAATTTCATTATGATTTCTTTTTATTTTTACTGTAATTATGTTCTGTTCGCACCCAAACAATATCTTTCTTAAATAGATCAACCGTAATTTGTTTAATAAATACTTTTGTTAATACAATTAGGCTCACAAAGAAATTAAAATAACTGAATGGCAAAAGGCGCATACGGTTAGCTCTAATGTTTCTAAGGTTATCTAAAAATATGCCTGTCGATATTTCGTGGAAAATTGTAAAGTTACCAGCGCCACTGAAAGAAATTATAATTAAAAAGCCTAGAATAGTACTTGCACCAGGAACAATATCCAGATAGTAAGCCAGGATAAATAAAAGCCAACCAATAAATAATAAAGGAGATACTAAATAAAGAAATAATAAAAGAAGCCCATCTAATCTCTGAACTAAAGTTAAATTACGACCAAAAATAGTTTTTAAGAAATGATGTGCCAAAACCTGATTATGCCCCTTTGCCCATCTAGAGATTTGAGAAATGCGGACTGGCCATGCATCCGGAACTAATTCAAAACATTCTGCGTTGTTTTGATAAATGGTTTTCCATCCACTCTCTAGTAACCGAAAAGTTATTTCAGTATCTTCTGCCAGGAATCTTTCATCCCAACCGCCGACTTCTCTGAGAGCCTGTGTCCTGATTCCTCCAGCTGTTCCTCCATATTGAGGAACGCCTATTAAATTTTCACGTGCTTGTTGATTGACCTGATAACCGCCAGAACGCTCCATTTCTAAAAGACGAGTTAAGAGGTTTACTTCTGGATTACCTGGCATTGCACGCCCCATTACACTCCCTACTTCAGGGTCTATAAAAGGCGTAAGAATATTTTTTAAAAAGAAACGTCCTGGTTTATTATCAGCATCAAAGACTACTGTAATATCTCCTGTCACTAAATCCATAATATGTTTTAAGGCAGCTGATTTCCCTGCAGTTCCTTCAGTTCGATTAATTAAGGTAAATAAATTTGGGCATTTATCTACATAAGTTGCTACAATATCGCCTGTAGTGTCAGTTGAGCGATCATTAATAACAATAACCTGAATTTTTTCCTTTGGATAATCGGTATCTACTAAAGCCGATAATAAATATTCAATAACATTTTCTTCATTATGCGCAGGAATTAAAATGGTCACTGTTGGCCACCTACATTCCATAATTTCAGCATATAAATTACGCTGATAACCAAATAATCTATTGAAGCTGAGAGCATAATGCCTAACGGCGTAAATCCCTAAAATAAAAAGAATTAAAAAAAGAGGAATTAAAATTATTAAGCTTAATATATTATATGTATAGGGATTAATAGAGTAAGAAGTAACTGAAGGAAATTCAGTCTGACAATGCGCTATAGATGGAGCACAAAGCAAAAGAAATTTAATAGCACAGCTTATAATATCCCTATTTATCATCATCTTACTCAATTTAAAAAAACTTAAATCTTCCATTCAGTTTTGTAATGTAACATTCTCTAAATAGAAGTTACAATAGTTGCAAAAATTTTTGATTAAAGGCCAGTATAATATTCTTACTCTCGGTCTATTATTTTATTTTTTACTTTTTCTGCATCAGGACCATAAATATACCATGGTCCTTTTTCGGTTAACCTCTTGCTCAAGCCTTTACGATCCCATTCAAAACATTCCCAGGACAATTTATTAACTTTTCTTCTAAAAAATTCTGGCTTTTTAACGTTTGTACAACGACCTATATAAGCAAAGTTTCGAACACCCAAGTTCCCTAAATACTCAAATTCCTTCTCTTGCGGTTCTGGACCTATAACTAAATTGGTCTTTACCGTTTGAGCTTTGCCATTTTTTAAAGACTCTTTAAACAATGCAGCAGAGATGGATGGCAAGCCAGTAGTGTAAGATTGTATAAATCCTTCAGCTATAACAGACAATGGAGGCATATAGTAATCATAAACTAATACAGGGGGTTTAAGTGTCTTAACTTTATTCGCAGCCTTTAAAACCTCTTCAGGTTCATACGGATAACTTTTAAGAGGATATTGTACTAATTTAAAATTGTATTTTTGTATAGATCCTTTAATTAGATTTACTGGATCAGAAGCTGAATTTTCGCTATTTAACGAAACAACCGTATTAATATTAAAATTATTAATAATATACATAAAGTCTTGCAGATTAGACATCATGGGCGACATAAGAACGTTTTTATCCAGCCATATTGCACGCCCACGACTAAACTCTAATTTTTTTTCGCTAGATGATTTTGTTTTTATTGCAGTGTTTTTAAAGGGTAGATGCTTTGCTATTAATCTTTTCGCAATTAAAACTCGATCCTCGCCAAAATAACAATGTACATAGTATTTCTTTTGATCAGTTGTTCTTACAATTTTTTCTATTTCTTTGATTGCCTGATCATTCGTTGAAACCCATGGCAGCATAGGTATATGAATTAGCTCCAAATTGGCTTTCGCTGCATTTATTTTTTCCTCTTGTAGTAAATAAGGCTCAAAAGGTACAACTAAATTACTTAGAAGAGAAATGATTGTAGTATAGCGCTGTTCTTTTAATTGATACATTAACTTTAAATCAGGATATGGGCCTATCGTAAAACGGTTATTTGTTGTAATAGCATAGAAATTATTCTTATTGCCGCTTGGTGAAAACCAGTAAGATATGCTTGCAGCTGCGACACCTGTAAGAATTAACAGTAATAAGACTTTTGTTAGAATTTGTTTAGACAGCCGATACCAGTAATAAAAATTAACGGTAAGAAAAAATGTAATAATTAGATAAAGGAGGATAAAGAAAAAAGTCAAGGCAGTTTCGAAATGATAGCTCAAACCTGCTGAACGCACATGAGGCAAAATATTTTTCAATACGCCAACTAAAATAAATGTGCCCAAGGGGAAAGCTATCATTAACCCCATATATAAAAAAATCAAAATGGATTTTACATTTAACAGTAATTTTTTCATAAAAATCAACTTGATGCCAATTAAGTCAGAATCGGAAGCACGTTGACAATTCATCTCCCTAAATATTTAGAGGAATAACTTACTTAGAGAGGAAAGTTAACACTTCATAATTTTGAAAGTACAATATAATATTGTTTTAAAACTAAAAGAAAAATTAGAGCTTTTATTAAACGTATAGCGTTTATATTAAAAAGTCAAACTCTTATATTGAGTGATACTATGAACAGAAAGAATCTTTTCCTATTGCCTGTAAATTTTTTATTTTTATTTAATATCTTCATTAATACGTCAGTCTTTGCGCGCGCGCCAGAAACTACCACTCAGCCACCAAACTTAGGTCTTATTAAGCTGCAGATTTTAAATTATATTGAATCCGGAAATTATGAAAGAGATATCAGTCGAATCGTTGAGCAAGCCAGGGCTTATTTAAAAGCACGTGTTTTATCAAATAAATCAATTGTTCCGCCTAAAAAATTAGCAATAGTTTTAGATATAGATGATACTGCACTTTCAAATCTGTCTACTTTACTAAAAGTCGATTTTAGTAGAAATCAAAAATATTTTTGCCCTGGGGCTTTTGAAACTCCGGATAAAGCCATTCCTCAAGTGCTCAGTTTATACAACGAAGCGAAAAAACATGGCGTAGCAGTCTTTTTTATTTCTGGTAGAAGCACAGATGGCTTAGAATCTACAGCCGAAAGTTTAAAGAATGTCGGCTTTAATCATTGGGATGGTCTTTTTTTAATTCCCCCAGGCTATAAAAATAAAGAAGGAAAATATTCCATTAGTAGTTACAAAGAAGAAGTAAGGCAAAAAATTACCTCAGAAGGTTATGATATTGTGTTGAATTTAGGTGATCAAGACAGTGATTTTGTAGGCGGCTTTTCTGAAAAAAATTTTAAGCTTCCCAATCCTTTTTATTATACGCCTTAGAAATCACACGAGTATAAGCCATTCTAGAAATAATTTCTCACAATCTGTGTACAAATCTGACCGTTTGTGCCACTGCCAGCAGAGGGATCTAAGCTCTTACACTCTTGCAAGATATGCTAAATATGACCAGCCCAAGCGAAGAGGTATTCTATATTACGTTAAAATTACCTTCTCGTCGCTTCTTCAAATAAAAACTAATCGCTTCTGTATTATTAGTAAATAGCCACGGAATATCCCGCTGGATTTGATGATCTAAATCATATTTAGAATCGATAAAGCCAACGCCAATTTTTTGTTTAGCTTGACGTAGTAAATTTAACTTTGCGTCAAAAAATAACCAATAATGTAGTGAAACATCGCCATAACTTTCTGAAGATATATAATAATTCCACCTATTACATTAGGAACAGCTGTTAGTATAGGTAATTTCAGCATATCAGTTGCAAAATAGCGGAGGAATATATGTAAAAACATAGCGTCTGTTTATGAAAACAATCTAGTCAATGGTAAATTAACAAAGAGTACTTTTCCTCTACCAGACGATTTTTCTCTAGCAATCAATTCCTTATTTGGCGTAGTTAAAAAGAAGTTTTGCAATATAGACATTTATAGGGGTAAGGTCATGGTTAACAACCTTACCTACAAAATTTAATTAAGATAGGGTTAAATTGGACACCACAATTTCATCTTCTAATTTATATTTCCCTTGAAAAAACATGAGCTTGCTAAGGGTACTATTTCCTGATTGAAGTATAGGTAGTGTATAATGCGTTAAGCTTAAATTAAATTGCTTACTAATTTGTTCGACTAATTTCGTAAGGTAATTATTAGTAGCAATACATTTTTTGTAATAAGGAAGGCGAGATTCAAAATAAGTTTTTAGATCTTTACTAGAAACTTCGTCAAGAAATGCTAATTTTGAGGCAAATAATTTACATAAGACTTCAATTTCAAATATATAAGCATTCTCTTCTGTATTTGCTATATTTGCTGTGACATTAAAGGCATGTCCTACTTCATGAATAAGGGCGCCGATAATTTCAAGCTTAGGTTGACTTAGTAAAGTTGCTTTAACAGCAATTGTCTGATTCACTATCCAGTTTGGATGAAGTCTGCCTAAAAGCTGATAAGTATATTTGTTAATAAAGATGGCTGGATTGGTATTAACTCCTATAAAATCATTGGGTGGTTGTAATATATCGATATGGATTTTAGGTATTTGAGCGCTTACTCCATTATCGAGGCCTAGTTTACCAATTAATTGACAAACTGCTATAAGGTGGTGGATTTCTATTTTGGTAAGCATGATGAACCTCTTCGTAATTTAAAATTACGTTTACAAATGACAAAAAACTGAACAATTAAATTCAGTGATCAATGATTATTCTTCATGTATATTGATCAGTCAATAAAATTAATTGTTTTTTTCTGCTCTAAGAGATTAACAGCTTGTCTGAACTATCCTTAGCCTATCTTCTAATGCTTAAAATGCCTTGTTCCTGTAAATATCATGGCAATGTTTGCTGAGTTAGCCGCTGCGATAATTTGTTCATCGCGAATAGAACCACCTGGTTGAATAATAGCTGTGATACCCGTTTTAGCAATTAGCTCAATACTGTCTGGAAAAGGAAAAAAAGCATCAGATGCTAAGATGGCACTTCGACTAGAAAAGCCTGCTTGCTCTGCTTGCCATAATGCGATACGTGTGCTCATAACGCGACTTGTCTGACCTGCACCTATTCCAATAGTTGCTAAATCTTTGGCTAATACAATGGCGTTAGATTTAACATACTTAACAGCTTGCCAAGCAAAGAGTAAATCCTGTTTTTGTTGCTGAGTAGGAATTTTCTCTGTGACAGTAGTAAACTTGTCGATATCAATAGGAAAATTATCATGTTCTTGAACTAAAAAACCACCATCAATATGCCGCATATCAAGTTTGAATTGATCACTTACAGGTAAATTACCGATTTCTAAAACTCGAATATTGGGTTTGGTTGCGAAAATCTTTTTTGCAGCGTCACTAATAATTGGTGCAATAATCACTTCAGCAAATTGGGTTGCAAGCAAGGTGCAAGCTGTTTCTTCTTCTAGACACTGATTAAAAGCTAAAATACCACCGTAACTTGATACGGGATCAGTTTGGTAGGCTCGTTGATAAGCTTGTAATTGGCTGTCTGCTAAAGCAATACCGCAGGGATTGCCATGTTTAACAATGACACAGACTGAAGTAGTTGTTGAAAAAGCACGTGCGCAATCTAGAGCTGCATCAGCATCTAATAAGTTATTGTAAGAAAGTGCTTTACCTTGAATAACTTTAGCAAGAGCGAGGGAGCCTGGCGACGCATTTTTATCTGTATAGAAAATAGCTTGTTGGTGAGGGTTCTCCCCATAGCGAAGATCATACTGTTTGTTAAATTGACAAGTTAAAACAGTAGGAAAGCCACTAGGTGTTTTTTCATCATTTAAGGCATTAAGATAATTAGAAATAGCTGCATCATAGGCAGCAGTATGAACAAATGCTTTTTTTGCTAGGTTAAAGCGCCAGTCTTTAGGTATTTTCTTTAAATTAACATACTCCGCTAACTCCTGATAATCATGGGGGCTAACAATAACCGTAAGATAGGCGTGATTCTTAGCTGCTGCTCGAATCATTGCAGGGCCACCAATATCAATATTTTCAATTGCTTCTGAAAATTTACAATCAGGATCACTAATAACTTGCTCAAACGGATAGAGATTAACAATCAAAATATCAAAAGGGTAAATGGCATGCTGCTTTAAGATGTGTTGATCTTGTTTTCCACGTGCTAGTAAACCTGCATGAATAGCAGGATGTAAAGTTTTAACACGCCCGTCTAAGATTTCAGGGAAATGGGTGCAATCGCTAACCTCGGTAACAGGAAGACTGGCTTGACGTAGCAAAGCAGCAGTATTTCCTGTAGCAACTAATTCAACATTATGCTTATGAAGTGTAGTAGCTATTTCAATTAATCCATTTTTATTTGAAACACTTAATAACGCTCTTTTAGGGCTAAAAGGGAGCATGTACTTCTCCAATTATGTAATTTTTAATATAGCCTTGTCCGCTAAGCTTTATACAGCGTTGCAAGTTCGCTCGGCTCTAAGTCATGTATTTCCTATACACTCCTTCGCCTCAGTCACTTGCGCCTTATCTAAAGATTAGTAGGCAAGGCCATAGGTATTTTGATTTAGCGACTTGTAAATACAAGTAATGACCAATCCGCTAAATTATCCGTTTGCTGATGAACAAAATCATTTTTGTAAGCTTCTATTAAGGTGGCTGCTTGGTCATTTAAAATACCTGAAACGACTAATATTCCTTGTTTATTGAGCAATTGTTTAAATTTAGCCTTCAATTGCAATAAAGGTGTTAAAAGAATATTGGCGATAAGTAAGTCAGCTTTATCGGTAAGCTTATCAGGCGTAGTTATAATCAATTGTTGTTCATTAATTTGGTTAACTTTCGCATTACTTTGGGTAGCTTGTAATGCTTGTGGATCAATGTCAACGGCATGCGCCAGTTGGACACCTAATTTTAAAGCAGCTAAAGCTAGAATACCTGAACCACAGCCGTAATCAATAATGACTTTATGAGACAAATCTGCTTTGGCAAGCCAAGTTAAGCAAAGTTGAGTGGTAGGGTGAGTTCCTGTGCCAAAGGCAAGTCCTGGATCGAGAATTAAATTGATTGCCATAGGTTTTGGCGGATCAATCCAAGATGGGCAAACCCATAAACGCTCACCAAAGCATTGTGGTTTAAAATCATCCATCCATGCTCTTTCCCAATCCTGATCGGGCAATGTAGAAATATTTATCTGTAAGTGGGTATACAGCTTAGATAAGTTATAAGCGAGCTCTTGTGCTATTTCTTCGTATAGAAAGAGCGCTTTAATTGTTACTTCTGGCCATAAGGGAGTAGCGCCTGGTAGTGGCTCTAGAACCGGATCATCATTTTTATCGCTTAGAGTAATTGATAACGCGCCACTTGTTTCAAGTATATCGCTTAAATTATCTACTTCATCAGGCCGACAAACTTCAATTTCTAGCTGATACCACACAATTTAAGATTCCTTTAACATCGACTCTAGGTAATGAATATTTGTCCCACCTTCTACAAAGCCCTTATCATGCATAATTCGCTGATGTAATTCAATATTCGTTTTGATGCCTTCAATAATGATTTCATCTAACGCATTACGCATGCGGCCAATAGCTTCTTTACGTGTTTTGCCATAACTAATTAATTTACCAATCATCGAATCATAATTAGGTGGTACGATATAGCTACTATAGATATGAGAATCAAAGCGAATACCTGGCCCGCCGGGTTGATGTAATAAGCGAATAGCTCCTGGAGAGGGCATAAATGTTCGGGGGTCTTCTGCATTGATACGACATTCAATAGCATGGCCATTTAACTGAATGTCTTCTTGCTTTAATGTGAAAGGTACTTCACTGGCAATTTTAATTTGCTCTTTAATTAAATCAATACCTGTAATCATCTCGGTAACAGGATGCTCAACCTGGATACGTGTATTCATTTCTATGAAATAAAAGCAGCCATCTTGATAAAGAAATTCAAAAGTCCCAGCCCCTCGATATTTTAATTCTGAGCAGGCTTTTACGACGCGATCCCCAATTTCTTGTCGCAATTCTTTAGAGATTCCGGGCGCAGGAGCTTCTTCTACTACTTTTTGATGTCGTCTTTGCATAGAACAATCGCGTTCCCCTAAGTGTATTGCTTTTCCTTTTCCATCGCCCAGTACTTGAAATTCAATATGGCGGGGATTTTCTAAGAATTTTTCCATGTACACTGTAGGATTATTAAAGGCCGCTTTTGCTTCACTGCGTGTTAAAGTAATCGCATTTAGCAAATTTGATTCAGTATGAACAACACGCATACCGCGACCGCCGCCACCGCCAGCAGCTTTAATGATAATAGGGTAACCAATTTCTCTGGCAAGTCTTAAATTTTCCTGATCATTTTCTGATAAGGGGCCATCTGAACCTGGAACACAAGGAACTCCCGCTTTTTTCATAGCAGTAATTGCTGATACTTTATCACCCATTAAACGAATAGTATCACTATGAGGGCCAATAAATGTGAAGCCACTTTGCTCAACAATATCAGCAAAATCAGCATTTTCTGATAAAAATCCATAACCAGGATGGATAGCAACGGCGTCGGTTATTTCAGCAGCCGAAATAATTGCAGGAATATTTAAGTAGCTTTTTTGTGAAGGTGCAGGACCAATGCAGACCGTTTCATCAGCTAGTCGCACATGAAGTAAATCTTTATCGACACTTGAATGAACAGCAACTGTTTGTATACCAAGTTCTTTACAGGCACGCAAAATACGTAAAGCGATTTCACCACGATTAGCAATCACAATTTTGTTAAGCATGCACAACTTCCTTACTCAATAATAAATAACACTTGGTCATACTCAACCGGATCACCATTATTTGCGCAGATTTCGACAATTTTACCGGCTCTGTCAGCTTCAATCTCATTAAACATTTTCATTGCTTCAACAATACATAACGTATCGCCTGCTTTTACCATCTGGCCGACGGTTACAAAAGGAGGCGCATCAGGTGAAGGAGAAGTATACATTGTACCGACCATAGGAGAACGAATTTGATGTCCTAATCTTGAATTTTGTGTTGTTTTTACTTCAGCTATAGAAGATGTTGTTGATTCAGTTTGCGGTGGTATATTTGTTTGAGAATTAGGCTGGGGGGCAGTGATATAACGAGGTGGCGCTACTTCGGCAGGAGGGTAACTATAACGACTTAGGCGAACCGACTCTTCGCCTTCCTTAATTTCTATTTCTGAAATACCTGTTTCTTCCAACAATTCAATAAGTTTTTTGATTTTGCGGATATCCATTAATATAGCTCTCTCTTAATTAGATTCTTCTAAAATGGCTTGTAGGGCTAATCGGTAGCCTTTAACACCAAATCCTGTTATGACACCTTGAGCAACATCAGACAAATAAGAATAATGTCTAAAGGGCTCACGCGCATAAATATTGGAAATATGTACTTCAAAGAAAGGTATAGCCACTGCACTTAATGCATCACGAAGCGCGATACTAGTATGTGTAAAAGCAGCTGGATTAATAATGATGTAATTAATACCAGCATCAGCAGCTTGATGAATAGCTTCAATTAATGCTGCTTCACTATTGCTTTGAAAACAACTTAAGTCCCAGCCGTTATCTGCTGCTAGTTTGCGCAAATTACTATTAATATCTGCCAGGTTTGTTGAACCGTATACAGAAGGCTCGCGAGTACCTAGTCTGTTTAAATTAGGTCCATGTAAAACTAAAATTTTTCTCATTTTGGGTGAACTAAACAATGTTTTTGCGATTCTGCCTGAAGTTAGGGCTAATGTCTAGAACTTAGATGATATCGGCAAGATCTAAGCATGATTGTTACCATGTTTTAGAAAAATTTATTTTAATTAATGTAATTTCACTAACAAATAGGAGTTTCATGTAAAGCATTTATCTAAAATTGAGCTCTAAGGGAGCTTTTTATGTCGAATTCATGGAATTAAATTTAAAAGTAAGAGTCACGATCTATAAAATCTAAAATGAGCTAGCCACCATGGTGTAATATAGCGCACTATAGTTTATTAGAGCCTGCAATAGTGATATACCTCTCGCCATTGAAGGTACTGGATTTTTACTTTTTCTAATTTTAAAAAACTTGCAATAGAATTACTCACGCTTCTTAAAATTGCTTAGAAACAAAAATTAAGTCGTAAAAAAACCAGTCTCTTCAAAGGCAAGAGGTATAGATGTATTTACTTTTTTACGAAAAAAATTATTTAAGGTTTCCAATCTCCTGATGGAGGCAGTGTTGTTGGCTCAAGTGGGACAAGAAGCCATAAAATAATATAAAGTAAAAACGCTGAGCCACCAATAAGAAAGAAAAGAACAAATAACAGCCTCATCCAAAGAGGATCCATATTAAAGTAAATTGCTAACCCGCCGCAGACACCAGCTATCTTTCTTTCAATACGGGAGCGATATAATTTTTTGTAAGGTTTTTGTAAGTCGGTCATGTGTATTCCAATTTATCTATATAACTATAATTTTAACATTTATTTTCACAAATATTGCCGAATTATTCAAATTATGTTCTATCGGCTTGCCGATTAACCATTTTTAATAAGCGTTCTTTAATACCTTTCCAAATTTTTTCCTCTGGCGGTAACTCTACTAGAATGGTGGAAACTTGTGAGTTATCTGCATGACGAAGCTGATAATAAAGTTCGTAAGCAACTTCTTTAGGATTTAACGAAAATTGATAGTAAAAGGGTCTATTTAAATTTAAATCTTTACTAAATGAAAAAATGTAAGCATTAGGATATAAGCTTAATAAGTGATCCAATTCATGCGCTGCAGAGAAACAATAAAGTGGTTTGTCTGGCTGATAATGGGTTAATAAACGCCCAGACACGCGGATATCTCTCTCATCTTTCGCTATTTCTATTGCTACCGCTTCTTGAATAGATTGCTCGTCAATTAATCCATGTCGTAATATTTGATAGTGAGTAGGAGAAGTAGCATCAACAATAGTTGATTCAATACCCACTTCACAGCGCCCACCGTCTAATATTAATAGATGTTGATTACTAAAACTATGCTGTACATGAAGGGCTGTGGTAGGGCTAATCTTGCCAAAAGGGTTTGCTGAGGGCGCCACAAGAGGAAAATTTAGCGCCTCAAGCAATGATTGAGTGACAGGGTGCTTAGGGCAACGAATTGCAACCGTCTTTTGGTTACCTGTAATCAAAGGGTTAACTGCATTAGGTTGACAATTTAGTACAATAGTTAAAGGACCCGGCCAGAATGTATCAATTAGTTTTTGCACATAAGCGGGGATTGATGTAGCCCATCTAGTTAAATCCGAGTTTTTAGCAACATGCATAATTAACGGATGATTGATAGGTCTCTTTTTAAGAGCAAAAATTTTTAAGATAGCTGCTTCATCTTCAGCACTACCTGCTAGACCATAAACGGTCTCAGTAGGTATTGCAACAAGATTTCCAGCCTTTAATTCAATAATTGCTTCATCGATGTTTTTAGTAATAGTGCTCATAATTTAAGTGACTTAATTCAGCTAATTCTAATTATAACGCTCTTTTGTTAAGCTCTATCTGTGCTCATAGGTTTAACATAATATTAGTTCTCGTATGTTATTGACTCATTTTAAACTTAATATTGCGCTTATATCTTCAAAAGGCAAATTTTATTGTACTAAAAACAAGCATAAGGAGTCTAAGATTTCTTATTAAATTTATTTTTTCCTCTTTGTATTAACAAAAAAGCAAACTGAATAGCTTATAGTCTGGAAATTAAGTTTCTGATTTTAAAATTTAAAAAATTATGGTAGTTTGTTCTATACCTGTTAGAATTACGTCCTTGAATTCGAGAGTAAGGCCAACCTCTTAGTCTTAAATTCTACGATGCAATTAAAATAGGCACCTAATAATTGCTTTTGTTACCATGCTTGTTCATAGCTAGGATGTTATGAGTCAACCATTTTAATAACAAAGTAAGCTTATTTGTTGTACCTGTCATTTCGAGCGGTAAAAGGAATAGTACAACAATCAAAGGACTTTATTGTAAATGGAGGATGAGTTATGCACACATGGATAAGATTAACAACGTGAGCATTCTAAATGGATTTGCTTCATGTGTATTAACTGAAGGAGTTAAGATTAATGCACTCAAATTTTTATTTATCACCTATTGCAGCAGCTTGCTTAGCGCTTACTGTGGTTTCCTCTGTACAAGCAGCCGAACCTATTCATTTAAATAAGTCCTCTTTGGCAGCAATTAAGAAGCAATTTACTCTTAGTATTGCAGAGAGAAAACTATTTTCTACTAATAGCTTAAATTTCGTTAAGCAGCATACAGATAAAAATAAAGTTACTCACATTCGTATGCAGCAACAATATGAAGGGTTTTTAGTGGTTGGCGGTTATGCTATTATCCATACGCCACAAGCAGCGCAGACAATTTTAGCGGATAAACATGATTCTTATGTAAAGATGAATGGTGTTGTTTATGAAGGCTTACAAGGTGAGCTTGGTAAACCATCACCAACATTTGTTAAAAATGCTGCAGTTGCATTACAACAATTTAAAGCTCAATTTGCTAATCAACTTGTAAGTGAGGAAACAGTAAAACCAATCGTCTATATTGATAAAGATTCAAAAGCGCATTGGGCTTATAGAGTTAGCGTATTTGTTACTCATCAAGATAAAATTCCTGAAAGGCCAACCGCAATAATTGATGCAACGACTCATCTACCTTTTATTCAGTGGAATGATGTAAAAACTGAACGTTCAGCAGTAAAGGGTAAAGGTTATGGTGGTAATAAGAAAGTAGGTCGATTTTCATATGGTGATGAATTAGCCTATCTTGAAATAACCCGCGATTCTGATTCAGCTAAATGCTATATGGAAAATGATGGCGTACGCGTAGTGGATATGGAGCATCGTTATTCTTCTAGAAATAATCCTATGACATTTGACTGTAAAGATACTACTGGTAAAGATGGTATCTATTGGACAGGTTATAAAGCTGATGGTTATGATAAAGAAAATGGCGCTTATTCACCTACCAACGATGCTCATTATGCTGGTTATGTAATCAATCATATGTATAAAGAGTGGTACGGCATTAACGCACTTTCTAAATCTGACGGCTCGCCGATGCAATTAGTTATGCGTGTTCACTATGGCGATGGCTATGAGAATGCTTATTGGGACGGTCGGCAAATGACTTTCGGGGATGGTGAATACATGATGTATCCTCTTGTTTCACTTGGCGTTGGTGCTCATGAAATTAGTCACGGCTTTACTGAACAACATTCTAACTTGGAATACTATGGTCAGTCAGGTGGCATGAATGAGTCATTTTCTGACATGGCAGCCCAAGCTGCTGAATTTTATTCAGTGGGCAAAGCAAGCTGGCAGATTGGCGCAGAAATTATGAAAGAAAGTAGCGGTTATGAAGCACTACGTTTTATGGATGTACCAAGCCGTGATGGCACCTCTATTGACACAGCTGATGATTATTATGGTGGCTTAGATGTTCACTACTCAAGTGGTGTATTTAACCGACTATATTATTTAATAGCTAATCTTCCAGGCTTTGATGCTCGTAAAGCGTTTGATGTTATGGTTAAAGCAAATATGGATTACTGGATACCTTATTCAACTTTTGCTGAAGGTGGTTGTGGTGTATTGAGCGCAGCAAAAGATCTTGGTATTGAGCTGGAAGGTGTTAAGGCTTCATTAAAGAAAGTAGGAATTGACGCTAATTCTTGTGATTAATTACTAGACACTTCTATAAAAATCATCCAAGTGTTGTGCTACAACGCTTGGATTCTCCATGTGCAAATGATGTCCACCATTTTTTTTAATGAGCTTTAAATTTTTAACAGCCATAATTCTTTGCTGAATATCAGCTTCATTAAATAAGGAGCTTTGCTCAGCAAGGATTAAGCATGTCGGCGATGTAATGCCAGAGAGACAAGAAATAACTTGGGCTTCTGTAAGACGCAAGGGGCTTGTATATACTAAGCGGCGATCATGATGCCAGTAAAATTTACCATTGCTTTCACTTATTCCACGTGGGCATAAAAGGCGCACTAGATCGAGCGACAGAAATCCACGAGCAGCTCTGGCTTTAGCTGCTAATTCTAAGGAAGAATATAATTTAGGCTTAGGATGTTTTTTCTCAATAATTTTAAATAGATAAGCTGATAGCTGCTCGCGGCAAGTATCTTCAGGGCGGGAAAAGGGCCCAAGCCCTTCAATCAAGGTAACAGTAGAAATACGTGCTGGAGCAACACCTGCTAATATACTCGCTAAACAAGCTCCTAGAGAATGGCCTAATAAGTGAACCTTTTTGAGGTGAAGTGCGTCAATAATATTAATTAAAGTAAAAACGCCATCGATAAAGTGATAATAACCACCTTCACATAAATGCGAAGATAATCCATGCCCGGGTAAGTCGATAGCAATGACGTAGAATTTTTTAGCAAGATAAGGCGCAAGTAGCTCAAAAGAATTAGCATTATCTAACCAGCCATGAATGGCTAATAGGGGCGGTAAATTTTTAGATCCCCATGTTTTAATAGCAATAGTAAAGCCTGGGATATTTAATTTGAACTCATCCATAATATTATCGCTTTTTATCGAGCATAATTAATTTTGCAATAAATGCTATTTTTTTACCAATTAAATTTCTGCAGAAGCTATTAGATTATAAATGTACTCTTATCACTAAAATACTGAACTGATGTTAATAGTTGACTAATTATTATCACTTATGTAATAATAAAGAACATTAAGTTTAATTATTTTATTTGCATATGAAAGTTAAGTATCATATAGGAAATTCTCCATATATCAGTATTCAGCTTAGTCAGGATGGATCTGTCTATTATCATCAGGCGTGTATCATAACCTCGGAATCGGAAGCAAGTAGCTATCTCAAAGTAGATAATGACTATGAGTTGGGCAAGCTTTATTTTGAGGGAACGCTTAAAATTCCACCGCTACAACAACCAGTTAAGTACCCACTTTGGTTAAAAATAAGTCAAACAGAAACGGCCTGTTATCCTACCGTTAATAATTATGATGCAATCTCACCCCGTTTAACCTCAGGATTTTTTAAACCTATTTCTGGTGATCAAAGACTCGCTTTAAGAAGTCATAATATTAAAAATTATAAACCTTCAACTAAGGTATTAAATCTACATAATGCAAACCTCGTGGATGCATTGGAATCAATGGCTGATGAAATAGAAGAAATGACAGAAAAAGGGATTGCCTTTCAAAGATAAGAGTTAAGTTACAACTTAACTCTTATTAATAATTATGTTAAGCAATTTGATTTTGCCGAACTTGACAAAGGTGTTTATCAACAGGAACTTCAAGGATTTTTTTATTTTCAATCCAATAAACAAAATTGACATGAAAATTTTTACAAAATAAATCTTTAATTTGTTCATCCTCACAAGCGTTTTGTTCAATAATAGCTTTATTATCATCTTTTATCTCTAATGCTTGTTCAACATTAATATCTTTAATTTGATAAGTGAACGTTACGGTATCGTCTTTTAAATGGATATCATTAAGTTCTGTCCTACTATCAACCATAATAGGTAAGCCGTCATTCAAACTTAGTTCATCTGAGGAAGAGTAGACTAGTCCGCTAAATACGGCAGCACTAGTAAGACATATAATTTCTTTTAACCAAGATTGCTTCATAGCTCTCTCCTTATTTACATCACGATCTATATTTAAATTTTGCCTCATTTTCATTGACAACATATACAAGCTAACATAATTTAAAATTTATCTCAAATCTTGTGACATAAAATAATTTTATTTTTGTGACGAAATTAAGACGCTTATAATTTTTAAGATGCTTATAATTTATTGATGACATTTTAATAAACTAAACTATTAAATTAATACTTACTACTTTAAAAAGAAATTATTAATGTTATGCTTATTAAATCTGTTTATTGAAGGTTATTAATTATGAAGCAACCGCGACAAAGTGTGTCGCTGGTAACTTATAATATTCACAAAGGTTTTGGAGTTGGCAAATTAAGATTTTTGCTACCTGAAATGCGCTATGCATTATCTAATTTAAATCCTGATTTTGTATTTCTACAAGAAGTCCAGGGTTTCCATCAACGGCGGGCTCAAAGGATTCAAACCTGGCCTAATCTACCACAGTTTGAATATATTGCTGAGAAAGATTGGCCGCATTATTTATATGCTAAAAATGCTATTTATCAGTCTGGACACCATGGTAATGCTATTTTAAGTAAATATCCCTTTGTGAGCTTTGAAAATATTAACTTATCGAGACAAAATCGCGCTTCTAGAAGCATATTACATGGACAAATAAAATTAGATAATAACCAAATTTTACACTTATTATGTGTGCATTTAGGATTATTTAAAGCAGAGCGTGCTTCTCAATGCCGGGCTTTAGTTAATCGGATTATAGAAGTGATTCCTGATAACGAGCCTCTTTTAATGGCGGGTGATTTTAATGACTGGCAGATGCATTTATCTAGGCCTCTAGCAGAAGCATTAGGCATTCAAGAAGCTTTTAAAGTTTTAGAAGGGCAACACGCCCGATCTTTTCCTGCATTAAAACCAACATTATGTATTGATAGGGTCTATTTTCGTGGTTTAAAAGTTGAAAAGGCACAGTGTTTTAGTGGTAAGCCGTGGCGAACGTTATCTGATCATTTGCCTTTGTTTGCAAAATTCACTATTGCTTGATTAAGCTATTTAATAAATCTAGTTGCTTTAGTTAGATAACTAAAGGCAACGCTATCAAGCTATAACTTTATAAAGCAACAACTTGATAGGTCATTTATTCTAATTAAATTTAAATTATTCTCTTTCCATACTAGGTTCATACTCACCAAAGCAGGCTAGACTATTTAAACGAGCCCGTTTTAGTAAGGCGGCTTGAGCTGCCTCAATGTTTGCAGGCTTTCCTTGCCAACTTTTTAAACAATCGTCTTGCAGAGCTCGACCATATGAAAAACTTAAATTCCAGGGCTGATAACCAATTTGATTAATAGCATTTAAATTGGCTGTTGCCTGTTCAGAGGTTTGGCCACCTGACAAGAAGTTGATACTAGGTACTGCAGCTGGCACAGTATTACGGAAAACACCAATTGTATAGTCAGCAATCTCTTCGGGTGAACTGAAAGGCTGTGCTTCTTTACCGCTAGTCACCATGCTTGGTTTAAGAATAATATTTTCTAATTCAACCTGATGAATAAATAAAGCCTTGAAGACTTCATGGAGTACCATTTCAGAGACCTCTGCGCATAAATCAATGTTATGGTTACCATCAATTAAAACCTCAGGCTCTACAATAGGAACAATGCCTACAGATTGGCAGTAGGCTGCATATCGAGCTAGATTCTCAGCGCCTGCTCTCATTGCAGCTAAGCTTGGAGTTGATTCAGTAATAGAATAAACATTTCGCCATTTAGCAAAACGCGCACCTAATTTTTTAAAATGGATTAAGCGCTCTTCAAGACCATCTAATCCTTGAGTAACCTTTTCATTTTCAGTATTAGCTAAATTAATTAGCCCTCTATCAACCTTAATACCTGGCACTATACCTTTTTGAGTAAATAACTCAGCAATTGAAGTGCCATTATCATCGCGGTGTTGAAAGGTTTCTTCAAATAAAATAACACCACTAATATATTGCTCTAATTCAGAAGTTGTAGCCAGGAGAAGACGGTAATTGCGGCGATTGTCCTCACTATTTTCTACATTAATGCTAGCAAAGCGTTTACCAATAGTGCCATTACTTTCATCTGCTGCAAGTATTCCTTTTCCTTCTTGAGTTAATTGTTCTATGGTGTTGGCTAATTCTTCGTAATACATGTTAATTTACACTCCTTATTTAGGCTGCAGAAACAGTTGCCACTACCTTGTAGTAGCAGAAATATATTTTTCGCGAATGATTTGTTGCATTGCAAAACCACGATTTTTTAATTCTTCAAAGCATTCATCAATCATTCCTGGATTGCCACATAAATAAACTACATCTTCAGCAGGGTTTAGTGCTATTTCTGGAAAAGCATGTTGAATATAGCCTTGAAACTGATGAGGCTGTAGACTTATATCATTAGCTCGGCTTAATTGTACTCTAAAAGTAACCTGATTTGGATAAGACTTTGCCAGAGCTAAGAATTCCGACTCGTAAAGTGCATCTTCTGGCCGCTGTACCCCTAGCATAATTAATACTTTTAACTCTAAGTTTTGTTTAAGCCGGTTAGTAAGTTCCTTAAGCATAGCGCGATAAGGTGTTATGCCTGTACTTGTCGCTGCTAAAATATAGCGCTTGGGTAACTCATCTTTCAAAATTAAGCGACCAAAAGGTCCATTAATATTAATTATGTTGCCAGGTGCTAAATTGAATAGTAAATCGGTCCCTGGCCCTCCTTCAATATATCCAGCTGCAAATTCTATATAATTATCTTGGTTGGGTATATTAGCTATACTATAACTACGCTTAAGTAGTTTTCCATCTCGCTCAAAATGAATAGTAATAAATTGCCCAGGAATATAATCAAAGGGCGGGGTTTTATCAGCTTTAAAGATAAAATGCTTAACCTTGGGCGAGAGCATAAAAGCTTCTATTAAAGTAATGGGAAATAATTTTGCTTGCATGTTTTTACTACTAACTGAAAAAGTTATCTAATATAGGCTAAATGGCTCGCATTGCAAGTAGTAATACAGAAATTAGGGTATAATTAAGCTATGAGTGGAAATACTGATTTAATTGCAATGCTCGGCAACTTAAGCCGATCACTTTTTCCTGTCCAATCTGTGATTGTAGGAATAGCTTATATGCTTGGTATTCTCTTTTTTATTACAGCTCTGCAAAAGCTGCTTAAAATCGGAGATCAGCGGGCAAATTCCTCATCACAAGAAAGCATTTATGTGCCTATTGCTTATATTCTAGGCGGGGCGGCGTTACTTTTTTTACCTTCTGCTTTAGATGCACTTTCTAATACGACATTTGGTATTGGTAATGTTTTATCCTATACAGATTATGATCATAATAGTATATTTGGTTCAATGGGATTGATAATTCGTATAGCTGGCTTGATTTGGTTTGTTCGCGGGGCTGTATTATTAAGCCATGCTAGTAATCCAGGCTCACAAGGTCAAGATGGATTGAAGGGGTTTATGTTTTTATTTGCAGGGATTTTAGCTGTTAATTTTGATAATACAGTAAGTGTAATAGCAACTATCTTCGGTAAAATTGCTGCATTTACTCTAAATTATACAAGCACTTAAATTAGTCTTCACCACAAATCTTGAGGTTATTTTCTTTTGCAAATTCTATAATCGATTGATAAACATCGGGGCTTGTTTCTTTTAATTTAGGATCTAATAAAACACATTTATAGCCTTGCGTATTAATACTAGGTTGGAGGAAGGGCGAATAATAAATACGATTATTTTTAAAGACAGCCATAGCTCCACTCATACGCTCGGCCCAGTCACTCGGACGAAAAGCCTTACCTTGTTCCGTTACGCCTTCAATTACAATTTTTTTCTTATCTACATCAGAATTAGTCATAGCTAAAACACAAACAAAACAGTATGCCTATTATAGCATCATATTGGTAGGTAATGATTAAGTTAGTTTAACTGAAATTAATGTGTTCATTATAAAAGAGATGAAGGTTTTTTATAAAAGATCTAACTTTTATATCGGATTCACTTTAATTTAGATTTTTAAAGCCTATTTAACAAGAAGATGCTTAGAATAATACATCGATCATAGCAGTTAATAGGCTGATTGTGTTAGGATATTTGTTTGATTTTAAGTGATTTTGCTTGCTTTAAGTACTTCTTTACTTAAAAAGTAAACTTCAAGCAAAGAAAATATTATATAATAATTTTAAGTATATTTATCTGGTAGGCTTAAGTTGTGAATTCAAAAGAAAATCCCTCTGGTGTTTATTTATTACCTAATCTTTTTACTACAGCAAGTTTATTTGCAGCTTTTTATGCTATTGTTGCGGCATTTAAAGGCCAATATGAAGCAGCGATTATTGCAATTTTCATTGGTATGATCGCTGATAGTTTAGACGGTCGTATAGCTCGTTTAACGAATACTCAATCGGCTTTCGGGGCACAGTATGATAGTCTTTCAGACATGGTAACTTTTGGCGTTGCGCCTGCCTTATTATTATATAGCTGGAATTTACAGCAATTAGGTAAGATTGGTTGGTTAGTTGCCTTTATTTATACAGCAGCAGTTGCATTGCGGCTGGCCCGTTTTAATACTAAGGTAGGCACAGTTGATAAACGCTATTTTCAAGGGCTTGCTTGTCCTGCAGCGGCGGCTTTAGTTTCTTCTTTTGTTTGGCTTTGTCACCAAAATCAAAGTCACTACTTTATAATATCTTTAATAACAGCAATGCTGACGATTATTGCAGCAGCACTTATGGTAAGTAATATTCATTATTATAGTTTTAAGGAGGTTGATTTTAAGGGGCATGTTCCCTTTCTATACCTATTATTAATGATTATTTTATTTGTGGCTATTGCTGCTAACCCTTCTTTAATCTTATTTACAGGTTTTGTTATCTATGCTCTATCTGGGCCAATCCAATTATTAATAAAATTAAATAAAATACGCAGGCAGAAAAAATCTTCTGAAGATAAATAATAGAAATTTAAAAAATTCTAAAGCTTCAGTTTAAACCTTTTTATTCTGGCTCATCAAAGCGATTATTAATGAGCTCAACCAACGCTTTCTCCATATCTTTTTCATCTGGGCCATTAATTTTAATAATTAATTCAGAGCCTTGTGTAGCAGCAAGCATCATAACGCCCATAATGCTTTTGCCATCTACTTTTTGAGATTGCTTAATAACCTCAATTTGGCTTTGAAATTTGGCTGCTGTAGAAACAAATTTAGCTGAGGCACGCGCATGAAGTCCTAATTTATTAATAATCCGAACATTTGTTTCAATCATAGAAATCAACTTATAATCATTAATTAACGTGAGTTCAATATAAAAGATAGGTTTTTACTTTTTTATATTGAACTAGCCTGCTTTGATGTAGACCCGGTAAATGCTTTACCTTTACGGGATAACGTTCATTTTACAATCTAGAGAATTTGATTTCTTGATGTCAAACTCACGATATTAAACGGTTAAGAAGCTTGTGTCTCTAATGCACCGTTTACTACAAGAGCATATAATGATTCCGCATTATTTGCTTTTCGGCAAGCATTTCTGAAGCTTGAATCACTAAATTGTTTAATAATTGCAGCAAGAATTGTCAAATGATGTTCTTCTTGGTTAGGCGGAACAATTAAACCTACAACTAAATCAGCCGGCTGTTTATCTTCGGCACCAAAGTCAACTGGATTTATTAATTTAATAAGGCAAGCTTTCGGCTGATTGATAGTTGGTAGCCGTATATGTGGAATAATAATTCCATGCCCAATTGCTGTACTACCCAGAAGTTCGCGATGCCAAAAAGCATCAAATAACTCATTGAAGTTAAGCTCAGGAATAGTTGTTGTAAACAACTCACTAATTTTGTGAAAAACAGCCGTTTTACTTTGGGAGGCTAAGTCGATATAAACATGCTGAGGCGCAATAAAATAACCGAGGTTCATAAGATCATTTCAGCTAAAAAGAATTATTTTATCGTGGGTTAGATAATTCTGACAAGTTTAGACAGTTAATTGAAGGTTATTCTGCGCCTATCCTTGGCACAGAGTAAAAGATTAGATTTTAATGAGTACGTAGTTTTTCTTTATGCTTAATGAGCTGTTGATCTAATTTTTCAACCAATTCATTGATAGCAACATACATATCATCGTGTTCGGCACGTGCATGAAATGTACCTTTTGCAACATGAATAGTTGCTTCAGCAATTTGTGCTAATTTTTCAATATTAAAAACGACATTAATAGCAGTAATATTATCAAAATGATGAGTTAATTTACTAAATTTTCCTTCAGTATAGGATTTTAATGCGGGTGTAATGTCCATTTGATGGCCTGTGAAGTTTATTTGCATGATTTTTCCTCCTCTTAAAACTTATTAACTACGGATTGTTTTGCGTTCATTAGATGGAGCAATACACATTGCTTCACGATATTTTGCCACTGTTCGACGAGCCACTTTAATCCCTTGCTCACTAATTAGCTGTGCAATTTTGCTATCACTAAGAGGTTTTTGGCGGTTTTCTGAAGCAATTATTTTTTTAATTACAGCACGTATAGCGGTAGAAGAACATTCACCTCCATTCACTGTTGTGACATGGCTTGAGAAAAAATATTTTAATTCAAAGACTCCGCGTGGCGTATGCATAAATTTCTTTGTTGTTACTCGTGAAATAGTTGACTCATGCATATCTAGAGCAACTGCAATATCATTGAGTATGAGTGGTTTCATCGCTTCTTCACCATGCTCTAAAAATTCAATTTGTCTCTCTACAATAGTACGAGCGACTTTAAGTAATGTCTCTTGACGGCTTTGAATACTTTTTAAAAACCATCTCGCTTCTTGAAGATTATTTTTTAAAAATTGATTATCAGCGCTGCTATTAGCACGTTGAATCATAGATGCATATTGACTATTAATTGATAAACGCGGCAGGATTGTTTGGTTTAAGAGAACCTGCCAAGTTCCATCCATTTTTTTTACGATGACATCTGGGATAATATATTCCACATTATTTTGTTGGATTAAACTACCTGGCTTAGGATGCAATTGATGAATAATTTGTAAAACTCGATTAATAGTTTCTTCATTCACATGATGATTCTTCATTAATTGCCGATAATTATGCTGTCCTAGTAACTCTAAATCATTTTTAACAATTGCCTTAGTTAATTCAATATCTTTATCATATTCAGGAAATTGACTAAGCTGTATTAGCAATGACTCAGATAGATTGAGGGTAGCACAGCCTACGGGATCAAATAATTGTAACCGGTGACGGACAGCCTCAATTTCTTCAATATCAAGAGGATAGGAATCACTATTTAAACTTGCATGTAGTTCATTAACCGACTGGGTTAAAAATCCATCATCGTCGATTGCATCAATAATTGCTGTAGCAATAACGCGATCGATATCACTCATCGGCGTTAATTCTAGCTGCCACCGTAAATGTTCTTGTAAGTTAGTTGTTGTACAGTATAAATTTTCATAATTAAAATCGGTATCTTCAAAATTACTGCGTTTATTAAGATTATAAAGTTGTGACCATTGAAAATCATTATCTTCAGAACTTCGCTCGGAATTATCAGTGATATCTTCCTTTTCTTCATTAGGTAAAACTTCAAGTAAAGGATTTGACTCAACAGCTTGTTGTATTTCTTGTTGTAAATCAATAGTAGACAATTGTAACAGGCGGATCGCTTGCTGAAGTTGAGGAGTAAGCGTCAGTTGTTGACCAATACTAAGTTGCAACGAGGGTTTCATCCACTATCCTCTTAGATCATTGCTTATTATTAAGTTTAACTGATTCACTAAGATTATCCAGTAGCTTATACCATATATAATGGGATTAAAAGTAATAAGAGGTTGATTTTATTATATATAAGTTAAAACTTCTCTAAAGCTTAATTAGGTTACTTGGTTATTGGATAAAGGATTAATTAAGATAGTGGGTGTTATTAACAGGCTATTAATTTTAGACAAAAAAATAATAGCCACATTTATTTCCAAACTGTGGCGTTATTAAGTCGAAAATGAGAAATAGGAACTAAATAGATAAAAGCAATCTATTTTACTTTTTTCTCTTTAAATAATACATGCTTCCGCACGACGGGATCGTATTTTTTAAATTCAAATTTATCAGGGCAATTTCTTGGATTCTTAGTCGTAGTTACAAAATAACCTGTACCTGCAGTAGATTCCATTTTAATTTTAATAGTGACAGCTGCCATGGTTAATCCTCTTAATTAGACTTTTTCGCCTTTTTCTCTTAACTTATCGATAACGGTTTTAATACCAAGTTTATCGATAATACGCATACCTTTCATACTTACTTTTAACGTGACAAAGCGGTTTTCTTCTTCAACCCAAAAGCGATGCTGTTGAATATTAGGTAAAAAACGTCTTTTAGTTTTATTATTGGCGTGTGATACATTATGACCAGTCATGGGCCGCTTGCCAGTAACTTGACATACTCTTGACATGCTGTTACTCCAAATTTTCTCTAAATAAAACCATAACTGAAAAAATCACAACCATTGGCATGGGTGTTGACTCAGTGTTAGGCAAAGAGCGCTTTTATAACAAAAAAAGAAGAATTTTGCAATCGATAAGCGATTTTTTTACCCTATTTAGTTAAAAAAGCTTACATCTGTTAAAAGATGACAAATAATTACTTAATTATAGATTATCGGCTTATAATTGCTGCCTTTTGTGGAGATAATGATTCAGATGCAACGAACTGTTAAAAGCTTTGTATTAAGAGCAGGTCGTATGAGTAAACGTCAACAACTTGCTTTAGATAAGTGGCTGACACAATATATTTTACCTGTAGATGATATCGTTTGGGATTTTCAAGCTATTTTTGGCCGAAATACTGAAACTATCGTTGAAATTGGGTTTGGTATGGGCGCTTCGCTTATTGCGATGGCAGAGCAGAATCCTCATAAAAATTTTATTGGTATTGAAGTCCATCGAGCTGGTGTTGGAAGCCTAGTGGCCGATTTACATGAAAAAGAAATTAGTAATGTTCGAGTTGCTATGTTCGATGCTGTAGCTATTTTTAATCAGCAAATCGCAGCGGAATCCTTAGATGGTGTGCAAATCTTTTTTCCTGACCCATGGCATAAAAAAAGACATCATAAGCGACGTTTAATCCAATCAGATTTTGTTAAATTAATTGCTAATCGCCTAAAACCAGGCGGATTTTTGCACTGTGCGACTGACTGGCAAGATTATGCAGAGTCTATGCAAGCAGTTTTATCAGCTGAAACTGCCTTAAAAAATAGCCAGCCTGATAATGGGTTTGCGCCCCGACCTAGCTCAAGACCAATTACGAAATTTGAGTTAAGAGGTAATCGCTTAGGGCATGGGGTTTGGGATTTAATTTATTATAAAAAATAAAGTTGAATCTTTATTTAAATGTTTAAACTTAAATAAATCTAGGTAAGTCTTACTTTTAGTCTGAACAGCATGTAATTTATATTAGGAGTAATAAATTTTTTTACTGTAGGATAAGAGAGGTTGTCTCTCTAATTTAAGACTTGAGGTAAAACTATGGATATGTTTAATGAGCTGGCGCAGCACCTTGAAAATATTAATGATTTTAAAAGATTTATTGATAATCAGTTAGAATTAGATAATCAGTTTTTGTATCGTGCTTATTGGTTAAACGGGCAGCAAGTTTCTGTATTAAATTATTTAATTCATCAGCATGATAAAGAAAATAAAAATTTAACTGAATTTATTCAAACTATTTTAGAGAAAAGAATAGACATTTATTTGCATCAGCCATTTCACCTATTATTAAAGCTTGGTAAGCTAGACTTGTTACCAGTCTTTTTAGCTCGTTTACCGTTATCTACTCTGGTAAATGCCCCAGATAGAGAAATAAAAAATGACTCAGAGCCTAATATATCCTATAAGCAAGCATTAAATTCCTATGATATAAATGGGCAAACTATTTTAGCGCATGCAATTAATTTAGGTAATGCTGACACATTTTCTACAATTATAGGACTTCATTTAGATATTAATCAGGCAAGTGAAACTAAACTACAAGGTGGACTGCAGGGCTGTTTGCAACCGCTTCAGCATGCAATAGCAGTAAATTTTCCTGAGGCAGTAAGTAAGCTTCTTGATGCTGGCGCTTGTGCAGATAATCTTAGTTTAGAGGTTAAAGATACAGCTTTATTATTAGCTGCACATTCAGGTTCGGTAGATGTTTTAAAAGTGTTACTCAATCATCCCAAAACGAGCGCTATTTGCAGGCAGCAACTTAATCATAGAAATGATGATGGATATACGGCAATTGATTTATTATGTCTACGCTTACAAGAGAATATTGCCCCAAAACAAGCGCTACAAGGCATTGCTATTTTACTATGTCATGGGGCAACAACCCCTTCCACCGAGACGTTTCGTAATTTATTAAATACTCATCGAGTTGAGTTGGTGAAGGCGGTAAAGAACTACACAATAGAGGATAACCACTCAAGTATTCAATTTTTACGTGCCAGCCATGATAAAAATAATTCCTTACATGATATTATTTATACTAATAAAACATGGTCATATTCTGTAAAGAAATTTTTTGGTATTTCTGATCGCCTAGCATTTAAGTGTGAGAAATTAGTGCTTGCTGATAGTAATAAGCAGGAGCTTGATCAAGATGAAAAATTATTTGCTATTTTTGTAAAAAGATATAGAGAAGTTATTAAGCGCGCTACTATTTATTCGCCTTGGAGTGAAATGTTATGGAAAATCACTACGGGTCAGATTAATTCGTGGGAAGGCGTGTGTCAGTATGCAAAAGAACATCCTAAAACGCGGACAGCACGTATTGTGGCTGAGATGACTAAACCGCAGCCTGAAGTTTATGTTAATTTAACTGAAAGTGAAGAACAACCGCTATTAGAGCAGATGTTGGTAAACACACGTTAATCATTAGTGGCAGCTGACTTAAAAGTTGCCACTAATTATTTATACCCTTGCTTAAAACTTGGGTAAGCCCTAGAATTCTAGCTTTCTTTAAAATTAAGAAGGCGGAGAAACAAATGGGATGGAATGAGCCAGAGAAAGATAAAGATCCATGGACTGGCAAGAAGCAGCCACCAGATTTAGATGAGGCTTTAAAACGCTTTCAAAGTAAATTGAAGAAGGCCTTAAGAGGCGGTGGAAATTCAAATAATCCTGAAGATCCAGAGGAAACAACAGCAGCTAATGGTAATGGGGGTTTGATTGCTTTAATAGTTCTGTTAATTCTTTTTATTCTATGGGCTCTATCAGGTATTTTTATTGTTGACCCTGCAGAACAGGCTGCTATTCTTCGTTTTGGAAAATATATTAAAACAGTTGGGCCAGGGCCGCATTGGATACCTCGCTTAATTGATTCTAAAATTGTTGTTAATGTTGAGCGTGTATCGGATTATTCTTATTCAGCGCAAATGCTTACAAAAGATGAAAATCTAGTCGCTGTTTCTCTAGTAGTCCAATATCGTATTGGCGATTTACAGGCTTACTTATTTAATGTTAGTAATCCGGAAGAAAGTTTACAACAAGCCACATCAAGTGCACTTCGTCATGTTATTGGGTTAACTACTTTAGATGAAATTATTACTGAAGGGCGAGAGGCTTGGGGTAGTAATGTCTTTGATTATTTAGTTAAAATTTTAGAGACATATAAAACAGGTATTGTAATAGTAAATGTTGCACCGCAACCTGCAAGGGCGCCAGAGAATGTTCAAGATGCGTTTGATGATGCCATTAAAGCACAGGAAGATGAGAAGCGTTTTAAACAGCAAGCTCGTGCTTATCAAGCTCGTGTTGTGCCAATAGCTCAAGGTAATGCAAAACGTATTACTGAAGAGGCTCAAGCTTATGCTAGACAAGTGGTATTTCGTGCAAAAGGTGAGGTCGCTGAATTCCAAGCTATTTTGCCATTTTATACTCAATCACCCTTTGTAACTTCGCAGCGTATGTATTTAGATACGATGCAAAAAGTATTGACTCAAAGTAATAAAGTTATTGTTGCAGCAGCGGCTGGCAATTTACTTTATCTTCCTTTGGATAAATTAATGACTGCACTTCCTTCTAATCCAAACCAAAGTAAAGTTGAAGGTAGTGATGCTGTTGCAGAGCAAACTATGGGAGTTAATGGGGATACAGATAATAACAAAATTCGTAATACAGTTAGACAAACTCTCCGCCCAGGAAGGAGTGAATAGATGAATGCATTTAAAACGATGTTGGGAATATTTATATTTTTTATTTTAATGCTAATTTTAGCAAGTGTATTTACTGTACAACAGGGCCAACAAGGTATTTTGTTACGACTAGGTCGATTAGTTAATGATTCACATACTAATGAGGCAAAGATCTTACAACCTGGCCTACACTTTAAAGTGCCTTTTATAGAAAGTGCTAGAGTATTTGATACACGCCTACAAACTTTAGATATTAAATCTTCGCGGATTGTTACTCGAGAAAAGAAAGATGTCATTGTTGATTATTATGTTAAATGGCGTATCGCTAGCTTGGCTCACTATTTTAAATCAACAGGAGGCAATGAGTTTAAGGCAGAGACACTGCTTGAGCAGCAACTAAATACTTTTTTAAGGGCGGAATTTGGTAAGCGCACCATTTCTGATCTAGTATCTGGCCGTGATGACATTATGAATCTACTGCGCGAAAAGGCAGTACAACAGGCACATGGCTTAGGTATTAGGGTAGTCGATGTACGAGTAAAAGGCATTGAGCTTCCCCCTAACACTAGGAATGCAGTTTATCAATTAATGCGTGCAGACATGCAAAGAATTGCTAACCGGCATCGAGCTGACGGTATTGCCGAAGCAGAAGCTATTCAAGCTTCTGCGGATGCTGAAGTAACTATCTTACTTGCTCAGGCGAGAAGCCAAGGAGAAATCATAAGAGCCCAAGGCCAAGCTGAAGCAACTGCTGTTTATAATGCTGCTTATAGCAAAAACCAAGAATTTTTTAATTTTTATCGCAGTTTAAAAGCTTATGAAGCAAGCTTAAATAATGAGCGTACGTTAATGGTACTTGATGAAAGTAGTACTTTTTTTGATTACTTTAAGCATTCTTTGTTAAAAGGTAATGGAGTACAAGGGAAAAACGGATTATAATGATTAGTTTGGTGCTCAGCGCAGGAAAATTGAAAGACTGATAAATAGGTGTCCTTCTCTATGCCAACGACTTGCGGCTTGTTCGTGGGATCTGGCAAGGGAGCTTCGAAAGTTGGGATACCGGTTGAGCATGGTTTTCTTAGTTTTTTAATCTGTGCAAAGAGTTTAGTGAGCAATTTAAGTTGGCTATCGATTTAATAGCTTGGAGTAGGTAACTGGAGCTAAAAGACAGGTTAAGTGGTGTGGCTTAACCTGTTTTTTTGTGGAGGCTATATAAGTGTTAATTAATTTTCTTTCAGCACTAGCCTTAGTATTTGTTTTTGAGGGGCTAATGCCATTTGGTTTTCCCGAGCGTTGGAAACGTTTGCTGAGCAGAGTCATTATACAGGATGAAAAGGTATTACGTATTACGGGCTTATTAAGTATGTTAGCGGGCGTAATACTCCTTACTATTATTCACCAATTTGCAGAGTAAGAGTTAGTTATGGGTAAAAATGTAGTCATTGTAGGAACCCAATGGGGTGATGAAGGTAAGGGTAAAATTGTTGATTTATTAACAGGCGATATTCAAGTTGTTGTTCGCTATCAAGGTGGGCATAATGCGGGCCACACATTAAAAATTAATGGTGAAAAAACGGTTTTACGTTTAATTCCCTCTGGCATATTACGTTCCCATGTCCAATGCTATATTGGCAATGGCGTTGTACTATCACCTAATGATTTATTAAAAGAAATTAGTGAGCTAGAGAGCAAAGGGATTAAAGTTCGAGAACGTTTGCATATTAGCCAATCTTGTTCATTAATTTTACCTACTCACGTTGCACTAGATAAAGCTAGAGAAAAAGGTAATACAGCTATTGGTACAACAGGACGTGGTATTGGCCCTGCTTATGAAGATAAAATTGCCAGAAGGGCAATTAAAGTTAATGATCTTTTAAATCCACAAAGATTTAAGGAAAAAGCCAAAGAATTAATCCATTATCATAATTTCCTATTGAAAAATTACTATAATCAGCCTGAAGTTGATTTACAATCTACAATAAATGACGCTCTAATCTGGGCTGATGAATTAGCTAATATGGTTTGTGATGTAACTGCTCGCTTGCATATTCATCGCAAACAAGGTGACTCTATCTTATTTGAGGGGGCTCAAGGTATCCACTTAGATATTGATCATGGTACTTATCCTTATGTTACCTCATCAAATACGTGTGTTGGTAGTGTCATTAATGGTGCAGGTTTTGGGCCTCGTTATTTAGACTATATTTTAGGTATTGCTAAGGCTTATACAACTCGCGTAGGGGGCGGACCTTTTCCAACTGAATTACAAAATGATATTGGTAGCCGCTTAGCAGAGCGAGGTAATGAATTTGGCGCTGTTACTGGTCGACCAAGACGTTGTGGTTGGTTAGATATTGTCTTATTACGCCGCTCAATTGATATCAACAGCATCTCTGGACTTTGTCTTACAAAACTCGACGTCCTTGATGGTTTAGATACTATTCAAATAGCGACAGCCTACCAGGATCGCCATGGCAAATTAATTACCGATTTTCCGCCATCCGCGGACGATTTTGGAGATATTATTCCAATCTATGAAGAGATGCCAGGTTGGCAGGAATCAACAGCAGATTTAACATCCATTGATGCTTTACCAGTTAATGCTAAAGCATATATTAAACGCATTGAGGAGCTCTTAGGTATCCCTATTGATATTTTATCAACTGGCCCAGAACGTAATTCAACCATAGTATTACGTAACCCATTTGCAGAGTAATAAATTAGGTTTATTTTATAAGTAGTGAGTTAAGTCAATGTCAGGGCAAAAAATATTAGTTATTTGGTCTAATTATTATGAACAGCTAGCCGAGCAGCAATTAGAAAGTTGTATTAATTTACTTAAAAAATCATCTTATAGTTATCAAATAGAAAAGGTAGAAGCCGGTACCTATGAAATTCCTGTAGTGATGCAATATTATCATCAACATCATCCTTTTGATGGCTATATTCCCTTAAGCCTATTACTTAAAGGCAGTACTGATCATTATGAATTTATTTGGGAGCATGTTAAAGAATGTTTCATTAAGTTTGCACTCGATGGTCTATTATTAGGAAATGGCATTATCTCAGCGCCAACTATGCAAATTTTACAAGAACGCGTTACAAATGGCGAACGTGTAGCAGAGGCATTTCGTGCTGTAGATTATTTAATTCGTTTTAAACGAAGTTTAACAAAGTCTAGCTGATTAAGTTTAACTAGGCTAACTTATCTGGGATGAGAATTATTATACATTCTTTCAAACGCTTGGAGCTTTAATACCAGCTTTCTTTGTAATTTCGCTTTTTCACTTGTTTTAATAAAATTAAGACAACTAGAGCTATTTAGCTTTCTACAAACGCTTATAGGTTTTAAGGTCCAAGGATCCGCCCATAAGCTTTTTCCTGGTAAGAAACTATAGGTTAATGCATTATGATTGATACGTTTTAAGGTTTGATAGTCGAGATTATAATCCCTTATGGCAATAGCATATTCTTTAGTTAAGCTAGTGCGTAAAATGCCTTCATCATCTGTAGAAAGCACAATAGGTACTTGATGCTTAAGGTATAATTTAAATGGATGTTGATCTTTAAACACATTTAAAATTCTTTTATTACTAGTTAAGTTAATTTCAACTGGAATATACTTAGCTGCCATATACTTAATAAGTTTATTAGCATTATTTTCCTGGCTGATATCAATGCCATGGCCAATTCTTTCTGCATGACCCAACTTAATTGCTTCATTAATATGAAAACGTAAATCTTTTGTTTTCAAAGCTGGTGCTTGAGCATTTTTAGAAAGTTCTCCGGCATGCAAAGCAATATGGACATTAGGATACAATTGATGCATAAAGTTAAAAATTTGCATTTGGCGATGATAATCTTTTAATGAAATAAGTCCGTCTTCTGCTTGAACTAAATTAACTGCAACAATCTCAGGTGTTTTTGCAGCAATTGTAAAATAAAGAAGAGCTTGTGAAAAAACCTGAGCTAAAGGTTGCTCACGTAAAACATGAAGTTGAAAATTAATTTTTAATTGACAGGCCGCTTGCTCTGGTTGTTTATCACAACCCAGATAATCTCTAGCATTAGGTAATAAGTTGGTTAATTCAGAATTAATCTCTTGTACAGTTGAGTTAAAAGTTTGATTAGCAAATAATAGCTCTTTTAAGCGATTAAAGTGACTTGGAATAATAGATTCTTTATTAATAATTTGTTGGTTAAAGTCTTTAACTGACAGCATAATTTCCATGTAAAGCTCATGTTGAGCTGCGGCACGTTGCATCACTGTTGCAAGTACAGGGCCTGGTTGATTAATAACAATAGGCATAAATTTGTAAAAGGAATTAAAAAAGTGATCGTGGCCAGAGATTTTCCCAGGTTTAAATTTCTTAAAAGACCATGCTTGTATGATTTGTTGATAAAGGCTACTTTTGGGAGGTATGGCGCTTATATTAATAGTTTGGCTATCACATGGCTCTTGCTGATAAGTTGCTGTAAATGTTTGTGGGGTAACACAATAATTATTTTGAGCTGCCAGGGCGAGCATTGTTTCAGGGTAAGCACCACCTGCTAGGTGATAGTGTAGTTCACCCCCTTTAGGCATGGCTTTGAGAAAAGAGTATAGCTTTTTAGGATCCGTTTTAATCGTCTCAAATACATTTTCTACGCTTGCAAAGCAATTAAATTGCATCATTATTAAGCTTAGAAAGAGAATAATAAAACGCATAGGGCCACTTCGCAAAATTGTAATTATGCCATAAATTAATAAGTAAGAAACATTTTAGTGTGTATATTAGGCAGATTACCCTAGAAAACCTATGAGCTTATAGATTGTGCTTACCCTAGGTAAGCACAATCAGAATTATTTTCTAGCTAGAGCGAGGCCTTTAAGGATAGTTAATGCAGCATAAAGTTGATAATCTTCATGTAATAACGCTTGATCATTTTTTATAGATTCATTGCCTTCTACAGCTGGAGAGGCTTGTTGTTTCTCTGTACTACTGCCATCATCTAAATGGCCACTTAAATCTGCTTCAGAAAAACCTGAAAAAAGTGACTTTTTATCATCATCACTCTTTGCTACCTCGACCTCTTCAATAACAATATCAGGTGTAATGCCTTTTGCTTGAATAGAGGTGCCTGAAGGCGTGTAATAAAGTGCAGTTGTTAACTTAATAGCTCGCTTATCATCAAGCGGTAATACTGTTTGTACTGAGCCCTTTCCGAAGCTTTGAGTACCAACAATAATAGCTCGTTTGTTATCTTTTAAGGCGCCAGCAACGATTTCAGATGCAGAGGCTGAGCCATTATTAATAAGAACCACCATTGGCGCATTTTCTAAAATATCGCCAGGATTAGCTAGCGCTGTAAATTTTGAACCAGGGAGTCTGCCTTGCGTATAAACAATCATTTCCTCTTCACCTGTTTTATTGGTGTCGATGAAATCATCAGCTATTTGAATAGCAGAATCTAATAGTCCGCCCGGATTATTACGTAAATCTAAAATTAATCCTTTAAGTTTACCACCCGCTTCTTGCTTAAGTTGGGCAATGGCTTTTTCCATGTCTTGACCAGTCATTGCTTGAAATTGCGTTAAACGAATGTAACCATATTTTCCATCAAGTAGTTTACTCTTGACACTTTTAATTACAATTTTTTCCCGGACTAATGAAAAAACTAATGGTTTAGTTTCACCCTTGCGTAAAATAGTAAGATCAATAGTTGATCCTTCTTTACCGCGCATTAATTCAACAGCATCTTTTAAACTAATACCTTGTACGGATTTATTACCTAGTTTAACTATATAATCACCTGCTTTAATCCCAGCTCGAAAAGCAGGGGTGTCAACAAGAGGAGTAACTACCTTAATGACTCCCTCCTCCATGGTTACTTCAATTCCTAGACCGCCAAACTCTCCTGCAGTAGAAGTTTGTAGGTCTTTAAAGTCATTCTCATCTAAATAATCAGAATGTGGATCAAGACCTGTTAACATACCTCTAATTGCATTATCAAAGAGTTTTTTATCATCAACTGGTTTCACATAATATTTCTTTATTTCACTAATTGCATTTGAAAATCGTTGCACATCTTCCATAGGTATTCTTGTAGGTGTGGGTTGCTCTGCATTAGAAGTTGCTTCTTCGGCTGCAAGAAGGGGTAAGGGCAATAGAAAAGTACTTGTTAATAGTGCTGCAAAAATACTTGAATACCACCGATTTCTTAACATATCATCTCTCCTAGGAAAGCTTAGCTTAAGTCACTTTCCAGTTCTCAAATCATTTATTTATAAACTATAGTCTCTTTGCCATAAGAATGAATTTATTGAAACAAAATTTTCCTATAACTTTAGTCTATAAAGTGGAAAGCAATATAGATGCCAGTATAGCGCCTATCATTTAGCTTTATACTGCGTTGCAAGCTCGTTCGTCTTCGGTCATGTACTGTTTGTACACTCCCTTGCCTCTCTCGCTTGCGCTTTGTCTAAAGCTAAATGATAGGCGCTATAGTCCACTTGGGCGGTAAAAGTTATTTTAATTTTTAATATATTGGGTAATTATAGTAATTTTTGTAGATTATTAATTGAATTCTTAACTTATGATAACCATCCTAGCGGTGGAACAGCTTTACCACGTTGTCTTATCTCAAAGTATAGTCCGTTTTGCTTTACTCCACCTGTATGACCGACAGCTGCAATTTGCTCACCAAGTTGTACAATAGCTCCTTGCTTTTTATATAAGGCTTGATTATGTGCATATAGACTCATGAATCCTTGCCCATGATCAATTATTAGCAATAAGCCATAGCCATTTAACCAGTCACTAAAAACAACTTTTCCTGAATAAATAGCATAAACAGGTACTCCTTCGTTAGCAAAGAAAGTAATGCCTTGATTCATTTTTTGATAATTATTTTTATCAATGTGTACAGGTAGTTGTAGTTTGTGGCGCATGTAGATAAAGGGTTTTAATGACTGAGTGAAGCTCGTAGTTTGTTCATTTAAACTTGTTAATAATTTTGTTAAATTTTCTTTATTGCGTTCGTATTCTAATAAAGATTGTTCCTTTGTCTGAATATCATTATTTAAGGTTTGAATCACGAATGATTGATACTCTTTATTGCGTTTTAATTTTTCTTGAAAAGATGCTAGCTGCCTTTGTAAAGCACGTTTTGTTTCTATCTCTATCTTTAATTTCGCCTGATTATGTGCCAAGTTAGTTTTAGTCACGTTAATTTTATCGATTATCTGGCGGCGCGAATAAGCTAAATATTGATGATAAGTAAGTAATCGACTAATTGCTAAGAAATCATTTTGATTGATTATCCATTTAAGTGGCTGATATTCGCCTGTTTTATAGCGTATTTTGATATGTTCTGCTAATAAATTTTGTTGATAATGTAGAAGCTGATTAATTTCATTAATTTGTTGGGCTAAGCCATTGATCTTTTGTTGCTTAACGGCTAATTCTTGTTGGGTAAGCTGTAATTTCTGTAGATTGAGATCAATTTTTTTCTCTGTTTTAGCAAGTTCCTGGTTTAGAATACTTTTTTTATCAGAGGCGTTGGTAAGGTTTTGTTTAAGCTTGTTAATGCGATTAGTTAATTGCTTTAGCTTATTTTGGGTTTCAGTAATAGCTTCACTGTTAGCTGCAAAAGAGAAGTTAATAAGAGGAAAGATCAATATGATGAACAGAAAATGATAGTTTTTGCTAGATCTAGAGAACTTATTGGCCATCACTTAATTATCCATAGTACTGAGCAATTAACCGTATAGCGCCGCCCACTAAGCTTTATACTTCGTTGCAAGCTTGCTCGGCTCAGTCATGTACTTAGTTGTACACTCCTTCGCCCGCTCACTTGCGCCTTGTCTAAAACTTAGTGGGCAACACCATATAAGCGGTTAATCTAATTTTGTTAATAATGACTTACCTGTCATTTCAATAGGTTTATCTATTTCAAGCCAAGCTAGTAAAGATGGAGCAATATCTATTAAGCTACCATGAGCCTCTTTAAAATGCCAATTCTCACCAACAAATAAAAGTGGGACAGGCTGACAAGTATGGGCAGTGTAGGCTTGATTATTAACTGTATCAAACATCATCTCAGCATTGCCATGATCAGCTGTAATAAATAAAGCCCCCTGCTTATCTAAAACAGCTTGACCTACTTGCTGCATACATTTATCTAAACATTCTATGGCACGAACTGTAGCATTAAAATCACCTGTATGACCAACCATATCAGCATTGGCATAGTTACAAATAATAACATCATAATCATCACTGATAATTGCATCTACGAGTGCTCTGGTTAGTTCAGGAGCGCTCATTTCAGGCATTAAATCGTAAGTGGGAATACGAGGAGAAGGAATTAAAATACGATCTTCACTTGGAAAAATTTGTTCTGAACCGCCATTAAAGAAAAAGGTTACATGAGCATATTTCTCAGTTTCAGCAATGCGAAGTTGACTTAGGCTGTGAGCTGCTATTACTTCACCAAAGGTATTGCGCATCTGTATTGGCGGAAAAGCAACTTCAGTTAATAAATTTTTTGCATAGGTTGTCATACTAACAAAATGTGCTAAGTGGGGTTTTATGGTACGATGAAAGAAGCTAAAATCAGTCTCTATAAAAGCCTGGGTAAGCTGACGGACACGATCAGCACGAAAATTAAAGAAGAAAACAGAGTCACCATTTTCAATGGGTCGTCCTGTACCAATAATTGTTGGGGGAATGAATTCATCATACTTTTGTTCTTTATAAAATGCTCGGATAGCCGTGGTCGCGTCAAGAAAGGTTCTATCTGCTTTGCCTTCAGTCAATAATTGATAAACAGGCGCAATCCGCTCCCAGCGTTTATCTCTATCCATAGCAAAATAACGCCCTGTAATTGAAGCAATCGTTGCTACAGGATACTTAGCTAAACATGCATTAAGAGCAAGTATGCTATTTATAGCACTTTGTGGTGGAGTATCACGTCCGTCTAAAAATAAATGTAAATAAACATTATCAAAATTCAACTGCTTACATAACGCGAGAAAGGCAAATAGGTGATTTTCATGGCTGTGAACACCACCTGGCGATAATAGACCCATAACATGAAGAGCATGGCCAGTTTGCTTCATATCACTAATAACATTTACTAAAGTAGGATTGGCTGTAAATTCACCTTGATCAATTGCTTCATTAATACGAGTAAAATCCTGATAAATTATTCGGCCAGCGCCAATATGCATATGTCCAACTTCAGAATTACCCATTTGTGAATTAGGTAAGCCAACACTCTTCCCACAGGCATCTAAAAGTATATGCGGATAATTTTTCCACCACTTATCCCATTGAGGCGTTTTTGCAGCAGCTATAGCATTATGTATTTTTTCTTCTCGATAACCCCAGCCGTCAAGAATCATTAAAACTAGAGGCTTTCGCTGAAACATTATAAACTCCAAGGCTAAATTTAATAGAAGTCATATCAATGAACTGAAATAGACTTTATATGTATTTTAATATTGAATGCAAACTGTAAGTATAAACGTATTAATGACTGCGCGAAAAGAGTATAAAATTAAGGACCTTATTTTATATTGTTAATGATATTTATTAATATACGATTAAATTTTTTAATTTATTGATTTTTTGAGGGTTTAATTGTCTTTTTAGGTAGGTCAATAGTATATAGCCTGGAATTTTATTTACGTTGTCATGTTTGGATTAGTTTAGTACTTAATATTTTGGTGCAAAGCGGTTAAACTAGATACATGAATAGTTGTTGGAAGAATTTGGTTGAATAATAAATTACCCAAGCATGTAGCTATTGTAATGGATGGCAATGGGCGCTGGGCCGAGACACGAGGTTTATTACGTTTTGAAGGTCATCGTGCAGGTGTAGAAACAGTTAAGACTATAATCCATTGCTGTCTACAGCATACTATTCCCGTATTAAGCTTATTTGCATTTAGTAGTGAAAATTGGGCACGTCCAGAAAAGGAAATTGATTTCCTTATGTCCCTTTTTTTAAAAGCATTGCATCAAGAAGTTAAGGAATTACATCAACATAATGTATGCTTGCGCTTTAGTGGAATTAGGAAAACGCTATCGGCATCTTTGCAAAAACAGATGCAGCGAGCTGAGGAACTTACTGCCAAAAATGAGCGCTTAATTTTAAATGTTGTCATTAATTATGGTGGCCGGTGGGATATTATAAATGCTCTAAAGTGTGTGACTAGAGAAGTACTCGCTGGAAAAATTGCGATAGATGCTATCGATGAAAATATCTTTGCTAGCTACCTGAATACTTATAATTTACCTGATCCAGATCTATTTATCCGGACAAGTGGTGAACAAAGAATTAGTAATTTTTTTCTTTGGCAATTAGCATATACAGAATTATATTTTACTCAAACTTACTGGCCTGATTTTACAGCAGAGGAATTTGAAAAAGCGCTATTCAATTTTAGAAAGCGTCAGCGTCGTTTTGGTAAAACTTCTCAACAACTAAATGAGATAGAGCATGTTTAGACAAAGGTTGTTGACTACCTTAATATTAGTGCCCTTAGTACTTATTGGAATTTATTATAGTAGTTACTGGATATTAAGTAGTGTCATACTTATATTAGTTATAGGCTGTAGTTTAGAGTGGTTACAATTAGTTCCTGCTTCCCAAGCTTTCTCTAAAATAAGTTTTATAGTGAGTATTGTCATTAGCTTTTTTATTATACGTTGGTTTTACAACTATTGGCTTTATGTAGGTTTAGTTGTATGGCTTTTTATTTTCACATTCATACAAAGCTATCCAAAATTACAAAAGGCATGGGCACATCCTATTATAGTAGTTATGTTAGGTCTTTTATTATTACCATTATTTGGTCAAGGTTTAATGGCTATTTTTACAATGAATAAAGGACGTTCGCTCATTGTTTATCTTTTATTTTTGGTATGGGCAGCAGATATTGGTGCCTATTTAATGGGAAAATTCTTTGGGCGGTATAAGCTGATTCCAGCTGTAAGTCCTGGTAAAACAATAGAAGGTTTTATAGGCGGTTTTTTATTAACTCTATTGGTAGCTACCGTAGGTTATTTCATTTTCCGCCCTCAGATAACTGCTAATTGGTTTATCATTGCAATAGGCATTACTCTAGTTGCCTTATTTGGTGATCTTTTTATTAGCATGCTAAAGCGGCGCAGACAAATCAAAGACACAGGTCATCTTTTACCTGGTCATGGTGGCATACTTGATAGGCTAGATAGTTTAATAGCTGCAGTGCCGTTCTTTTATTTTGGCATGCATATTTTTGCACCAGGAATATAACAATGCTTCTTACCGTAGTATATTTTATTATCGCCCTTGTCATACTCATCACCGTTCATGAATATGGCCACTTTCTAGTTGCTCGTATGTGTGGCGTAAAAGTATTACGTTTTTCATTTGGGTTTGGAAAAGTGCTTGCAAGGTGGCATGATAAGCGTGGAACGGAGTTCGTATGGTCTTTATTACCTTTAGGCGGCTACGTTAAAATGCTTGATGAAAGCGAAGAAGAAGTTCCTAAAGAGGAACGACATCTTGCTTTCAATAACAAATCTATTCTTGCACGTATTGCTATTGTCGCAGCAGGTCCAATTTTTAATTTTTTATTCGCCTTTATCGCTTTATGGCTTGTTTTAGTTATTGGAATATACTCACTAGCTCCTATAGTCGATGCGGTAAAGCCAGGTAGCCCTGCAGCACTTGCAGGCATAGCAGCTAAAGAAGAAATAGTCGCTTTTAACGATGCTCCTATAAAAAGTTGGCGCGATTTTCAGTATGCCTTAATGCCTTTAATTGCTAGTGATGAGTCGGTTAAATTATCATTGAAAGCGCTTAAAAGTGGCCAGCAGCGAACAGTTATATTACCTCTTTCTACTTGGAAATTGGATAGTAAAAATCCTAATCCTCTAGCAAATTTAGGTATCGTTCCCTTTATTCCGAAAGTACCGCCTATAGTTGGCGAGGTAGTAGCAGATTCTCCAGCTCAAAAATCAGGCTTACAGAGAGGTGATTATATTAAAGAACTTAATGGTAAGTCAGTAGATGACTGGTTAGGCTTAGTAGATTATGTCTCCAAAAACCCTAATAAATCCATTAACTTAACTGTACTTCGAGGTAAAGAGGTTTTACCAGTTAATCTAATTATTGGCAATCAAGAGAAAGATGGCCATTCTCGTGGTTTTATAGGAGTTCGCTCACAAAAAGTTGAATGGCCAAAGCAATGGCTTAGATATGAACATGAGCCACCCTTAAAAGCAATTGGCACATCATTTACACAGACAGTGACTTTAATTAAGGCAACCTTTTCATTGATGGCACGGTTCTTTACCGGTAAGCTTGATTGGCAGAACCTTAGTGGACCAGTAGGTATCGCTCAAGGCGCTGGCGAATCAGCGCGAGGCGGCTTTACTTACTACCTATCATTTCTAGCGCTTGTCAGCATTAGCTTAGGTGTGCTTAATTTATTGCCTATTCCAATGCTTGACGGTGGACATCTATTCTATTATTTAATTGAAATTATTCGTGGCCAACCTTTATCTGAGCAGGCCAAATCAATTGGATTTTGTATAGGTTTAGTTTTATTAATCGCTTTAATGGGTCTGGGATTAAGCAATGATCTTTCAAGATTATTAGTTAAGTGACCTCGACTTTTCTTGACAGAGCTAATGAGTTCCTATAAAAGGAAGGCAAACCTTAAGGACTAATTTTTAAATTAAATAAAGTGAAGTAAATTCGAAACCAATCATTTTAATGATGTGCTGGACGTAAAATAATAATGAAGAAAGTCAGTAAAAAAAGAGTATTAAGTGTTTTCTGTTCAACTATATTGGCATGGTCAATACAAGCTCACGCAGATGAATTTGTAGTGCGCGACATCAAAGTTGTAGGCTTACAACGTGTAACGGTTGGAACAGTTTTAAATTATTTACCAATACAAGTTGGTGAAGAAGTAGGGCCTGATACTACAGGCGAAATTATTCGAGCCTTATATGATACTGGCTTCTTCCAATCTGTTTCTCTAGAAAGACAAGGTAATACCTTAATTGTAAATGTTATTGAGCGTGCTACTATTGGTTCAATAGAGGTGGTTGGTAATAAAGAAATTCCTTCTGATAAGATGAAGGAGCTCTTAAAACAGATGAATTTAGTGAAGGGGCGTGTATTTCAACGCTCTGCATTAGAGAGATTGGAGAAAGAACTTAAGCAAGCTTACAATGCTCGTGGTAAGTATAATGCTTTCATCAATACTAAAATTACACCTTTAACAGAAAATCGTGTTGCAATCACAGTGACAATTTCCGAAGGGCGCGTTTCTCGCATTCGTGAAATTAAATTTATAGGTAATCATGATTTCTCAAGCGGTGAATTACTCTCGCAGATGTCATTATCAACGAGTAATGTCTTTACTTATTTTTCTAAAAAAGACCAATACTCTAAAGCGGCTATGGATGCTTCCTTAGAAGCTTTACGTTCCTTTTATCTCGATCGGGGCTATTTAAAGTTTAATATTGTTTCCTCTCAGGTCATGTTATCTCCTGACAAAAAAGATGTTTTTATTAATATTCATATTGATGAGGGGCCTCAATATCGATTTTCAGGCTATGATGTTATAGGAAGAACTATCTTACCTAAAGAGAAAATAGCTTCTTTGGTGCAAATAAGGAAAGGAGAAGTGTTCTCACGTAAGAAAGTGACTGAGAGTATTTCTGCAATTGGTTTAGCGCTAGGTGATCAAGGTTTTGGCTTTCCAGCTATTAATGCAGAGCCTAAAATAGATGAAGAAAACAAAACCGTCTTTATCAATTTTATTGTCGATCCAGGCCGACATGTTTATGTACGACACATTAATTTTCATGGTAATACGAAAACAGCCGATTATGTTTTACGTAACATTATTCGCCAAGATGAAGGCGCCTTATTATCGTTACATAATATAAAAGAATCAGAGCGAAGATTACGTCTTCTAGGTTATTTAAAGAATATTAATATTGCAACAACCCCTGTACCGGGTGCTAATAACCAGGTTGACTTGGATGTACAAGTTGAAGAAGCGCCATCAGCTGAGGCAAGTGCATCTTTTGGTTATGGCACTAATGGCCCTCAATTTAATGCTGCTTTTAATCAGCATAACTTTATGGGTACAGGTCGGGCAGTGGGTTTAAATTTTAATGCAAGTTATTGGGGGCAAGAATATTCATTCAACTACTTTAACCCTTTTTATACGCAGACTGGCGTAGGTAGAGGTTTTAACTTTTACTATCAAAGAGTTGATCCTGATAAATTAGATGTAAGCTCTTATTCAGCTGACCGAGTTGGTGGCGATGTTAGTTACAGTATTGCCTTAAGTGATGTGAGTAATCTGCAATTAGGTTATGGCTTTCAAAACCTAAATGTAAAGTCAGTAGGTATCGTCCAACAAATTCAGAATTTTATTAATATATATGGCCGTAACTTTAATGAAATTCGCCTAACTGGCGGCTGGAATCGTAACACTTATGATCAATTTCCATATCCGACTCGGGGCTTAAATCAACAGTTTACTGGATTGGTTGCGCTTCCAGCTGATTCAGACTCCCTCTCTTATTATAAAGCAACGTATTCAGCCCATTTATATCAGCCACTTTTGCGCGGGTTTATCTTATCGGCGTTTGGTAATATAGGTTATGGGAATGGCTTTAATAATGATATTTTACCATTTTTTGAAAATTTTTATGCAGGTGGTATCTCTCAACCTGGCATGGTAAGAGGTTTTCAAAGTTACACGTTAGGGCCAAAAGATAATTATGGCCGCGGGCTAGGAGCTAATTTCTTAGTTAATGGTAGTATAGGATTAATTTTACCTTACCCACTTAGCAGAGAAACTATTAGAACGACTACGTTTGTAGATGCAGGTAATGTATTTGCACGTGGTATTCCACCAGCATTAACAGGAACAAATTCAGGCCCAATACGTTATTCCGCTGGGCTATCTCTTGAGTGGCGCTCTCCATTTGGGCCTTTAGCTTTCAGTGTTGCTAAACCATTAAATCGACAACCAGGCGATGAAACTCAAGTATTTCAATTTACTTTATCATCAGCATTTTAAAAGACGACAGATTTGAGGAATTAAAGTAACTTGTTTGGCTCTTTTATTAAACAGTCTTTAATAAAAGAGCCTTATAAACTTGCTAGATTTTGCTGTCAGTATCTTCGCAAGATAGAGTGAATTATGTTAGCATGGTTGTCTTTCAAACTGGAGAAAAATTATGAAGCGTGTTAGTAGTTTTCTTACTGCAATACTCATGTGTTTAGGGACTTTTTCGGCATTTGCTGATAATGCAAGAATCGCTGTAGTTGACTTACAGAAGATTATGCAAACATCTAATCAGATGAAGGCAATTCAGCAAAAGCTAGAAAAAGAATTTAAGCCTCGTCGTGATAAATTAGTAGCCATGGAAGGTGATTTAAAAAAGGATATGGAAAAATTTAAGCGTGATAGCGCTATAATGAGCCAAAGTCAGAAAAAAGAATTAGAAAAGAAAATTGTAGCAACTCAACAGCGGTTCGAGCGTGAAGGGCAGCAATATCAGCAAGAATTAAGTACTGCACATAATGAAGCGATGGAAGATCTCTATACAAAAATAAGAAAGGCTATTTCTAAAATAGCTGAAAATGAAAAATATGATCTCGTACTGCAAAAAGATGCCGCTCCTTTCAGTACGTCTAAATTAGATATCACTGAGCAAATTGTTAAAGAAATTAATTAATTCTTATTGGTTAACAATTGGATATTTAAGTTGTTTGTAGCAGTTATTGAATTAACTGCTATAGCGTTGCTTTATTTTTCATTAAAGTCCAGATTGATCAGACAAGGTTCATGCATGTTTATAATTTTTTATTATGAATAACTCAAATTGATTAAATCTACTTAATGATTAATTGGATAGTCATATATTAATACTAAGCTATTGAAATTTAAGATAATTAAATTTAATAGTTATAGTTGGTTCATTATAAGTCTAATGCTATTATTGTGACTAACAATAAGAATGCGGGATGTATACTTTAAGCCTTATTTCTGCAGCAAAGCTAAACACACTATTTTGTTAACAGTTCAGATAATTTGATTAAGTGAGAGATAGCATATGAGTGAACCCATAGACATAATAAGAGTTCTTGAACTACTACCACATCGCTATCCTTTTATTCTGGTTGATAGAGTAATGGAATACAAAGAGTTAGATTATTTAATTGCTATTAAAAATGTAACAATTAATGAACCCTTTTTTATGGGACATTTTCCAGGAAATCCTATTATGCCTGGAGTCATGATGCTTGAGGCATTAGCGCAAGCCAGCGCTATTTTATCAAATTTATCTCGTAAGCCTAAAGAAGGGCATGAATTTCTATATTTTTTTGCAGGAATTGACAATGCTAAATTTAAACAAATTGTTACACCAGGCGATCAACTTCGGCTTGAAGTCAGATTAATTGGCCAAAAACGTGATTTTTGGCGTATGCATGGTGAGGCGTTCGTTGGTGATAAGCTTGCCTGTTCCGCAGATTTAATGAGTGCAGCAAAGGAAATGAAAAGTGATAGATGAACGTGCAATGATCCATCCATCTGCAAGATTAGCAGAAGGGGTATCAGTAGGACCAGGTAGCTACATTGGCGCTGATGTTGAGATTGGAGAAGGCACCTGGATTGGGCCACATGTCGTTATACAAGGCCCAACGATAATAGGTAAAAATAATAAAATTTTCCAGTTCTCTTCCATTGGTGATGAGCCTCAAGATGTAACTTATAAAGGTGAGCCAACTCGTTTAGAGATTGGGGATAATAATATCATTCGTGAATATTGCATGATAAGCCGTGGCACAGTAAAAGGCGGCGGATTAACAAGTATAGGCAATCATAATTTTTTTATGGCCTATTCGCATGTAGGTCATGACTGCGTGGTAGGTAACTATACCATTATGGTTAATTATTCTGCTTTATCAGGACATGTTATTCTTAACGACTATGCCATCATCGGAGCTTATGCAGCAATTCATCAATTTTGTCATGTTGGCGCTTATGCTTTTGTTGCGCGGGCAACTTATGTGACTAAGGATGTCTTACCATATGTCATGATTGCTGGTCATACAACGTCAGCTTGCGGCATTAATACGGTGGGACTAAGAAGACGTGGTTTTTCATCGGCTGCAATTGACTATTTACGGCGCGCTTATAAAATAATTTTTCGTAAGGGGCTAACTGTTCAGCAAGCTGTGGCCGAATTAGAAGTCATGCAACAAGATTGCCCTGAAGTCATTCCTATGATTGATGCCTTAAATAACTCATCGCGTGGCATCGTTAGATAATATTATGATAAGTATTATTATAGTTGCCTTAGGGGGCGCGTTGGGTGCTGTTGTGCGCTTTGCGACGGTGACACTAGTGCAAACACTACTTGGCCTGCGCTTTCCTTTTGGTACCTTAATCGTTAACAGTATTGGTTCATTTTTAGCTGGCTTTATAATGATAATACTTTTAGAGCGGTTTGCTGTTAGCGACCTTTGGCGGCTATTTTTGATTGTAGGATTTTTAGGCGCTTATACGACTTTTTCAAGTTTCTCTTGGGAAACTTGGGCATTATTTGAAAATGGAAATAGTTTGCTCGCCTGGACAAATATTTTACTAAATAACATCTGTTCTTTATCATTAGCCTTTTTAGGTGTACATATAGGGCGATGGGTTGGAGGAGGCTTTTGATGAAAGTGAAAGTTGCACGTATTTATTTAAGTGAGGACTCACCTTTATTAATGTCCATTTATAATTATTTGCATCAAAATAAAATTAAAGGCGCTACTATATTCCGAGGTGTTAAAGGATTTGGTCATTCAGGTAAGTTACGTGAAGCTAAAATAATGGATATGCACTTGAGCCTACCCATGATCATTGAGTTTTGTGATGAGCCTAGTATTGTAGATAATGTTTTAAGCCACTTTCATGACCAATTAGAGCCAGGACGTGTTTTGCATTGGCTTGCGGACATGTATATTGGTTAAATAAGAAAAGTTTGAGGTAGAGCGATGTTAGACCCGCATTTATTACGTGAGAACCCTGAGCATGTAGCAAGACAGTTAGGAAAACGAGGATTTATATTAGATGTAGACGCTTATATTAAGCTAGAAGAACAGCGTAAGTCACTGCAAGTTGCTACTCAATCATTGCAAAATGAGCGTAATCAGCGCTCTAAAGAAATTGGTTTTGCAAAAAGCCGAGGTGACGATGTTTCTTCCTTACTAGATTCTGTTAGTAACTTAGGTGAAGAATTAAATCAAAAAAAAGCAGAGCTTGAACAAATTCTAAGTCAACTAGAAGCTTTGTTGTTAACCTTACCTAATATTCCCCATGAATCAGTACCAATTGGGGATGATGAATCAGAAAATGTTGAAATAAGACGCTGGGGCGAAGTACCTCAATTTAACTTTCCTGTTAAATCACATGATGAATTAGGTGAAGCTTTAGGATTACTTGATTTTGAATTAGCTGTAAAAATAGCTGGTAGTCGTTTTGTGGTTATGAAACATGATTTAGCGAGACTACATCGAGCGCTGATTCAATTTATGTTAGATATTCATACCCAAGAGCATGGTTATAATGAAATTTATGTACCTTATATCGTTAATGCAGATAGTTTATTCGGTACAGGACAATTGCCTAAGTTTGAAAATGATTTATTCAAGATTAAGGGAGATGAGCAGTACTATTTAACATCTACTTCTGAGATTCCTGTAACCAATACAGTTCGCAATACAATTACTCCTTTGGACAAGCTTCCACTGCGCTATGTGTGTCATTCACCTTGTTTTCGTAGTGAAGCTGGCTCTTATGGCCGAGATACAAAAGGAATGATTAGGCAACATCAATTTGAGAAAGTAGAGCTAGTATGGGTAACTACACCCGAATCATCCTATGAAGCGCTCGAGCAATTAACCGAGCATGCAGAAGTTATTCTAAAACGCCTGGAATTACCATATCGAGTTGTAACATTATGTACAGGTGATATGGGCGCTGGTGCTGCTAAGACATACGATTTGGAAGTTTGGCTACCAAGTCAAAATACTTATCGAGAAATCTCTTCTTGTTCGAATATGGAATCCTTTCAAGCTCGCCGTATGAAGGCCCGCTATCGATTACCTGATTCTTCTATTGAATTAGTACATACCTTAAATGGTTCAGGGCTAGCAGTCGGTCGCACTTTAGTGGCAATCATGGAAAACTATCAAGATAAAGATGGCCATATTCATATTCCTACCGCCTTACAACCATACTTTGGTGGAAAAGAAGTGATTAAAGTCAGTTTGATATAAAAGTTATTTGTTTTTATATTGATCTGGACAAAGAGATGACGATCAACTAATTTATGTCTAATTAAATCAACAAATTAGTATTTAACGAAAAAATACCTAGGGGCTGTTGATAATTGTTCTATCAGCCCTATGTGGCGGGGTTAGTCCGCACTATCTGGAAAATCATGGATCCGCGAACAAACCAGCGTTGTTGCACGAATAATTAGAAAAACTGATGGTCAAATTAGCTTTATGTCATCCTTGCAAGGCATTGTTGCGTGGATAGTGAATGTCTTTCCCGCGCAGGCGGGAATCTATGGTAAATTAATCCCAGTGTTAATTTATGAATAGTTCCCCGCCTTCGCGGGATGACAGGGTGGGGATGGCATAAGATCATGTTGATTATAATTAGTTCTCACACTCATCCACGCAACAATGCCGCGCGGGAATGGCATTAGTTATTTGAGAATGATGCTTCATTATTTAAGCAACAAAGCCGGACAAGCTGCGGAACTTAAGGGCTTTAGGCAATTTAAAAAATGAATTGTCAACAGAGCATAATATCTCTTATGTCAAATTTGCTTATTTTGGCTTTGGATCTCACATAAATGCTTGGCATTTTACGGGATAACGTTCGTTTAGCCCTATGAACTATTAAAGGAAGTTTTTGCCAATAACAAAAGCTGTTTGCTTAGCATTATTCAATTAATACAATGTTCTCTAAAGAATACTTTTAAGTAATAAAAATGGACGTAGAGATTGAAGGAATTCTTAGCTTAAAATTTTCATCTCTAATATCCTGCCAATAAATTGTGTAATGATTCAATTTATCTAGAGTACTTCAAGTTAATAAAGGAAGAAGATATGCAAGTAATTTTCGATAAACATATTTTTATTAATAGTCGTAAGATCTATTGCAAAGTATTGGCACCTACAGAGCATATTGAACAAAACCATTATCTTCTATGTATTTCTGGGGGGCCTGGTTTTGGTCTAATATCAACAGATCTTTTCACTAGAAACTTAGAAAGACAAGCAAAAGCGCAACATGTTAGTTTACCGAATATTATTCTCTTTGACCCGCTAGGTTGTGATAAAAGTGATAGAGCAAAGGACATTGTTAGAGAATACAGTATGTATAACTTTACTGAAATTGCAGCAAAGGTAGTAGAAGCTGTCAAAGAAGAATTATGTCCCCATCAAGCCATGAATTTACGTGTGTATGGTGGTTCATTTGGTAGCATGACAGCAATGGATATTCCTGCGCATCGTCCGCAGTGGTTAACCGATGATACAAGTATTCACTTACGTCAAATCATTTCTCTGGTTGGACCAAATGGCGCTGGAGAAAAAGAATATTCAAGAAAATACTTAGAGCGTTTTAAACAGCATCCTAACTATGATGCTATTAAATTAGCGCTAGATAAATTACTTCATGGAAAAATTGAAGATAAAGACGATTATATTCAAAATATTGTTGTTAATCTTGCTCCGCTTTACTCAGAAGAAAATGAGAAATTACTCAATAGCAATTTAGGAAGGTTAATAAAAAACTATTATCGACAACTGATACCACTTATGAAGGGAGTTAATTATCTAGCAAATAAAATGGGGCTAAAACTAGATAAATTAGATTACATGATTATGGGGTTAGATGGTTGCTCAATTGAGGTGCTTAATCAGTTTTTTTTAACAGATATGAATGGATTTAATCTAACTGATAATGTAAGGAAAAATGTATCCTTATATAATCGTGTTCCTATTTGTTTAATTTCATGTACTCAGGATCACATGGTGGATTGTAGGACTGCTGAAGAAATCAACAAAGTACTTCCTAAATCAAGTGCAGCCATTATTCTTAATGATAAGCATATGGCAACCAAAGGCCCGACTAAAGGAATTCTAGAAAAAATAATTATAGGACTACTTACAAATAGCATACCAGAGGAAGCGCTACAATCGCCGCAGGTTAATCGCCACACAGTGACAGTTGATTTCCAACAAAAAATTAAATTACTCAATACTAATTCTCAAAATGAGAGTACGAAGCAACTCTTAACTTCATTAGGGACTAGGCCAGTTGCAAGCGATCAGCCTGCAACATTAGGGATTTCTCATGAAATTTTTCAGCTACAACCAAGAACTATAAAGGCTGCTAAAGAAGAACTTCAATCAGAAATTGGCTTAAACTTAAAGTAAAACGTCAATAACGCTATGATTATAGGCGCATAGATAAAATTTATAGTAATCATGCAGGGTGCTTGAGTATTAATTATTATCCATATAATATGACATAAAAAAATCTAAATTTGTATTTTTTGGACAAATCGATTTATAATAATCCTCTTTGAATTAACTCTGCTGGTTATAATAAAGATTTATGCGTTCTCTCTCTAAGATATTTTTACAAAGGCTAATTTTAAGTATTGTTGGTGCTATCGTTATTTATCTTCTATTTGGCCCTTTAGCACTTACTGCAGCAACTTCAGCAATAGTTTTGAGAAAAGGGTTGGAAAATAAATACCTTAAAAATTTGCTTGATGAGGCGATTGAAGCTAAGGACAAAAAAACCTTAATTAAATTAGAAAAGCAGCAAATCTTTTTAAAAGATAATCAAAAATTAGCAATGCTTATCAATGCTTATAACAATCAAAATGATGCCGCAGTTAATTGGCTTGCTAGACAGAATTTTAAAATAAATTTTGACACGGTTTTTTATCTTTTTAACTCTAATCAAGAAATAGAATTATTAAAACTACTTATAGAACGCTTTCTAGATAAACAAACTTTACCTGAGCAAGATACTCTGGCTAAGGTTGTTAATTATCTCTATGTCTCTAAAGCTTATCAATTAATAGATATACTATTCGCTTATTATCCTAGAGAACTACTAACTACTGTTTTTAATTTTTTCAACTTTGAAAGTCCAAACTACAAGGATGCCTATAACTTCCTTAATTCAAAAAAAGCATGGTTAATCACAAATCAGCAAATAGTTAATGACGCGCTTGTTTCATCAATAAAAGAGACTGAGCAATTGCTCTATTTTCTAATCGATATATTTCCCGATGGCACATTAGATATAGGAGATATCTTAATTCAGTTCATCAACAGACAGGAAGTTGATCAGCAGCTGTGTAAATTTTTAATAGATTATTTTAATAAAGCAGAGAAAAATAATAAATTTTACAGACAATTTGACTTACTTATCGAAACTGCCTTATCTCATAATCATCTTAAAGTTGCTGAGTATGTATTACAAAATAATCCAAATTTTTTAAATTTAAGAAAAGATTTGGGAACGAAGTTATTGTTTCAGTTTTCTCATAATCCTACCATTACAGAATTATTATTAATGTATGGCGCTGATGTAAATTCAACTAGAGCTGATGGCTTAAGTTTATTGGAGAAAGGTATTGGCTCTCGATTTATTTCGGTACAGAAAAAACAGCAAATGCTTAATATCTATATGAAATATGGGATAAAATTTGACCATCGCCTTAAAGATGCACCTCAAAATAGAAGCGATATGACGCTACTTAGCTATTTACCTTTTCTTAATTTAAAGGTTAATGATAAAGCGTTTCAGGCAATAAAATTACAGAAATTTATTGCTCTTTTTCTAGAAATTCCTGGAATTAGTTTCTCAAATGGTACGGTATGCAAGCATACTGATATGCAGGATTCACAAGCTTTTTGGAATTTCCTTATCGATTTATATTTTAACTGTTTTAAACTGACTCAAACACAAAATTTACCAGATCCAGTTATAAAAGAATTTAACACCTGCCTTAATAGCCTTTATACGGAGGAAGGTGATTATGATACTGATAAGCTTTATAAAGATTACAGTCAAGGAAAACCGATTATTCTTCCAGTTTATATTCAAGATGGTTGGGGAGGTTTACATATTGCTGTAACTGGCTTTATGAAAAATGGGCCCAATACCCATTTGGTCGTTGAAGCAGATCGTGGTTTAGGTCGGCACGACTTTTCTGTTTTTGAAGAGAAACAATTTAATTTTGATAAATTCTGCCAATATACTAACACCCATTTGAGACCAATATTTGTTACTCGGTGGCAAACCCATACTACAAAGCCTTTATTATTAATTAATCTTGAAGCTCAAAAAGATAATTTTTGCCCATCAATTTCCGCTAAATTTGCGATCCACATTACTATCTTTTTATGTATTATCTATCAAAAAATTAAACTTAATTCTGATTCTTCTAGTAAGAAGGAGGAGCTACTAACAACGAGTTATCAAGAGGCTATAGGCTGGTTAAATACATTTTTTAATGTAGCTCAAGAGCAAATGCTAGATGATTATCGAAATTTGGAAGCAGAATTTATAGATCGCAACTTTCTTTCTTTAGTTGAAGAAAAACTAGCAAAAGCTACTTTACCTGAAATTATCAATGAGAGCGAGCAATTGGTATTAAGTAACTCCTTTGCTTTATAAAAATCATGAATTTTATTAGGTTAATGGTTAGTAAGTTCATTAAAGCATGTAAAATGCTACTAATCAATTTGATTATTTAATTAATGCGATAAATTGATAAGCAGTTCTGTATTATTAGTTATTGATATTTCAGGAGAAAAAGATGCCTTTAGACGAGCCGATAACACTCTCTGAGTATGATGTTAAATGGCCCAAATTTTTTCTAAAGGAAAAATTACAGTTAGAATCGGTGTTTGCAAATCAAGTGACTATTGAGCATTTTGGCAGTACAGCTGTACCAGGCATGATGGCAAAACCAATCATTGATGTCTTAATTGGAATAAAGAATAGTAACGCTATTGAATCTTTTATCGCACCATTACAGCAACTGGGCTATGAATATTTAGGCGAAGCAGGCGTAGAGGGAAGGTTGTATTTTCGTAAGCGAGGCAAAATAAATTTTAATTTAGCCGTTGTCTTACTGTATGGGGAGCATTGGCAAAATAACTTAGCGATACGGGATTATTTGCGCACTCACCCTCTGAAAGTAAATGAATATAATGATTTAAAAAAGAAAATTATTTTGCGAGGTAAAACCATGTTTTTAGCGTATTCGCAAGAGAAAGAGCAATTTATTAGAGATTTATTGACTTTAGCCCACTTGCCGAAATAAATGTCGGAGTGACAGGAGTTGAACCTGCGACCCCTGCCTCCCGAAGGCAGTGCTCTACCAGGCTGAGCTACACTCCGATTACAGTAGTATAGCCTCGCTCATTAAGCTTTATACAGCATTGCAAGTTCATTCAGTTTCAGGCAGGTATTCCACATAAACTTCTTCATCTGAGTCACTTGCGCTTTAATGGTTTCGTCTAAGTGCAAATTCTGCTAGGTTTTCTAGTGCTTGTTTAAAAGAGGAGTCTGGAAGTATGTGTAAAGCCGTTAAGGCAGCATCAATTTCATTTGCAGCAAATTGCTTGGTAAACTCGATTGCCTTTGTTTCATGGAGAATATTTAAAATTTCAGAAAGATTATTTAAATTACCTTCTTTTAAACTTTGTCTTATTATAGATTGTTGCTCAGGTGTTCCCTGTTTAAGCGCATGTAAAATTGGCATCGTAGCCTTTCCATCTGCTAAGTCCGTGCCAATATTTTTTCCAGTTTTTTGTGTGTCAGCACAGTAATCTAAGGCGTCATCAATTAATTGAAACGCATTGCCTAAATGTAATCCATACTGATAAAGGCTATTCTCAACTTCCTGGCCAGTTTCTCCAAGAATGGCTCCGATTGCTGCTGAGGCGGCAAATAATAATGCTGTTTTAGCACGTATTACTTCTAAATAATCATCAATAGATAGTAAAGGGTTATGACGATTAACTAACTGCTTTATTTCACCACAGCTAATTTTATGAGATGTATTGGCAAATAAGCGTAGAATAGACCAATTTTTTACATTAACAAGTAATTGTACGGATTGGGTAAATAGATAATCACCTACTAAAATGCTGGCTTTACTTCCCCAAATCTCATTAGCTGTTTCCTTGCCTCGTCGTAATTTAGATTCGTCAACAACATCATCATGTAATAAAGTCGCTGTATGAAAGAATTCAACCATAGCTGCTAGAGCAATATGATCATGACCTTTATAGTTACAAGCATGGCTAGCAAGTAAAACAAGCAGGGGACGTAAACGCTTTCCTCCGCTCTCTACAATATGATGTGACAAATCGTCAATGAGTCCTACTTCAGATTGTATTTTATCAATGATTAGGGTATTAACGGCCTCAAAGTCGTTAGCAACTAGCGCTCGTAAACGGTCTACCGACATTTTTTATCCTTTAGCATTTAATCCATGCATGCTAAAGTTCATAATACTTAATGTCAAGTTAACTTATAATAAATACAAAAATTATACATTGGCGCTTCTAAGCCTATAAATTTTCTTTTTTAATTACAGAAAATAAAATTCCTAATTAGGAAATTCTTTCCTTCTTTAGCTAGAATCAATTTATAGCCTAGGAAATTTAATTTGGTTAAAACTTAGCAGATTAAAGTTATAAAGTTAGGGAAAATGATTACTCATTTTAGGGATTAAGATCTGGAGCACTCTGATGAACCAGCAAACAGTTTGGGTTATTAACAATATTAATACTAAGAAACTACTTCCTTTAGAAGTTGATGAAGCAAGCTCTATTGGCGAACTTCCTTCCGAACCTCCTTTTGCTTTAATTTTAGCAAAGTCGCCGCATCAAAACTGGATTGATTTAGTAAAAGAAATACGTAAAAAGCCAGAATATCGTTTTACGCCTATTTTTTATCACGGTGACGTTGAATCAAGTTGCAGGCATATTTTTGATGGTCCTGCGGATAGTGAGGTACTAAATAAAACCGCAAGTCAAATCCATGAGCGTCTACTAAGTGTATCTAAATTAGCTTTAGAATCCCTTAATAAAGAATCAATTTTACTTATTTATTTATATTCTCGGCCAAATACGTATATACAAGGTTATAAAAGCGCCAGTTCTCCTTATATTTATGAATATCCTTTATTAACCATCCTCTATAATGAAGATTCAGGCCTAGAACATTGGCAATTCTTAGAAGATTTAGTATTAAGGGATTTACTTTCTCAGCAAGGTTTAGTTGACGAGATAAAAATTTGCGCGTCTTGTGGTTCAGGATTACTTAATTTAAAGAATAGCTGTCCTAATTGTCATTCCATTGACGTTAAACCACAACGGTTTGTTCACTGTTTTGCTTGTGGAAATATTGCTCTAGTACCGGAGTTTTTACGTCAGGAGCGATTAATATGCACACGTTGTCATGCTAAATTACAAGAATTGGGTGTAGATTATGAAATACCCTTAGAAGATAAGATATGTAATACTTGCTCTCATTTCTTCGCAGAACCCGCAGTTCATTTAGTTTGCTTACTCTGCCAACGTGCTGCTGCACCTTCTGAATTTATAGCACGACGGCTTTATAACTATTGTATAACCCATCGTGGTGAATACCTTGCGCGTGGCATTGAAAAAAGTATTTATACAAATTTTAGCCATTATTTTAAAGTCATTGATTATCCTGTTTTCTTGTCTATCCTTAGTTGGCAAGTGAAGCTAGCTGAACGTTATAGCTCGATTTATTTCAGTGTAATGGTCTTACATGTTACCAATGAAAATGAATTTATTGAGCTACATGGTGAAAAAGACTCCGAACGCTTAATGGGGCAATTATTTACAACACTAAAGCAAGTATTTCGTGAAAGTGATTTAGCTGCACGAACCAATGGTACAATGTATTTCTTTCTACCTTTAGCTAATCAAGAAGGCTGCCTTATTATTTTTGAACGTATTAAGCAGTCTATACAACAGTTGGTTAATACGGAAATGGGTAAAGGTTTAACAGTTTGTATTAGTTATATGACTTCAGCTGAAGTCATTAATAGCTCTCTACAAGGTGATTTAATCATGGCGGAATTGCAAACACGGATGCTTGAGAATAATCTATGTATTATCGGTGATAAAGCATAAATAAGATGAGTTTTAACATAAAAGAGCCAAAAGCTCTTTTATGTTGCTAAATAAATGTGTCCGTAGAATGCTTGCGAATCTATACGAAATCCAAATCAAAATAGACTAAAGGCTAACATAGAAATAGTTTATACGTTGAAGCGAAAGTGCATTACATCGCCATCACAAACTATATAGTCTTTACCTTCTAGACGTAGTTTCCCAGCTTCTTTTGCGCCTTGTTCTCCACCAAAGGTAATAAATGCATCATAAGAAATAACTTCTGCACGAATAAAACCTTTTTCAAAATCCGTATGAATGACGCCTGCTGCTTGGGGTGCAGTAGCTCCCTTAGGTATAGTCCAAGCTCTTACTTCTTTTACACCGGCGGTAAAGTAGGTTTGTAAACCTAACAATTCATAGCCGGCTCGAATAACCCGGTTTAATCCAGGCTCATTTAACCCTAAATCTTGCATTAATTCTAAACGATCAGCGTCTTCTAACTCTACTAATTCTGCTTCGGTAGCGGCACAAAGGGAAACTACTTTAGCATTTTCATTTTTTGCGAACTCAACTACTTTATCAAGTAAAGGATTATTCTGATGGCCATCATCATCAACATTAGCAATATAGAGTACAGGTTTTGCTGTTAAAAGAAAAAAACGTCGAATTATAGCCTCTTCTGCAGGGGTAATTGATAATGTTCGAACAGGAAATCCTGCATCTAAATGCTCTTTTACTTTCTCAAGAGCTTGTTTTTCAGCTAATGCTTCTTTATTTCCACTTTTACTTAGTTTATTTACTTTAATTAACGCTTTCTCAATAGTTTCCATATCTGCTAATGCTAACTCAGTATTAATAACTTCAATATCGCTTAGTGGATCAACACGCCCTTCAACATGAATAACATCTGATTTATTAACACCAAAGCAACGTACCACATGAGCAATAGCATCTGCCTCTCTAATATTTGCTAGAAATTGATTACCTAAACCTTCACCTTTAGAAGCACCTTTAACAATTCCGGCAATATCAACAAATTGCATCGTAGTAGGTATTGTTTGTTGTGGTTTAACAATTTTGCTTAATTCATCTAGGCGTGGATCAGGTACTGTTACAATGCCTACATTAGGTTCAATTGTACAAAAAGGATAGTTCTGTGCTTCAATGCCAGCTTTAGTTAGCGCATTAAATAAGGTTGATTTACCAACGTTAGGTAAGCCTACAATACCACATTTAAATCCCATAATTGGCCTCTTTATAAATAATATTTAACAACGTTTAGCTGATTATTTTAGCAGTTAAAGTGTAATTTTTAGCTATTAATCTTATTCATAGCTAAGGCTATTTCACCATGTATGAGTAAAGGTAATGCTGTTATTGTTCGCTCAAGAGCCGCTAGAATTAGCTGTTTGTCCGTTAAGCTAGGTTTACCAAGTACATAATTTAATACTAAGTCTTTATGCCCAGGATGCCCTATGCCAACTCGTAGGCGATGGAAATTTGAACTACCAAGCTGATGTGTTATATCTCTAAGTCCATTATGACCACCATGTCCTCCACCCATTTTTAACTTAATACGGCCGGCAGGAAGATCAAGATCATCATGCACAACAAGAATTTCATTCGGGTCAATGCGGTAAAATTGACTAATTGCTCTGGCTGCTAAACCACTTTGGTTCATAAATGTAGTGGGCATAAGAAGTTTACAAGTATAACCTGCCTGCTCAATAGTAGCTAATTCTGCATGGAGTTTTTTTTCAATTTTAAAAGAAACCCTATAGTGTTTAGCTACCATTTCAACAAACCAGCCTCCAGCATTATGTCGAGTAGCAGCATAAGCAGGCCCTGGGTTTCTAAGGCCAATGATTAATTTTATTGTCATAATATATAAAAAGAGGCGAGTAAATTACTGTTCGCCTCAACAAAGATTAAGTAGAATTAAGCTATGCTTGCTGTTGTTAACTTTAATTAAGCTTCAGCTTCCGGCGTTTCAGAAGGAGTTGCTGGCGCTGCTTCCTCTTCTTCTGCACCACCTTTTGGAGGGTGAATAGCCACAACAGGTAAGTTATGATCAGCATCATTAGCGTTTACAGTAAGCTGAACACCTTTAGGTAATTTTAAATCAGCAAGATGAACAACTTCATTTAAGCCAACATTAGCCATATCAACCTCAATAAATTCTGGCAGATTTTTAGCTTGGCAGCGAATTTCGACTTGGGTCATATTATGGCTAATACGTCCGCCTGCCTTCGCGCCTTTTGCACTTTCCTCATTAATAAAATGGAGCGGAACATTTTTAATAAGAATATCTTTTGCTGATACACGCTGTAAATCCATATGTAGGATAACGGGTTTATAAGGGTGGCGTTGTAATGCCTTAAGAATAACATGTTCAACTTTGCCAGCAATATTTAAATCGAAAACTGATGAATAAATACTCTCGCTTTCAAGTGCTTTTATAACCTTGTTATGAGGAAGGTTTAAAGCTTGAGGTTTTTTATCGCCACCATATAAAATTGCAGGTACTTTATTTTCAAGGCGACGTAGGCGGCGGCTCGCACCTTTCCCTATATCAGCTCTTGCTTCGGCTTCTAAAACGATTGATGACATAACTTTCTCCATAGAAAAACATGTGTACTTAACGCGCGACCAAGTTAAGTACTAAAATAAATTTGGAGCCAGAGTATACAATAATTTAAAATCAACTTGAAGTCATAGCAGTAATTTCATAAAATATGCGACTTTGTTGAACTTAATAAAGCCATTTCGGCGGGTTGGAGATAAGCTATGTATGCGGTAATTAAGACGGGCGGTAAACAATATCGCGTAAAAGAGGGCGATGTTATTAGAGTAGAGTCGCTGTCTGGCGATGTTGGGAGTGAAGTCGATTTCGCTGACGTACTCATGCTTGCTGATGGTGATAAGGTGACTGTAGGCAATCCTTTAATTGAAAAAGTTGCTGTAAAAGGTGAAATATTAGGACATGATCGTCACAAAAAAATTAAGATTATTAAATTTCGTCGTCGTAAACACCATATGAAACAAATGGGTCATCGACAAAATTTTACGCAGATTAAAATTACTGCGATTAATAGTTAAGAGGGGAAAATAATGGCTCATAAGAAAGCAGGCGGTAGTACGCGTAATGGCCGCGATTCGAATCCTAAGTATCTTGGCGTTAAACGCTTTGGTGGCCAATATGTGAATGCTGGCGAAATTTTAGTCCGTCAACGCGGAACTCGATTTCATGCTGGTGAAGGTGTAGGCTGTGGTCGAGATCATACATTATTTGCTCTTATTGCTGGCACAGTTGCTTTTCGTGTTAAAGGGGCTAAAAACCGTAAATATGTCATCATTGAAGCAGCTGAAGGTGCCGCTAATTAGATCTGGTTATTTCTAGATTAGCAAATTTCATTATCATGCTATTAATTTTAGCCTGATATAAATTAATTTCTTTGCAGTTATTGTGCCGCAGTTTTTGCTTTGCGGCATTCATAATACCTTTAGTTCTTTTTCAAAGATTGCTGCTAATTATAAGCGTTATAGACATATAGCGTCGCCCACTAAATTTTAGACAAGGCGCAAGTGAGCGAGGCGAAAGAGTGTACAAATAAGTACATGACTGAGCCGAGCAAGCTTGCAACGAAGTATAAAGCTTAGTGGATGGCGCTATAGCTAAAATCATTATAAAAAGAAACTAGACTGTACTATTATTAAGCCTAGAAACTACTTAAGTAGTATAAAAACTCTTTCCATATCAGTTAAATTTAAATAGAGAAAGTAAATGAAATTCGTCGATGAGGCTATCATTAATGTCGAAGCAGGTCATGGTGGACATGGTTGCTTAAGTTTTAGGCGGGAGAAATTTGTGCCCTTTGGTGGGCCTGATGGTGGCGATGGTGGTGATGGTGGCAGCATTTATCTAGAAGCAAATTCCGATTTAAATACTTTAATTGATTTTCGTTACCAAAAGCATTTTAAGGCTAAAAATGGACAGCCTGGCATGGGTGGAAATTGTACTGGCAAAAAAGGTGATGATTTAATTATTCAAGTACCAGTAGGCACCTTAGTTTTTGATTGCGATACTGACGAGTTATTGGGAGATATTAAACAACCAGGCGATCGCTTATTAGTTGCTCAAGGTGGATTTCATGGACTTGGTAATACGCGCTATAAAAGTAGTGTTAATCGAGCACCACGACAAACTACGCCAGGTACCCCAGGTGAAGCACGCCGCTTACGATTAGAATTGCGAATATTAGCTGATGTGGGATTATTAGGCTTACCAAATGCAGGTAAATCAACTTTAATTCGAGCAGTTTCAAGTGCTAAGCCTAAAGTTGCTGATTATCCTTTTACGACTCTGCATCCTGAACTGGGCGTAGTTAGGGTATCTTCTTTTAAAAGTTTTGTGATGGCTGATATTCCTGGCCTTATTGAGGGCGCTTCAGAAGGCGCAGGTCTTGGCCATCGTTTCTTAAAGCATTTAACACGTACATGTATTTTATTGCATGTACTTGATATTTTACCTATAGATGATAGCGATCCAATTACGAATGCAAAAATTATCTCACAAGAACTAGCCCAATATGATCCTGAGTTACTTAATAAACCACGTTGGCTTGTATTAAATAAAATCGATCTTTTACCTGATGAACGGGAAAGAGAGCAGATTAAGCAAACTATTGTTCAAGGACTAAACTGGCAAGAACGAGTATTTATGGTTTCTGCTTTAACAGGTGAAGGTACAAAAGAACTCTGTTATGCGTTAATGGAGTTGATTGATCAAATGAAGAAGCCGGGAGCTTATTAATTCAGCTGCATAATGAACTACAAGTGGGCTGCGATGAGGTAATATGTGAGTCTCTTTTCCCTCAAAACGACTATGTCTATAAAAGATAGCTAATGACGTTTCTCCATTTTTAGGCCGATTAGTCCAATATTCATAGAGTCCACAAATGTGAAAATGTAATACAGCATGGCTGGGCTCATGAAACTTAATCAATGAATAAGTCTCGGGAAGTTGAATTAATGATTGCAAAAGGCCGCCTGTCGCTTCATCTAAAATAACAAGGGGCTTTTGCCATTTTTGAATAAACTCAACTAATTCCTCAGATGCTTTCTTCTCTGTTTTAGTGATTAGATGTGGGCTAATAATAGGCCATAAAATTTTAGTGATTGTTTCAACTAATTCTTGCTCAGCCCATACCTTACATTCTACATAGGGAGTATCTAATCGATAGCCTGTCTTGCAGTTAATACCTTTTAATGCGTCATCAATTGCTTGTGCAATTTGACTTTCTGCTACGCCGAATAAGCGCCATTTAAGTAACTGTTTGGTACTACGTTTATCCTGTTGTAAAAGGGGCAAAACATAATTATTAAACATAGGTAAACATTCACGCGGTGGACCAGGCAACATAATAAAGAGCTTATTATCCCTTCTAATATAGCAGCCTAAAGCTGTACCATTTGGGTTTGGTAATAAAATTGCTTGGGCAGGAAATTTCGCCTGTTGCCTATTACCTTCACTTATAGCAAGTTTGCTTTGGTATATTCTAGTTTGAATATGAGCTAGTGCCTCAGGGAATTCAATAAGTGGGCTTGCTAAATAACGGCTTAATGCATAACGTGTTCTATCATCTGAAGTGGGACCTAAGCCACCAATTAGGATGATGATATCGTGTTGATTTGTTAAGAAGCTAAGGCCTTGGTATATATCATTTTCGTCATCACTACAAGATAAATGTATGCCAATTGCTAATCCTTCAGTATTAAGTACATGAGCTAAATAAGGGGAGTTAGTATTTAAAGTATCTCCTTGAATAATTTCATCACCCGTCGCTAAGAATGCAATTGTCATAATTTTGTTGAAATTCCTCTTTGCCTTTATCATAGAGGTTTCAGGAATAAAAATGAATAGAGCTTTTGCCTAACCTGCATCTTTTCCTTTATTGCTGCGTTGCAGACATTTCTGCGGCGCTACTACTCCTTGTAAACTCTGCTTCTCGAAACCTTTGCGCCTTGCACTAAAGTAAAATCTACGGTTAGGCAAGAGCTTTAATGATTAAATTTAGTGAGGTATTGATAATCATTGTTTTTAAATCATTGAGGATTAATTTTAACATTAAAAGTAATAGAAGTAGTTCCACAAGGATTTGTTGCATTGATAGTCACTGGAAACTCGTCTTCAACTTCTGCTTTAATAATGACCGATCCAGTTCGGCGGTTAATAATGACTTGATTTTGGGGGTTGGTAACAAGTGCTGAGACGGTATAATATATTTTTGTGCCTGTTATGGCTTCAGAAGCTGAAATAATTTTTGTTTGGCCAACTTGAAGGTCAATATCAGAGGGCTCTTGGCCTACCTTTGGCTCATCTTCTTCTGTACAAGCAGCTGATAACTCCTCCGATGGCTTAATTATGTTATCCTGATTGCTTTCTGAAGAGACAGCCTGAGAATAGTAAACATTTTGCGTTAAGATAAAAAACAAAATCCATTTTAGATTTCTATTCATACATTTCCTTATATTTAATATAATTATCGATTAAATAATAGCATTCTATTTCAAAAATATTTATTGGAGGTTTAAAGTCTCTGCTTAAGTAAATCGTATTGGTAGAGCGAAGCGATGCACATATTACGTTGTTTTTAGCTTTAAAATGTAACAAAACAGAAAAATTTTAGTAAATATATCAATTTTTGATGCTCTAATTTTAAATTAAGCACGAATTGATTGAAATTTCTTGCGGTCTAGGACTAGAGGTGATAATCTCTGGCTTGCTTAAACTAGGTTGTTGGAGAATGGATCAAAAAATAATATAAGCATACATAATGTGCAGATATAAGGCAGATTTATTAAACGATTATTAAAATAATCAGGTTAAGGTAAGACTGTATTTTTGTAAAGAAGGGAAATTACTAACTATTTACTTTTTAGTAATTTAAGATTATTGTTACTAGTAAACAAATTGATTTTTATTATAAATCAATTGGTTAAGTTTTAAATTCCTTTATTAAGGGCTAGTTTTTTCTGAAGTTGTTTATCTGTTGTACATCATAATTGGCTGATTTTTAATCATAGCCACATACATTTTTTAAATTTCTTTGCTTATTGAACATTTAATTACTGGGAAGTTAATAAATTGTAAAGATTTATAAGTATTTTATTAAATAACATTAATACTGACTTAATGATTCTTTTATATACTGGACCCGTTTTAAAACTAAGGCTCTATACCTAGTCAAAATTATAATAAGAGGTAGACTTTTATGACTAAGAACAAGACAGAAGGGAGAATAGAGCAGGATGCTAAGAACCAAATAATAACAAGATCATCTGTAAAGCAAGTGGTCCCATTACCAACTGCAGCGCCAGCAGTCAGTAATAATATACAAACAAACAATTTGAAGGCACCTTCCTATGCCATACAAAATGAATATGCTAAAGCTGTAATAAGAGTATTTGCCACAAGTGTTTCAATTGCAAGTGCACTTTACCCGCTTGAAGTAATCCAGATGCGTAAACAAATGGGCGTAAAGGGTATAGGCGTCAAAGCTGGTTTTTTTACCCCAGCTATGTTTAATTACAAAACGATAAAGCCACTTGTGCAAGGTTTTTTAACGGCTAATAAAAGTAGCTTAATAAAAAATTCAGTTATAGCAAATCGAGAAACAGTTTCTACGCATGTTGATTCGGTAGTAGGTGAAAAGGGAAAAGAAAGTAATAAAAATGTCAGTAATTTTAAAGTGGAAACAATTTCTGCAGGACTTATTGCTGGTATTGATACTGGCTTTACTCAGATTTATGCTAACTTACGTAGTCTCAATGCGCTAGGATATACGCTATCGATACCAATGTCGCAGAAATTTGAGTTTTTTAAACAGGGTTTGTTGATTCGTGGTACAAGGAATTATTTTTCAGCGTTAGCATGTATGGGATCTACTGGTATGATAAGCGATTTTCTCAATCCTTACATATCTAGGACGACTAATCCTGTTTCACATAATGCTTTAACCTCTATTATTGGTGGCTTTGCCGTTGCACCATTTATTAATACAGCAGACGTTCTTTACCGACGTAAAATAAAAGGTATGAACTTGGAAACGTTTGAGACACCTAGTGTTAAGCAGATTTTTACAGAGCTAGTGAAACCGCAAGGTAAATTTAGTTTCCGTGGAGTAAAAGCTTTAGGTGCTGGAACGTTTATAGGTGGAGTTAATGGTGCTGTTGCTTTGGCAGTGCTTAATGGATCATCGTGGGTTTTAGATAAGTATGTCTTTAGCGGAATTTTGCCAGCAAAAATCGTTAATTGTACATGGGAAGCTTATAATTATTTTAATGGACCATCAGCTCAGCCTAAAGTAGGCGAACTCCCCCCAACTGTGCCCCGTACTAGCCAATCAAGGAATGGCTTCTTTTCTTTTGCTGCTAGTAGTTCTACAGCGCCGAAGGTAGAGGTAGTGAAAGAGGTAGAGCAACCTCAAACTACTGGGCCAAAAGCTTAATGGTTAAGTTATAAACTTAGAAGGAATACTGATTAAGTATCTTTCTAAGTTTATAAAATTAGGTGGACAGTTAAAACAGCTATTAATTACATATTTAGCTTAGTGTCCGTTGACTTATTATGGTTAGCGATTTCTTCAGTTGAGCCTTTACTAGGTAGAGAACCTGTTAATTTAGTAATTAAAATAGCTTGAGTAGTTAAATTGGCTGTCTGTACGAGCAAGGGCACTGCTCTTTTGGCGCCCTCTGAAAAAAAACTTTGGGCAAATTTTCCTGATATGAAAGCACGAACCATACATCACCTTTTGTATGTGGATTAAGCGAATCTTCAGTCTACTTCATAAATTAATGAATTTGTAGAAGTTAGTATGATATAAATTTTTCCACCATTCTTAATATTTGACTAAATCGTTTAGTTTTTAAAAATTATTTTAAAAAAATTTAATTACCCTTTTGTAATATTATCTTTATATTCATTTTTTTTCTTATAATGCTAGGTCAAATAACCCTTAACTTAAAAACTTTTTTCATGCAAATTACAGAACCAATTGATGCAGTGATTACGTGGGTAGATGGAAATGATGAAGCACATCAAAAAAAATTAGATAAGGCACTTGCAAAATTGAATAAGCAACGGCCAGAGGGAGCGGCACCTACTCGTTTTAATGAATGCGGCGAACTTAATTATTGCTTACAGTCATTATTGCTTTTTGCGCCTTGGATTAGAACCATTTTTATTATCACTGATGCACAGACTCCACCAATTATTAAGCAGTTAGAAAAAGATTTGCCACCTAAAATTAAAATAGTTGATCATCGTGAAATTTTTGTCGGATTTGAAAAGTATTTACCGACATTTAATAGTGTAGCGATTGAAACTGTTTTATGGCGTATTAAAGGACTTGCTAATCATTTTATTTATTTAAATGATGATTGCTCTATTATTCGACCTGTAAAACCTGAAGATTTTTTTAAAGACGATAAAATTGTATTAAGAGGCGAATGGAAAACCCAAACCAGTAAAAAATGGCGAAATTACTTTTATCATTTACAGGCTAGACTATTACGTAAACCGCCTAAGGTACTTACCTGTAGTGAGCATCGAACGTTACAGGAAAATAGTGCTAAATTAGTTGGTTTTAATAAACAGTTTTTTCACTTACCTCATATCCCTTTTCCTTTAAGGCGTGAAACTTTTGAAAAATTTTTTAGTAAATATCCTAATTTATTAATAGAAAATATTAGTTATCCTTTTCGAGATCCTAAGCAATACTGGCCAATTTCCTTGGCTCATCATTTAGAGATCAAAGCCAGTCTTGCTGGTTTAGATAACTCATTAAAAGCAATTGCTGTCAATGGTGCTTGTTATTCTTTACAAAAAATTCAATCCAAACTTAGACAAGCTGAGTTAAAAAGAAATATCGTCTTCATTTGTATGCAGAGTTTAGATTTAGCACCTACAGATACTCAACAGTGGATGCTTAACTGGCTAAATAAAAGGATAAAAAGCACTTAGGCTTTTTATTAAGCTAAGTAAAGTGGTAAGCGCTTAAATATGTGCGTCTTCTTATAACTTCAGTTATTTGGCTAGTATTGAAAATTTGACTTACTGCAATAAATGTTAAGAAAAGGCTAAAGAATAAATTAAGTTAATTCGCATCTTATATGTAGAAAGTCAGTTAGTGCTAATAGGCCTTTCGTTTTATCATAAAAGGGGCTTAATTCATCTTTTGCCTTTTGAAAGTAAGTGCTAATAAGATCAAGTAGCTTATTTTGGCTATAAAGTTTTGCAAAAGTAACTTTTTGATTAGCTAAATCTGAAGCGCGATTTTTTCCTAATTTATCAATCGGCGCATGAAGATCTAAATAATCATCTTGCATTTGAAAAACTAACCCTATATAAGCTGCATATTGACTTAATGCTATTTTTAACTTCGGATCTGGATTTCCGGCAGCAATAGCCATTTTAACACAGGCAGAAATTAGTTTTCCGGTTTTTAATTCATGAATAGTATGGAGCTGTGACTCATTAATATCAATGTTGGTTAACTCTGATAAATCAAGGCTCTGTCCGCTAACCATGCCTGTAGGCCCACTGGCATGCACTAATTCATGAGCAATAGCAATCACTTGAGAAGGTGGTAAAATTTGAGGTAATTCGGTTAACAGAATATCGATTGCTAAAGCTTGCATACCATCGCCTACTAAAATGGCTGTTGCTTCGTCAAATGCGCGATGGCAGCTAGGTTTGCCACGGCGAAAATCATCATTATCCATTGCAGGCAAATCATCATGTATTAATGAATAGACGTGTGTTAGCTCTACTGCTACAGCAATTCTATCTAAGCAAGGCAAAGCTACATCCAGTGCTTCCCCAGATAAATAAACTAATAGAGGCCTAATACGCTTTCCACCAGGAAATAAAGTGTAATATATAGCTTCTTTTATACGTTTTGCAGGAATTTCAATTTGATCAATAAACTTTTTAAGAAATGCTTCATGACGTTTAATATAATAATTTAGTTGCTCATTAATCATTACAAAGTCCAGTAGGATCTAAAGAATTTAGACGCAAAATCTCTATCTTCTGTTCAGCTTGCGTTAAGTCAGTTTGACATTTACGAGCGAGATTAATTCCTTTTTCATAGTATTTTAGTGATTCCTCTAATGTTAAATCGCCTTGCTCAAGCTTTTTAACAATTTCATCAAGCTCTAAGAGTGATTTTTCAAACTGGATAGCCTTAGCCATAACCGTCCTGTCCTACATTTAAGAAAAAGACAAGTATACCTAAGAAACATAGAAATGCTATGTTTTAGGAAAAACAGCTTAGGTAGCGTAAATAATTAGAGAGAAGTTTAATTTTAGAAAAGTATAGTGAGTTATTAATTTTATAAGTTAAGTTATTGATTAATCTGAATTTCAAATCTAAACTTGATATTCAAGCCATGCAGGCATTACTTTATCTAAATAAGTCATAAATTTCCATAGTCCAACTTGCGTTTCTACTATCCCAAAAGGATCTGCTTTTAGTTCAGGATAGGCAATACCTAAACCAAAAACGCCAGGTGCTATAATACCAACATGGGGATCATAGGGAAAATAGCTAAGACCATTAATTGTTATCGTATTACGACGCTCAAAGCCTACTGCATAAACAACTTGATCGCATGTAGCCAAATAGGGGCGTACATCATTGGCAAGTATATTATAGCGAACTAAATTAGATGGTAAAACACCATCAATAGATTCACGCGCCCAAGCCGCTGTTTCTCCTTTAAGCCCTGTATTATCAAATAAGATCCATTCACCCATGTCAATCGCATAACGACAAGGTGAGCGATAAAAATTAATCACTTGTTTTGCGCCCAGCTCTACTAGGTTGCGTATTATCATAATTGCTGAATGCGATGAACCAAAAACGCCATAGGTAAAGTTTAAGTCAATAACTTTTTTTAATTTTTGTTTATCAACAGCAATTTCTAAAGGAAGGTTAGTTACATTGGAATAATTGAGTGTTGAAGGGACCGAGCCTGTTGCTAGAATAACTTGGCTTGCTATAAATTTATTTGAATCAGTTGATAGTATCCACTTCTTATTATCTATTATCATGCATTTAATGGTATCCACTTTACTAACGACTTTATTGCAAAGCTGTTTAGTAACCCATTGTAGTGGGTCAACAATTTCCCTTAATACGCAGGTTTTATCTCTAAGTAGGTTAGCCAAATTAAATTGCTCAGCGATGACATGATAATTGAACGCCGAGGAAGCATAGAGAAAGCGATTGAATTTATCCACAGTCGTATTGCTAGATACATTAGACCAAAGCCTACCTAAATCGCCTACCTTGAAATAAGGATCCACCCATAAAATATCTTCAGGTTGAACACCTGCATCAATCAACTTACCTACTGCTGCAATTCCAGCCGGGCCTGCACCAATTACTGCCCATTTAAAATATTGAATAGTCATTTGCTACTTTAGTAAGGGTAAGTGTAGTATGATCGAAATTGTAGAAGTTAGCTGCTAGTTTAACAAGTTATGTATTAAATTTATGAAGACTAAAATCCGATTTATTTGCAGTCAGTGTGCTTGTACTTTTGCACAATGGGCTGGTCATTGTACTCAATGCGGTGCTTGGAATTCTATTGTTGAGGAAAATGTCATTAAAGTTGAAAAAAGTCCTCGCTTTAGTAACTATTCTAATCAACGCTCAACAATTACCTCTCTAGAAGACGTAACTATTGATCATGAAACGCGTATGGACTGTGGATTGTCCGAGCTTAATCGCGTTTTAGGGGGCGGTCTTGTGGAAGGATCGGTAGTCCTTATTGGGGGAGATCCTGGTATAGGAAAATCGACATTGCTGTTACAAACATTAGCTAACCTTTCAGTGCAGCAAAAAATACTTTATGTTACAGGCGAAGAGTCACTACAACAAGTTGCTATGCGCGCTAAACGACTACAATTGCCTACAGCTAAATTACGATTGTTGGCTGAGACTCAAGTAGAAACGATTATTAATCATGCGCAAAAAGAATTACCTAAAGTAATGGTTATCGATTCAATCCAGACTATTTTTACAGAAGCGATTAGCTCAGCACCAGGTGGAGTAGGGCAGGTACGAGAATCAGCAGCGCAACTTGTAAGATTTGCTAAAATGACCCAAACAGCTGTTTTTTTAGTTGGCCATGTCACCAAAGAAGGCGCTATTGCAGGTCCCCGTGTTCTAGAACACATGGTTGATAGTGTTTTATATTTTGAAGGTCAGAGTGATAACCGTTTTAGGGTAATAAGAGCAATAAAGAATCGTTTTGGTGCAGTTAACGAGCTAGGTATTTTCGCCATGACAGATCGTGGACTGAAGGAAGTTGCTAATCCTTCAGCTATTTTTCTCTCTAAACAACCTGACCCTACTCCTGGAAGTGCAGTCATGGTTACCTGGGAAGGTTCAAGACCAATGCTAGTTGAAGTACAAGCTTTAGTAGACGAGGCACATGGCCAACAACCAAAACGAGTAACGGCAGGTCTTGAGCACAATCGTTTAGCTATTTTGTTAGCTGTTCTACATAGACATGGCGGTATAGCTACCTTTGATCAAGATGTGTTTATTAATGTTGTAGGTGGCGTAAAGGTTACTGAAACGGGTAGTGATTTAGCGCTATTAGCAGCTGTAGTTTCAAGTTTACGTAATCGAGTGTTTGATCCCGAAACAATTATTTTTGGAGAAATAGGCTTAGCAGGTGAGATTAGGCCGGTACAAAGCGGGCAAGAGCGGCTACGAGAAGCTGCAAAACATGGCTTTAAAAGGGCAATTATTCCTTTTGCTAATGCACCTAAAGCAAAACAAGGTTTTCCCCTTGAAATTGAAGCTGTAAAGCATTTGCAAGAAGTGCTTGTTAAATTATAGACTCCAAATTAATTAATAGACTTCTTTCGAAACTCGCTGCGCGCTAAGTTGCAGGTTGCGCTAGCGCACAGAACCGGAGTGTACATCGAGTACATGAGGATTCGAGCACTGCCGCGGCCTGCAAATTGGCCCTTGCTTTGCAGTAGAGTTTCCAAAGAAGTCTAATGTTGGTCGAAATAATCCGAACGAACACCATAAATAGAGCAATTAAGTGTCTTATCAGACTGTTGCTCCCAAGTAGGCTTATCTAAAACAGCACTTGCATCTTGATAACCCATATCCATTCGTAGCTTAATAACTGCTTCAATAAAATTATAATCCTTAAAAGAATGAGAATAAGGCGTTGCATGATGAATGATATGTACAATACTAAGGCGCTTACAGTGGCCTAATTTAAGTATTTTTTTGACTTCAGGGTCTTCTTTTGTTTCTGGTGGCAGTCTTTCGCCTAGAAATTGAATTGCTGCTTGTAGATTTTGCTTAACCGTATAAACGTTGGTTAATCTTCGCGAATGACTGGCATAACGAATATCTTTTTGTCTTTCTTCAATTTGATCCATGGTTTTCGGCAGGCGACCTTGCAAACTAAAGCAGTCAACAACGAAGCAAAGTGTATCAAGTTGGGGCAGCGCATCTAATACAGTAACTAGCGGAGTATTAGCATAAATCCCACCATCCCAATAATAATCTTCACCAATTTTTATGGCCGGGAATCCTGGAGGTAAAGCGCCACTAGCCATCACATGTTCTGGTGTAATAGTACATTTTTGGCTATTAAAAAATATCATTTGTCCTGACGTAATATTAACGGCGCCAAGGCATAAAGTAATTTTTTTATTTTGGTTAATTCGATCAAAGTCGATGTGTTTTTCTAAAGTATGGCGTAGCTCAGACGTATCATAGTAACTTAAATTATCAGGTAAGTCTTGAGTTAACGGATGAGGTGGAAAAATACGGGGCTTAAAAAAACCTTCTAAACCAAATAATAGAGAATACATAGCCCCAATTTGATTATGCAAGTGATGGGCAAAATCGGTCATGTTAAAATCGAAGAAAGCGTCTACCAATAACTTAGGCGTTATAGTTTCCCAAAAACTGGTTAACTTATCTAACTGTGTTTCAGGCGGATTACCAGCAACAATAGCTGAATTAATGGCCCCTATAGAAACGCCTGTTAAATAATTAGGAAGATAGCCCCGCTCACGAATAGCTCGATAAGCACCTACCTGATAAGCACCTAAAGCGCCTCCACCTTGAAAAACACAAGCAATCCGGTCGTAATGCTGTTTCTCATGCAGTGGTCTCTTTGGCTGATTAATATAACTAATTGCTTCTTTATGATGTTTACTTTTATCTTTTGTTGGCCGAGTCATATTAGCACATCCCTGAAGCGTTACTTTTTATTAGTATATACTGAGAATTAGCATAAAGTGGCAATTTTTAAAGTTTGTAAAGCCTGAATAAGGGGTAAGAGAGGTAAGCCTTGAATTGTGCTATCGTTACCCTCTATGGTTGTAAATAGCCATTTAGCTCTACCTTCATAATTGTAAGCGCCGCAGCTTTGATAAGGTTTATCTGCTTGCAAATAGGCTTCTATTGCTTGGTCACTTAATAATTTCATGTTTAGCGAAGCGACCTCTTGCCCTTCAAAGAGGAGTTTTCTGGCTTTTGCAATGCAAAACGCTGCAATTTGCTGATGCCTTTTACCACGTAACTGACGAAGATGTAAAGTTGCTACTCCATGATTACCTGGTTTGTCAAAATAACGATTTTCCATAACACAAAGTTGATCAGCTGCAATGATGAAATAATCTGGGTATTTTCTACTGACTGTTAATGCCTTATCCGCAGCTAAAGCACGGGCTAATTCAATAGGACTACTTTTTGTTAACTGTCTTTTAAGTAGTTCTTCATCACTGTTGGATGGAATTACTTTAAATTTTAAGCCAAGTGATTCAAGGAGCTGTTTTCTAATTTTTGAACCTGAAGCAAGAATTAAAGGTTTTTGTATTATAAGATTACACATAAATAGCAACCGAAGCCATCAATAAAAAGCCGATAATGACAAAACTAAAATAGCGGAGATTACAACAGCGCTCAACCATGACACATTTTTCAAGTCCATGCAGCGTACCTAAATAAAGGAACGTACCGGCAGAAGCTGCAATTAAAATGGGATCAAACAGGGAATGGGTTTCAACACCACGACCAAAATACCAACCTACAAAAATGCCGATGGGTGTCATTAAACTAAAGCTTAAAAAGAAAAATAAACGCTTAGCCATATTAAGCGAGCTTTTATTTAATTGAACGGCAATAGCAAAGCTTTCAGCCCATTTATGAGTAATGATTGCTAAAAAAAGCATAATAATCAAAGAATTACTTGAATTTAAGCCAAGAGCTGCACCAAGCATTAAAGAATGAATGGATAACATAGCCCAGGCAAGAATGGCAAAGGCAGGATGATTTACCGCTTGATGATGATAAAGCTCTTTTCCTAAATGCTCAAACCATAAAAAGAATAAAAAAACAATACCTGTAATAATATAAGCAAAGGGATAATGATAGCCAAACTCATTAAATAGATGATCGGCGTCTGGAAGCATATGTAATAAGCCTGCCCCTAAAAAAATACCCGTGGATAATGTTTCTCCAATAGGAAAATCAATATGTTCCTCTGAATAACGGGCTCTCTTCTTAAAAGGATACCATCCCGCTAAAAGAATAACAGCGACTATTGCTAAACCGAAAATTAATTTTAAACTAGTCGCAATTGTCATTTTTATCTCTCATTAAAGCTTAAATTTAATCAGTCTGAATAATAGAAGCAAGGTTAATTATTAGCAATAAATTTATCTTCATAAAATAAACAAACTTTTTTTATAAAAGGTTGCTGTTTTATTTCTTCTCTAAGAAAAGTAGAGAGCTCCTGCAATTGTTTATCTGAGTCCAAATAATTGTGTATTAAATCGATACGCATTTTGCCGTCAAGATAATGTAGTGTCCAATATTGAATACCTGAAAATTGCTCCTTCCAGGCGTTTAACAAGGTTTTTTCTAGTAAGGTGCGATTTGGCAGATGAAGGGATGGGCAATTTATTTCATCATCCTCAGGATCAACATGAACAATGACATCATTAATACGTTTAAATTGATTCATTAGCAAATGATGAACATGTTGAGCAATATAGTGTCCCTCAGAAACGGAGATAAAAGGAGAAACTAAAATATGAACATCAATTAAAATATTACCGCCCATTAAGCGACTACGTAATTGGTGAATACGTTGCACGCCATCAATTTGTTCAATGACCGCTCTGATTTGCTCTAAAATCTCAGGCTCTACGGCTGTATCAACTAATTCTTTGACACTATCCCACCCATAAGACAAGCCCATTTTAATAATCATTAAACCTACGATTACAGCAGCTACGGCGTCTAAATAAGGAAACCCCATAAAGCTGCCACTAATTCCAATAGTTACAACAAGGGAAGAAGCTGCATCTGAACGGTGGTGCCAGGCATTCGCTATAATAAGAGGAGATTTAATTTTTTTTCCAATATAGCGAGTGTAGTGAAATAAAATCTCGTTAAAGATGACAGAAGATAAAGCGATAAACAAAGTTATTTTAGCAGGTATATTATGAAACCCTTCAATCAGTTCATCAATAGCATCCCAAGTGATACCAAAACCAGTCAGAGCCAATAATAAGGCAAGCAATAGCGTTGCTGCTGTTTCAAAACGTTGATGACCATAAGGATGAGAACTATCAGCGTCCTGACTGCCAAATTTAGAAGCAAAGATAACCATAACATCTGTGATTAAATCGGCAAAAGAGTGCACTCCATCCGCAACTAATGCATGAGAGTGGTAAATTAATCCACCTGCTAATTTAATGATTCCTAGTAATGCATTAGTAATTGCACCAATTAGAGTTACTCTTTTTGCTTCCTGATAACGCTCAGACATTGGCCACCTTCTTTAACGAGCTTAAATTGCTAATCAATTTTTAGGTTATTGCGCATCATCTATTGTAATGCAAATAAGGATAAGGACTAAGATTTATTTTTTAACTTAAAGAATTTAATCAATAAAAAATAAATTCAGAATATTAATCGTCTACAAATATGGCATTTGCTAATTTAAATTAGCCTGATTTTTTATCGTATTGGGCCATTTAATAATTTTCTACTTAAATTGGTAAGAACTAAACCAGCCATCTAAGCTGCGTATTTATAAGGATTTTAAGAGTCTATGCACAAGGTTATCCACAGAATTTGTGGATAACGAAGAAAGTTTAATTTATTTGGATTAAGCTGTTAAGCTATATCCAGCAAGGCTTTCACTTAAAAAGTATGTTAATAAAAAGGACGTTTAGGAAAAAAAGAGAATTAGTTATCCACAGGATATTAAAGTGCAGAGTAAAGAAAGTCGGCTATAGTAACAGAGAAAAAAATAATGTCTAGTTTTAATTTATATTTTAAGTACAGCAACTCGTAATTTTTTAATTGGCTAATTTTAAAACCCATGGATTTGGTTAACTTTGTAAAAACTGTTCGAATTGGCCTAGCCAGCGCTTAGCAATTAACTTAGCTGTTTCTGGTGCTTTGTCTATTAGTTCATTACTACAGTGGGCCACAGAAGGTAGTAAAGCACTATCACGAGGAAGATTTGCAATCTTAAATTGGCGATAGCCGGTCTGTTTAGTGCCTAAAAATTCACCTGCGCCCCGTAATTGTAAATCCTTTTCAGCAATTATAAAGCCGTCTGAAGTTGCACGCATGATTTGCAGACGTTCTGCACCAAACTCTGAGAGAGGCGATTGATATAATAACAGACAGTAAGATTGACTATTTCCTCTACCGACCCGACCGCGTAATTGATGAAGTTGAGAGAGTCCTAAACGCTCTGCATTCTCAATAATCATAAGACTCGCATTCGGTACATCTACGCCTACTTCAATAACTGTAGTAGCAACAAGTAAATCCAATTCGCCCTCTTTAAAAGCTGCCATAATAGCTTCTTTCTCAACTGGCTTCATTTTTCCATGAACTAAACCGATGCGTACAGTTGGTAATTGTTCTTGTAATGTTTTAGCCGTTAAACTGGCTGCAGTACATTGTAGTTTCTCGGACTCTTCAATAAGTGTGCAAACCCAGTAGGCTTGCATACCGTTTGCAATAGCCGCTTTTAAGCGCTGTATAATTAGTTCGCGTTTATCTTGGTTGATAACTGCTGTATGAACAGGGATACGACCAGGGGGTAGGGCGTCAATAATAGAGATATCTAGATGAGCAAACTGTGTCATTGCTAATGTTCGTGGTATAGGAGTGGCTGTCATTAATAATTGATGAGGCATAAATTTTTCTTGTTGCCCCTTTTGCTGCAATAATAAACGTTGTTCTACACCAAACCGATGTTGTTCATCAATAATAATTAATCCTAATTTATGAAATTCAACGCCTTCTTGAAATAAAGCATGTGTACCTATGGCGATATGGCACTTATTTGTTGTTAACTGTATTAAGGTTTCTCGTTTCTCTTTTGCTTTCATTTTGCCACTTAAGCGCACACAATTAATCCCTAAAGGAGAAAACCATTTTTGGAAATTAATTGCATGTTGTTCACTTAATAAGTCAGTAGGAGCCATTAAAGCGACTTGATATTCTTGCGATATGGCTTGTAGTGCCGCTATCGCTGCGACAGTTGTTTTCCCGCAGCCAACATCACCCTGAATTAGCCTAAGCATGGGCTTGTTTTTGCTTAAATCTTCTTTAATTTCATGACTGACTCGCGATTGAGCTTCTGTTAGTGCAAAGGGTAATTGATCAAGAAATTGTTTATAGAGCAATTCATTAAGTAATAAAGGCGGCGCATAAAATTGATTACGATAGTGTCTTGCAAATTGCATGCTTAAACGTTGAGCTAATAATTCATCAAAACTCATTCTTTGGAGAGCTGGGTGGGTGCCTGCCTCAAGTGTATTCATTGTTGTATCCGGAGGCGGGCTGTGAAGAAAAGTGATGGCTTGTGCTAAAGAGGGAAAATGATAGCTTTTCAACTGGTCTGCAGTCATCCATTCTAATTGTTCTAACTGAGATTGGTAGTTAGATAAAGTCATTTTAATAAGTTGACGCAGTCTACTTTGCGTAAGTCCCTCAGTAGTTGAGTAAATAGGCGTTAATGTTTCATCAACTCTGACATCATGTTCATTTTCTAAAACTCGATATTCAGGATGAATCATTTCTAATTGATTAGCAAAATCACGTACTTCACCAAAGGCTCGTAGCCAAGTATTCGTTTTAAGAGTATTTAATTGTTGTTTATTAAAATGGAAAAAACGAAGTCTTAAAATGCCACTTGTTCTATCTTGCACATAACAATAAAGCATCATTCGTTTGCCATATTTAATTTCAATTTTACAAATTTGTCCTACAATAACGCAGTACTCATTCGGACGAAGATCTTGAATAGGTGTAATACGTGTCCTATCTTGATAACGATAAGGCAGGTGAAAAAGGAGATCACCGACGGTTTTAATACCACATCGGCTCAGTTTGTTAACTAAGGCAGGCCCTACGCCTGGTAATATTTCACAAGTTTGAGACAGCACGGTATGATAATTAAGTTAAAAGAAAGAATAATAGCAGGAAATTAAGTAAGTGTTGAATTAAGCTTTTAAAATACTCTACGATATCACTTAAATGGTCAGGTTTTTCGTATGTCTTAATGTATCCTGCGGTACGTGGTTGCTTTTAATATAGCGTCACCTAATAAGCTTTATACTGCGTTGCAAGTTCACTCGGCTCGGTCATGTACTTAGTTGTACACTCCTTCGCCTCGCTTCACTTGCGCCTCTTCTAAAGCTTAGTGGGCGGCGCTATACCACTATAGCAAATTTTCAAAAGCAATCTTTTGGAAATTAAAACAATAGGAGAAGGGATGAACCGGACTGTCACCTTTACTGCAAGCATGATCCTAGTTTGTATAATTGGTTTTTTACTAGTTATTGGTCGAGGTTTACTTATTCCACTTGTTATTGCCATTTTTATTTGGCATCTACTCAATACAATTAATGTATCTATGCAGCATATACCTATTTTTGGTGCCCATATGCCACTTTGGCTAAGAATGCTAATTTCTCTTCTCATTGTAACAGTCTTGTTTACAATTTTGGTAAATATTATTTCTAATAATGTTATGGAAGTAATTGATGTCTCACCACGCTATCAAGAAAATTTGAAGGATATTTTTAAAAGCATTGATAACTTTTTCCATATTAAAATGCTAGCTCGTTTTGATAGTTTTTTAAAAGATGTAAGTGTACAAAACCTAGTTGTTAACGTTTATTCTGTTTTTAGTACAGTTGCCGGATCAGCTGTGCTTATCACCTTATATGTTGTATTTTTATTTATTGAGCAACACTTTTTAAGGCAAAAAATAGATGCTTTATTCCCTCAAACTGAACATCGTGAATTAGTAGATAATATTATCAGCCATATTGTTAATGACACACAAACCTATTTAGGAATTAAAACGTTTTTAAGTGTTATAATGGCGCTTATCAGTTGGGTATTAATGAAAATAGTAGGACTGGACTTTGCTGAATTTTGGGCACTTCTTATTTTTTTTCTAAACTTTATTCCCAATATAGGTGCTATTATTGCAACAGTTTTTCCAGCCTTATTAGCGATGATTCAATTTGATGATTGGTTGCCGTTTCTCATTATCTCCCTTGGTTTTACCTTTATCCATTTTACTATTGGTAACATTATTGAACCTAGGTACTTAGGTAAGTCATTGCATTTAAGCCCTTTAGTTATCTTATTTTCACTAGCTCTTTGGGGAGCAATATGGGGTATATTAGGTATGTTTCTTGCAGTACCCATTACAGTAATGATGATGATTATTTTTGCTCATTTTGATAAAACAAGGCCTATTGCTATTATTTTATCTCAAGATGGTTATATTAGAAAAGCTTATGAGAAACTACCTGTTGTAGAGTAAGGAAGCTTTTTACCTGTTAGAATCGAGCTATTAGCAGATTTAAAAAGTTTCATTTTAGTTAAATAAGTATCTCTTTTGATCGACCTAAGATGTATTGTAAAAGCCTTGCTTCTGACAGGAAAAAGCGCATAATAGTTGCCTTTTGATAAACGAAAAATTTGATGAAGCACATTGTTGAACAGTTACTTTCAGATGCAATAAATAAGCTTAAAGCCCAAGGTATTATTCCTCAGGATCAGAATGTTGAAATTAAGATTGAGCGAACAAAGGACGCTAATCATGGTGATTTTGCCACTAATTTAGCACTCATGTTGGCAAAGCCTTGCCAAAAACTGCCAAGACAAGTAGCTGAGTTAATCATAAGTACATTAGATGAACAACCTGCTGTTGAGCGTATAGAAATAGCTGGGCCAGGATTTATTAATTTTTTTCTAGGTAATGATGTTTTATTAGAAGTAATCGCAAAAATATTAACAGAAAAAGAGCAATTTGGTTGTTCTAATCTTGGTGAAAATAAAAAAGTTATTCTTGAATTTGTTTCAGCTAATCCAACCGGGCCCTTACATGTTGGTCATGGCCGCGGTGCCGCTTTTGGTGCTACTTTAGCTAATATTTTAAAGGCAGCAGGGTTTAATGTGAGTTGTGAATATTATGTTAATGATGCTGGCCGGCAAATGGATATTTTAGCTGCTAGTGTATGGCTTCGTTATCTTGAATTAACAGGCGAACAAATTATATTCCCAACGAATGCTTATCGTGGTGACTATGTTCAAGCAATTGCAAAAGATTTCTTAAATAAACATAGCCATCAGTATGTGTATCCCTGGTCAATAGTTAGTGGAAATTTACCCCCTGATGAACCAGAAGGTGGCGACAAGGAAATTTATATTGATGCTATTATTTTAAGAATGAAAGCCTTGCTAGGTACAACAAGCTTCAATTTATTTCATAAACAAGCCCTTGATTCTGTCCTTAATGATATTAAAAATGATCTAGATGAATTTGGTGTTCATTTTGATTGTTGGTTTTCAGAACGGTCATTATTAGAAGGTAAAGCAATTGAGAAAGGTATTAATGCCTTAACGAAGGCCGGATATACTTATGAAAAAGAAGGTGCCTTGTGGTTTAAAGCTACTTCTTTTGGTGATGAGAAAGATAGAGTATTAATTCGAGCTAATGGGCAAACAACCTACTTTGCTTCGGACGTGGCCTATCACTGGGATAAATATAATCGTGGATTTGCCAGAGTCATTGATATTTTCGGTGCTGATCATCATGGTTATGTTTCACGTATTCGCGCTGCTGTTACAGCATTAGGTCATGATGAGCAGGCACTCGATATTATGTTAGTTCAGTTCGCAATTTTATATCGGGGTGGCGAACGTATGCAAATGTCGACTCGCAGTGGATCTTTTGTCACTTTAAGAGAATTGCGTGAGGAAGTTGGTAATGATGCGGCTCGCTTTTTTTATGTAATGCGAAAGCCCGAGCAACATATGGATTTTGATCTGGATTTAGCAAAGTCAAAATCCAATGAAAATCCAGTCTATTATATTCAATACGCCCATGCGCGGATATGTAGTGTTTTACGACAATTGCAAGAGCGAAAATATACCTTAAATATAGAGCAGGGATTACAATCAATTAAGCGGTTATCAGAGCCTTATGAGATAACATTATTAACCTTGTTAAGCCGTTATCCTGAAGTAGTTACATTAGCTGCATCTACTTGCGAGCCCCATCAACTCGCTTATTATTTACGTGAACTAGCTAATGGTTTACATAGCTATTACAATGCAATAATTTTATTATGTGAAGATGAGTCATTACGTAACGCCCGAATGTGTTTACTTAGTGCAGTACGTCAGGTGTTAGGAAATGGATTACAATTATTAGGTGTTTCAGCCCCTGAGAGTATGTGATGGCAAAGGATTATGTTAAAAAGAGACCTGTAAGACAACGCCGTAATGTCCCAAAACAATTGGTAACCTTATTGGCCTCTTTTTTGTGTGGTTATTTGACTGCAACCGTCTTTGATTTTACTAGCTTATCAGCTTGGATTAATCAACATGTCTTAAAAAATAAAGAAGTGCCTGTGGAAAAAAAGAAGGTAGCTAAGCAACAGGTTGTTAAACCAAAATTTGAATTTTATACCTTGCTAGCTAAAGATAATACCCCACCTGGCTCAACAGCTAATCGAATAACTGTGGCAAGTGCCAAAAACCAGCAATCATCCCTCCCACAATTATTACCAAATTCGGCTATGCAAGGAGCGGCCTTGCAGGGAGCAGGCAATGTGCAACAGACTCAACCGCAAGCTGTAATAGGGCAAAGATCACCAATAACTTCTCCGGCTCAGCTTTCTAATCAGCAAGCTCGTCAAGCTGCAATAACAATTGATAATAAAGCAACTCTATTAGCTGCTCGTCATACCAAAGAAGCATTTTTAATTCAAATTGCCGCCTTTAATAGACGCCAGGATGCTGAGCATTTAAAAGCATCCTTAGTATTACGTGGTTTCGATGTAACAATCTCACCTATTTTAAAAAATAATGTGAACTGGTATCGGGTAGTAGTTGGCCCTTTTCCTTCACGTGCTGAAGCTGAGAAAGCGCAGCTTGCAGTAGCAAGGAGCGAACGTATGAAAGGAATGATCCGTAAAGTTGATGTTTGAGTTAATATATGGCCTCAAAGACTTATGAATTTTCTCTTCCCACTATAACCTGTGTTAGTTGCATTCGCTCTATAGAAATAAATCTTGAACAATATAAGAAAGAGCATTCCTGGTTAGAAGAGTACAATATTGATTTAACGACTAAGCGATTAAAAATCCTTGTTAACGAACAAGACACAACCGAAGACAGAGTTAATTATAGTGAAAGAATTGCTAGTGAAGTTGAAAATATAGGTTTTAGATGTATACCTCTCTCTGTAGAGGATCTCATTTTCGAGCCTGAGGTTACAGAGATTAAGAAAAAGCAAAAATTATCAGATAAAATTCGCAAATTTTTCACTTCTCATTGGTTCCAAGGTCTAATTGGCACAGTTTCTGGACTTAGTTTATTAATCTTGTCATTGCTTACAGGCGGTTTACCAATACCAGTTATGATTATTATTGGTACACTAAGCTCTTTGTTAACTTTAGTTTTAGGTTTCCCGTCTTACAAAGATGCATTAATGAAATTATGGAAATCCCGTACCTTAACAATGGATATGTTGTTTACTCTTAGCACATTAACTGTGATTGTTGTTTCAACGCTTGCTTTTTTTGTACCATGGCTTCCTATGATGTTTGAAGCAGGGCTTTTAATTTTTGGTTTTCGGCATGTTGGACTTGCAATTGAAGAGTCACTTAAACATAAACTAGAAATAGATAAGCGTTTTCAACAACGGTTGCCTAGACGTGTCAATCTATTGATTGATGAAGAAAATGTGGAGTTATGTCCTTTATTAAATATTAAAGATGATGACGTCATCGTTATTAACCCAGGCGAGCTTATTCCCTTGGACGGTGTTTGTTTAACTGAAAATAATTTAATTTATGAAACTATTAGAACGGGCTCGCCATTACCCCGTAATTTTAAAAAGAGCGAGCTTGTTTATTCAGGCATGTATTTAGCAGAAGATGCAAAGCCTCTAAAATTACAAGTCACTGCAGATGTACATAATTCTTACTTAGCGCGCTTTGATAAAGCTATAGAAACAGCACAGTATGAAAAAGCGCCTATCGAAGAAACAGCAAGTCGGCTTTTGCAGTATTTTATTCCAGCGGTTATTGGATTTGCAATTCTATCTGGCATTACTATAGGTTTATTTTTTCCACCTGCGCTTGCAATTCAATGTGCCATCTCAGTATTAGTATCTGCTTGTCCGTGTACTCTTGGGCTAATTGTTCCTTTTGCAGTTAAAATTGGTTTACAAAAAGCAGTAACTCATGGGGTTGAGTTTAAAAGTGCAAAAAAATTACAAGATGCAGCAGCTGTAGATGTAATTGTTTGTGATCTACGTGGTACCTTAACTAAGGGTGCTCCTATAGTTACTAATTTGTGCTGTCTGTTGCCTGAAATAGAGGAACATAGGATGATTGCCTATGCCGTTTCAGTAGAGCAAAAATCTAAACATCCTATGGCTAAGGCCATTGTTGATTATGCTAAAGAAAAGCAAATCCACGCCCTAGAAGCTCCGGAAGATGTCTTAGTAGACTCTACTAATCATTCAGGGCTTAGCGCAGATATTAAAGGGGCAAAAATTACCATTGGTAATGAAAATATGATGCATGATATCGGTATAGATGTTACTTCCGTAAGCGAAAAAATAATTTTAGATGTCGCTGAAACCCCTATCTATATTGCTCGTGATAACCGATTATTGGGTTATTTTATATTAACTGATCCACTACGTGATGAAACAGCACAGGCAATTACTGCTTTACAAAAATTAAATAAACCAGTTTTCATTTGCACCGGGGAAAAAAAAGATACTGCTATTCGATACGTTAAACCATTAAATATTCCTATCGATCATATTGCGGCTGATTATGTAGGATTAGCTACTAAAACGCATGAAAAGGCAAAAATTGATTTTATCCGCAAATTACAGGCTAAAAAACTCAAAGTGGCTATGTTAGGTGATGCAGACAATGATGCACTTGCCTTGGCACAAAGTGACTTTGGAATAGCTATTAAATCTAATTCAAGTAGTGAAATAACACAACAGCAAGCAGGTGCAATTATTCAAGGTCAATCTTTACTGCCTGTTGTAAGTTTATTTACAATTGCAAAGCAAACTGTAAGTAATATTAAACAAAATCTTGCATTTAGTTTAAGTTATAATTCGGCGGCACTTCTTGTTGCAGGCGGGCTATTAGTTTTTGTAGGATTTAGTTTAAATCCAGGAGTAGGCGTTGCATTAATGATTTTGCAAACTGCATTGATTTTAGGAAATACTTATCGTTTTAAAAGAAAATCTTTAGAACATTTAAAATCCCAGTCTAGTAATACTGCAGAAGTAGAAATGGGATCTTACCAGAAATTTAAAAATATTTTTCATTTAAAGGACAAGCCTAATTTAAATTATGAGATCTCTAAAGAGTCCAATTTACATTATCAAAGAAAAGAAAAGGCTATCATTCCTAATACATCTATAACACAGGAACTATCTGTACCTGCAAATTCTAGTTTTTCCTTATAAGAGAGCTTAACGCGTTACACATACTTTAATATCAGTAGCATTCTTAATAGCATGAGGTTTGCTAACACTTACTGTGACTTCGCCTAGATTAAATTCTTTCTTAATTAATTGGGCAACGTTATCTGCCACAGTCTCAATTAAATTAAATGAATTCGATTCAACAAAAGTTGTCACTAAGTCTGTCAATTTAGAATAATCAACTGTTTTATTAATATCATCATTACAATGGGTAAAATCAGTAGGAATAGAAATATTTAATACTAGACGCTGTACAATACGTTTTTCCCAAGTATGTACTCCAATTTTAGTGGCAATAGTGAGACCTGTGATTTCAAGTCTATCCATCTTAAATATCCGTTTAAAGAAAATTAGAATAGCAACTCATGCTCTCAAGAGCAATGAGAAATGGGCTTCTATAAAAATTAAATTAATATTAATTTAGTATAAAAGGATAAAGAATCATAGGTTGAACTTGCGTTCAATTAATAATTGTATTAACTCAGAGTTAATAATAAAAATTAATTTGCCAACTTAGCTAAATTAGCATATGTATAATATAAACGATAAATTGATGTATAAATGGATTTTTAATTAATAAATTAATTAAATTCGACTAAAAGATAATAAGAGAAAATTCGGTTATGTTTAATTATAGTAATTTAAAAGGGATTCAACAAAACTTAGCTGTAGATAGTAAAATTTCTCAACTTTATGACCCTATTGATTTTAAAATTCATAGTGATTCTGTGTTCATTCATTATGAGAATAATAATTTTATTAGACTATTTTCTAAACGATCACTATTAGGCTTACAAGAACAATTAAACAAATGTCGACAAATTATTAAAGAAGGCGAGCGCGATAAGTCATTTATAAAATTAGCGCTGAATCAATATAGGACTCGTAATGAAGAAGAAGGTATTTATGAAGAGATATTGCAACAAATGGTGGGAAAAGGATTCGATATTAATCACATTATGAAGTCATGTGAGGTAATCGATACGGTAATTCTTATTTTAGTAAATATGCCTGCAAACGCAAATATTGCTCTTGCTTCTAACGATTTGCCTAAAAACATGGTTTTTATGGTTCCCTATCTTACTCGTCTTTATCAGTTAAGGGTAAATCAGCAAGAAGAGCTAGAGCATAGTACTGAAGTTGAACATCAGTCAATTAGTACCTTCTTAGAAGAGCTAATTGTGAGTCAAATAACAATAATAGATGAAAGCAGAAAAAAATTACTTTCTAGTACAGGGGAAGCACTTAACGATAATCAGGTCCTTTGTCCCTTTTCACGTTCTATAATCAATGTAGAGAAGTCCTTAGCTAGTGCCAGCAAAGCAAAATTATTTTTGCAGTTAATTGTTGCAGCAGTAAAGATTAATAATTTACAAGATAAGTCAATTGATAAGTTCTTAAAAAAGCAAAAGCCTAATTATTTGGTGGAAGCTTATCAAGCGCTTAACCATTATATTACTAAACCATCAACTATTTTTACTTCAGAACAGCAAAAATTTCTTGCTGACATCGGTATTAAGAAAGTAGTAAACGCGCGATATAAACATTTGTGGAATAAAAATAAAAGTGTTAAAGACAATGCGCTAGCGGTACTTAATGATTATTCTAAATTAAATACTATCTTGCCCACCTTCAGTTTATTTATGACAGGTCATTGGAATAGACATCATCACCTTCTAGTTAAAAAAGCTATTTCACGTATTAAAGAAGATGACGCCTCAATTAAACAAGTAATTGTTGATTTAGAAGAGCAATCTCGAGCGAGTCCTAAATTCAACCCAAGTGGCTCATTAGCTCGCCGGTTGGAATTTATTAGTTCACACTTAAATGAGCTAAATGAATTAACAAAGAAAATGCAATTACGTTAACGTAATTAAGATAAATTAATCTAATTTTAGTAAAACTTTATTTCTCCTATTGAATCTTTAACTAAATTAAGCATTTTTATCTAAGCTAAAAATGGTAGAATGCCCTTTTTATCTTGGATTTCTATGAGTGACGTTGCTAATTCTCTTTTAATACGGGCCTTACAACGTAAGCCTATTCCACGTACGCCAGTTTGGTTAATGCGACAAGCAGGGCGTTATTTACCAGAATATCGTCAAGTCCGTGCCAAAGTAGGCGATTTTTTAAATTTATGTAAGACGCCTGAACTAGCTTGTGAAGTTACGTTACAGCCCCTACGTCGCTATCCCCTCGATGCTGCTATTGTCTTTTCTGATATTTTAACTATTCCTGACGCTATGGGGCTTGGTTTATATTTTGCAGAAGGAGAAGGGCCTTGCTTTCATACACCACTTCAATCAGCAAAGGCTATTGAGGCAGTCAACCCTCCTAATATAGGAAATGATTTAGCTTATGTGTTTGACGCTATCAAATTAATCCGCCGAGAGATGCCTAAAGATCTACCTTTAATTGGGTTTTCTGGTAGCCCCTGGACACTGGCTTGTTATATGGTCGAAGGGAAAAGCAGCCGTAATTTTAATCATATGATGACTTTGCTTGACACCCAGCCAGAAGTGGCCCATATCTTATTAATGCAATTAGCTCAAGCGGTAAAGAATTATTTACTTGAACAAGTTTTAGCAGGTGTCAATGCTGTTATGATTTTTGATACATGGGGAGGTTTATTAACAACCAAACAGTATCAACAGTTTTCTTTACAATATATGCAGCAAATCGTGCATGCTTTTAAGCAAATTCACCCTGATATTCCAGTCATTCTATTTACAAAGGGTGGAGGAAAGTGGCTAAAAGAAATGGCTGCAACGGGTTGTGATGCTTTAAGTTTAGATTGGACTTGTGAGCTAGGATATGCAAGAGCACTAGTCGGTGAAGAAGTCGCTTTGCAAGGTAATTTAGAGCCTGCGCTCTTACTTAAAAGCGATAGGATTATTCGTGAGCATGTAAAAAAGGTGTTAGATTCGTATGGTTATGGGAGTGGGCATGTATTTAATTTGGGGCATGGTATTACACCTGATATTTTGCCAGAAAAAGTAGCTGTAATGATTGAGGCAGTAGAGGAATTTAGTCCAACATACCATAATAATTTATGATAACTGTAAGTACCTTTAAACCTGCATGGTGGTTGCTATCTCCACATGCACAAACAGTATACCCGACTTTAATGCGTAAGATTAAAGCGCCTATTGATAAAATAGAGCGGGTAGAATTAATGGATGGCGATTTTGTTGATTTAGCCTGGGCTATCAATGGTTTATCATCTAATTCACCTTTAGTCATTTTATTACATGGCTTAGGCGGTAGTGTTAAATCTCCTTATGCAGGTGGTTTAATGCATGCTATAAATAAGCAGGGCTGGCGTGCCGTTTTAATGCATTTTCGTGGCGCAAGCGGTCATCCTAATCGTTTACCTCGAGCTTATCATTCTGGCGATACAGTTGACTTTAATTTCATTGTTAATTATCTTGCGCAATTAGAGCCACATACTCTTAAAGCAGCAATAGGTATTTCATTAGGCGGTAATGTCTTGCTTAAGTGGCTAGGCGAAAGTGGCAAACAACAGCTATTAACCACAGCTGTTGCAGTGTCTGTCCCTTTTCAACTCCGAATTGTTGCTGATCGAATTAATCAAGGTTTCGCTCGAATTTATCAAAATAAAATTTTAAATTCTTTGCAACAAATCTTTATTAACAAACGAAGTAGTATAAATTCAGATTTGCCACAAGTTTACAAAGATATTGAAAAATGGAAGTGTTTTTGGACATTTGACGAAAATGTAACAGCACCTTTGCACGGCTTTACGAGTGTGCATACTTACTATCGACAGGCTAGTTCGCTTAATTATCTGCCAGAAATAGCTACACCAACGTTAATCATTCATGCTAAAGATGATCCCTTTATGACGCCTGAGGTAATCCCGCTTCCTGAGCAACTACCCGATTGTGTAACGCTAGAGTTAAGTATGAAAGGTGGGCATGTTGGTTTTATTAGCGGTAATATTCTGGGGCGGCCTATCTACTGGTTAGATAAAAGAATTCCTCATTATCTAGAACCTTTTCTTACTTCCTCTATTTAAGCAAAAATTAGAATTATAAATTACTGCGCATTAGCAGTAATTTGGTTATTATCTTATAAAATTTTATAAGTAAATAACAGATTTTTTAATATAATACCAGTTTGATTAATTCATTACAGCTGTAGTTTAAATTTAATTTAATGTTAAAGGAAATAGCTCAATTTAATTAATTTAAAAGTAGATCTTTTAACACAAAAGATGATTCGGCTTAATTAAAAATAAAAAAATTAGTCATATTTTTTATTACCAGGGAGTATTTGATGTTAAGGTATAGAGGTAAAGAATTAATTAAAATTGCAGGTACTCTTGGTGGTAAAAATCAAATAAAAGGTTTTTATAAAGATCAAGAAGGCAAAATTTACTTTGTTAAAAAGCCAGCTGATCTTAAAGAATTATTTACTGAATTATTAGCGGGCTTATTATTAAAAGAATTTAAACAGCGAAAATTAATTGATCCACAATATTTTGATTCCTTAATTAATGCAGATTGGATTAAGTTTGAAGATGGGTCTTATGGGTTAATTCAACCTAAGGTAGAATTTACTGAACTTTATAAAATAATTGGTACAGGATTTAAAGATAATTCTGATCGAAATCCTCTTATAGAGATGCTAAATGGATCTAATCAATATGCATTATTAACTGCAGAATTTAAATCTTACTATGGGTTATCTATTGCGTTGATGTTTTCTCTGCTCTTTGGTGATTACAGCGTGCATAGTGGAAATATTGTCTGCTTGAATCGTTTGTTACCAGCTAATGAAAAAAAAGTAACTCAATTTTCTCGCATTGATTGGGGAGCAGCATTTCGCTATTTTAATTATTATGAAGATATTCTTAATCCTTTTGAATATCAGGGATGGTCTAAATATAAATTACTTACTAAAGGTTATATTTTTAATTATAAAAGAATCAATGGCTTATTTCCTGCTATAGCTAAAAGAGCTCTCGCTTTAAGAACTAAAATTAATCCTGATTTGTTATACGATATAGTTTTAAAAACATTAAAAGAAGTACCGTCTGATTTATTAACTTTTCCTATTCAAAAAGCATTAGCTGAGTATTTAGGTTTTCCTTCATTTACAGCAGTTATTTTTAATGAAAGCAAAACGTATCAGCCTTTTGCAAAGGATTTTTCAGAAGTTTTATTTAAGCGTTTAAATAACTTATGTGTGTTGAAAAACTTAATTGAAGAAAGCTCTTTCTTATATCGGAGTATAAGCTTTAATAATTTAGCTAATACTGAAGATAATTTTACCTTTGGAAACCAAGATACAATAGATTTATTTGTCGGAAGGACCGAATTAAATAATCAAGAAATAACAAATGAAAAATATATTGAAAAGCTACTTAAAATATTTTCTGATGAATTGCTAACAGACCCTGTTTTTATGGCTATTTTATCCAAAGGTAAAATGGTAAATTTTATGCCAGAAGTTATAAAAGATTTATTAATTTTAAAAAAATTTTATACTGAACATTTGGAATTAAATAAGGGTAAAGATGATAGCCAAATTTATTCTAATTTTCTAAATATATTTTATAAAGAATCGCTGTTAGTCCGTTTGTCAGAACAGGATCATTTAACTCAAGCAAGGAATTTATTAGATTTAGCTTATAAATTTTTATATTTAAAGGATACTAATTTATTTTTTTGGAACGAAGTTTTGCAGATGTTAGATAGTTTATTTAATAGAGAAATTTTAGTGTCAAAAATGAATAATAGATTGAGGGATGAAACCCGATTTTTTAATTATAAAAAACCCGGCGTTAATCTAGAAAGATCAGAATTTGATAGATTTGAATTATCTAACAATTTATAGGTAAGTGATAGTATTTTTAATACTTAAATTCTAGATCATGCGCCTTATAAATTTTGCAGAAAGTAACTTTATACGGCAGCCTAACGAAGGTTAAAAAGTAGTTAAGGTAATTAAATTTATACTAACCTAATTGATTATTTTTTTTTACAGTGGCACAGTAATAATTGCAAGGATGTTAACTTTAAAATAAACAGGAGTTTATTATGCGAGTCAACAATTATATTGCGCCATTTATTTTAAGTCCAATCTTAGCTTTCGCCAACACTAAAGGTAACCCTGAAAATGTAATATCTTCAACGCCTTTAGTGCCAAAAAATACCATCATTAATCATTATTCAAGTGAGTCAAACACAAGGCTGCCAAATTTACTTTTAGCCAGGAAAGATTACCCCACTCAGATTGTACGTGTTGGGGGTAAAGTAGAAGAATTTAAAATAACATGTGAGGAAGTAAACAAAGAGATTGATAAAATTTTTATTCAAAAAATTAATCCTGATAAATTTTATTACAATACTTATATCTTTTGTGGTTTCAATCCTGAAAATCATTATGCAATGAATTTTTCTATTCACAGCTACTTTGATCCCTTAAGTAATGAAGCAATTGATTATCTACAAAAATATTTAAATCAATTTAACGGCCATGATTTACTAGGTACAAAGTTCTATGTTGAAAATGCAAGGGGCGTCGTTGCTGCCTTAACAATTAATGTTGGAACGAAAAAATACCCCAAGGGTCCATTAATTTTATCTAGGCAAGATCATAGTAGCTTTTACTTCAACAGTAATTATGAAATGCGCCGTGAGCTTATAAGTGATATTCAGGCACGTTTCTATTCCAATGATCCAGAGCAGTTACTTCCTTTTTTTGATAATTGGCTATTCCCTCATGCTGGTAAATTTTACCACCGTATTTTAATCGATGCTAATTATATGGAGGTTCAGCCGGAAACCATTTTCTTAATGGATGATGAGCCTACTTTATTCGTATCAAATTTAAAGTATTATTACTCTAATGACTGTACAACAAACCCAAATCAACATTGTTTATAAGGTCTAAAAGGACACAAGAGTTATCCTCTTGTGTTCCTTTATTAAATCTATCTAAAAATAGTTTATGTTTTTAATTATTAAATAAGAGTACAGCAACTTACACTATTAGGATCAATGAAAATTTCTTCCTGCCTCTGTAAAGGTGAAGAATTAAATAAAGTACTTGCGGATGAACCAGGTAAATATGGAACATCTAAAATAAATTGCTTTATTTTACCGTTCATAAAAGCTTTAAATTTCTGATCTAAAAATAATTTTTTATCGAAACTAATATATTGCTTTAAGTTATCAGACTTCTCATGATGGATCGTTGTGTAGGCCTTTGGAAAAATCGCATTAATTTGGCTTGCCAGCTTAGTTGCTGCAGATAAAGATATGCCCTCTAAGTAGAGATCAACATCGAATATAGCATCTATACGATTTTCATCTTGAAAAATCTCAGCATTCGTTAACTCTCCATTAATATGGAAAGTTTTAAGCAAAATCTCCGCAAACATGAAGGCATTAAAGGGTTTTCTCTTTAAAAGAACGCATTGTTCTTGAAAAGTCCTAAAGAGTTGTTCTGCAGGCGTATATAGATGAACGTGTGACGCTGGATAGATTTCTTTGATTCTATCTTTAATGAGTAATGTCGTTACCAGATTTCGATACCAATTAGGTAGTATTTTTTCTATCAGCGTTGATAAATTAAGGCTAATTTGAGGATGAAATTCTTCTACTAGGGAAGCTGTTTCGGCGCCATAAGTAGTATTTAAATAGGTTACCAGGGTATTAATATTTTCTAATGATAAATCTAGTTCAATTAATATTTTTTTAGAGGGCGGGATTAAGTTTTTAGAAAAAACTAATTTTTCCTCATAAATTTTACAACTGGCGGGAAATTGGGTGATTTGAGCCATCTGAGCTAAGATATAACCAAAAATATCTATCTGATTTTTTTTGATCCCTATTGAGCCAGTTAAGTGGTTAAGGACTAAGTTAAAATAGTTAAAATCATAAGTAGGTTTAAATTTAAATATTACAGAAGCCTCAAGTTGGATGTTATTGTTTAAAGCAGCTTTTCGCAAAGCAAAATGAGTGGCCTCTTGTAATGTATTTTCTGACATCAGCTGGGAGCTTTCTTTATTTTCTCGCTTCAAGAAGCTATCTATAAGATCTTTCTCTAGCTGCATAGTCGGTTTTATATAACCGAATATTTCAGCAACTGCCCCGCCATTTAGCGGACTAAATTCATCCTCTAATAAACTAATGGTGGCCTTAGATAATTCTGTTCGAAAATCAATTGGCGTTTTTAGGAGTTGAGAGTCAAACTCAGGTTCCTCCTTATCAGGTAATTTAAATTCAGGAAAGTTAGTCTCAATTTCAGAATCTTCATAACGTAATTCATATGCAAAAAAGTCAATTAATGATTTAATCCAAAGGCCATTTTGGTTAATAATTTCTCTCTGAATAGTTTCCTGTAGAGGCAGAAAATAATTTTTCAACTTATCATCTGCATCAAATAAGAAGCCATCAAGCTGCCTTGCCAATCTAAATAATAAATTTTTCTTATCTAATTTAAGATAAAATGGCATACCAACCATGTTACGAGTTATACACTCTAGGGTTAGGCTCAATTGTACTAAATCTTTTGAATCCCTTAATTGCTTACTATTCGCTTTAGAGGCTTTCTCTAAGTTAAATTTTTTAAGTTGTTCAGCTAATAATGTGGAAACGATACGATTTATTTTTTCAGGAAAATTGGTAATTAAAGGCGATTTATTAGGCTCAGGGTGGTTTCTGCCTTCTGTAAGTTTAAAAAATTTCTGCCAGCTTGTCCAAATTTCTAAGGCGACTTCTTCTTGATTAACGATGGCAGGATTCATATTTGCTATTAAAGCCTTTTCAATCGTATCCAGCGTAAAGTTGGCTTTATCAACTTTATTTTCTAAGTCTTTTGCTATTTTATAAAAAATACATGCGTTGGTAACGTCGGTAAGAGGTATAAGTTGGTTTCTATTATGGGCAACTGGATAGTTGATCTTCGGCGGCAGATGTAGAGATTGAAAACTAATATTACCTAGATAATCAAATATAAGTGTTAGCGAGGTATCATTAGGTTGGTTAGGCGGTAAATTAGGAAAATAACGGGCATTCGTAGGCATGACATATCTCCATAAGTATATAGCTTATTGCAAGCATTTTTTATAAAACTTAAATAAAAGTCCTTAATATAACAGTATTAAAATTCTACTCTCCAAATTGACTACGTTAGAGCTAAACCAAGCATAAGCATATGCTTTACCCAGCGCTTTTTAATGAAGTTGTAGTAATTTTAGGTGAGGTTATAATTGATTAAGATTTACCTAGCTTTATTAGTTTTAAATAGGATTGGTAATCTAGCTTAAAATAATTTTTTTATCAATGTGCTAACTTTTTAGTTAACTGTTTCTTTGTTTTAATTTAAAAAGAGTATTGGTTAATTTAAGGATATGGTAATGATTTAGTTTGATGTTTTTCAAACCTAAACGTTTATCACAGTAAATTGGAATAACTAATTAAGTCAAGTTTAACATTAAGAAGGGATTTATTTTTGGCAACCTAAGCTATTTTAATCTGAGGTACGTAAAATGCTTAAGCATTTTAGGAGCACGTATGTTTAACAACCTAAAAGAGGTTTTATTCTTTTAGGTTGAACTTAATATTACTGTTTAAATTCTCGGCTAAGTTGGATAGCCATTTCTAAAGATTGTTCATAATTGAGTCTAGGATCAACTAAGCTATGATAAGCTTGTTTTAGATCATCCTTATTTAAACCTCGTGCACCGCCTATACATTCAGTAACATTCTCACCTGTAAGTTCAAAATGTACGCCGCCTAAATAGCTCGACATTTCATGATGAATATTTAATGCTTGCTGTAGCTCAAACAGTATTTTATCAAAATGACGGGTCTTAATGCCCTCAGGCGTTGTTTCTGTATTTCCATGCATAGGATCACAAGACCAAGTTACTGGAATTTTTGTGCTTTTCACTTCTTCAATAAGTGGTGGCAAGAGTCTATTAATGTCTTTGGCACCTAGACGAGTAATAAGAACAACCCGTCCTTCTTCGTGTTTTGGATTTACAATTTTTAAAACTTCGTTAAGCCAATCGCCTGTAGCAGCAGGACCTACTTTAATTCCAATGGGATTTTCCACACCTCGTAAAAATTCAAGATGGGCACTATCTAGTTGTGCCGTGCGCATGCCTATCCAAGGAAAATGAGTAGATAAATTATACCAGCCATCTTCAAGTCGTCTTGTTAAGGCTTGCTCATAATGCAAATGTAAGGCTTCATGAGAAGTATAAAAATCTACTTTATTAATACTGCTACTACGAATACCATCAATTGCTTCTAAAAATTCTAAAGAGTCAGCAATCGATTTTACAATCTCATGGTATTCATTGGCTTGAGGTGAATGCTCTACAAAACTTAAATCCCATTGTTGTGGATGATTTAAGTCAGCAAACCCACCACTGACTAGTGCCCGAATGAAATTAAGTGTCATCGCAGCACAACTATAGCCTTGTAACATAAGCTTGGGGTTGGGAATACGAGATTGCGCATCAAATTGCTGAGAATTAACCAGATCGCCACGATAGCTTGGTAATGTAATGCCATTTATTGTTTCAAAATCAGAAGATCGAGGCTTGGCATATTGTCCTGCAATACGGCCAACTCGGATAATAGGCTTACGCATACCGTAGAGTAAAATTAGGCTCATCTGTAGCATAATTTTTAATTTATTGCTAATAATTTCAGCACGACAATCATTAAATGACTCAGCGCAGTCGCCGCCCTGTAAAATAAAAGCTTCACCACGACCTGCCAAAGCAAGTGCTTTTTTTAAATTTCTAATCTCACCGCCTGTTACAAGGGGAGGTAAGACAGATAACTGCTCAACAACACGTGCAACTTGCGCTGGATCAGGATAAGTAGCTGCCTGATTATACGAAAATTTTTGCCACGAAATTGGCGACCATGCACTCATAGAAAAACCTTTTTGCCTAGTCTGATGGCTAAGTATGCGATAAATGATTATATGCTGCAAGTAAGGGCAGAAAAAGTAACCTTAAGCTAATTTTGAGCGTTATAACTTTTTATAAAGATGTTTGAATCTAATAATTTTGTGCTAAATACACTAATTAATATAAAAAACTTTTATTAAAGACTTGAATTTTTTACACTTACCCCAATTTAGCTGTCAAGTAATTGGGGAGGTTTTTAATGAATGACAATACCACGAAAGATTGGAAAAAATTTAAAGAAAATAATGAACGTCTAGATGAAGAGCTAGAGAATGAGGAGTCAACTGAGGAGGACACTGAAGAGAAAGAGGAAGTTCAAGCGGATAGTGCATTAGGCCATCCTAGTTATACTGCTTTAGAAGAGCAGCTGACGTTGGCAGAGCAGAAAGCACATGAAAACTGGGAAAAAGCCGTTCGAGCTGTGGCCGAGCTTGAGAATTACAGGCGGCGAGCTGAGCGAGATGTTGCTAATGCACATCGTTATGGATTAGAAAAATTTATTACATCGCTACTTCCTGTATTAGATAGCCTTGAACAAGCATTGCAAGTAGCTGAAAAAGAAAAGCAGAAGGGCATGCTGGAAGGCTTACAGCTTACTCTAAAGCTTTTCTTAGACGTATTGAATAAATATGAAGTAACACCAATTGATCCCCTTGGGGAAGTGTTTAACCCACAAGAACATGAAGCGATGTCTATTCAAGAAGCGCCTGACGCAGCGCCGAATAGTGTATTAACGGTGTTTCAAAAAGGTTATAAATTAAGCGATAGAGTAATTCGACCAGCGCGCGTTATTGTGGCAAAAAATAAATCGTAATGAAAAGATTAATGATGACTTGAAATTGTTAAATTTTACCCCATATGTGGATCATTGCAGTTTAAACTTCTTACTTGGAGCAGAATAAATATGGCAAAAATTATTGGAATTGACCTAGGAACAACCAACTCTTGCGTAGCAATAATGGAGGGGGATAAGCCGCGCGTCATAGAGAATGCAGAAGGTTTGCGCACCACACCTTCTATTGTTGCCTTTACAGATAATGATGAGATTTTAGTAGGACAATCAGCGAAGCGCCAAGCCGTAACTAATCCTGAAAACACTATTTTTGCAGCTAAGCGTCTAATTGGCCGGCGTTTTGACGATCCTATCGTACAAAAAGATATTAAGATGGTACCTTACAAGATTATTAGGGCAGATAATGGCGATGCTTGGATTAGAGTAAAAGGCCAAGACAAAGCACCTCCACAAATTTCTGCTGAAGTATTGCGTAAGATGAAAAAAACAGCAGAAGATTACCTCGGCGAAGAGGTTAAAGAAGCTGTCATTACGGTACCTGCTTACTTTAATGATTCACAAAGACAAGCTACGAAGGATGCTGGACGTATTGCTGGTCTTGAAGTTAAACGTATTATTAATGAGCCTACGGCAGCAGCACTTGCTTATGGAATGGATAAAAAACGAGGCGATGCAACAATTGCTGTTTATGATTTAGGTGGTGGAACATTTGATATTTCAATTATTGAAATTGCTGAAGTAGATGGCGAACACCAATTCGAAGTATTAGCTACTAATGGTGATACTTTCTTAGGTGGAGAAGACTTTGACTTAGCGCTAATTGAATACCTAGCTGCTGAATTTAAAAAAGATACAGGTATTGATTTACATACTGATCCGCTTGCTCTACAACGCCTTAAAGAGGCAGCTGAAAAGGCTAAAATTGAATTATCATCATCACAACAAACTGATGTCAATTTACCCTATATTACAGCAGATGCTTCAGGTCCAAAACACATGAACATCAAGCTAACTCGAGCTAAGCTTGAATCCTTAGTAGAGAAATTAGTAGAGCGTACTATTGAGCCTTGCAGAACTGCATTAAAAGATGCAGGACTTAATGTTTCTCAAATTAATGAAGTTATCTTAGTAGGTGGTCAAACAAGGATGCCTTTAGTACAAAAAACAGTACAAGAAATCTTTGGTAAAGAGCCACGTAAAGATGTGAATCCTGATGAAGCTGTAGCAGTCGGCGCGGCTATTCAAGCGGCAGTATTGTCTGGTGATGTAAAAGATATTCTCTTATTAGACGTGACGCCATTATCATTAGGTATTGAGACACTTGGTGGGGTAATGACTAAACTTATTGAGAAAAATACTACTATTCCTACTAAGGCAACTCAAGTATTCTCTACCGCTGAGGATCGTCAGACAGCTGTGACTGTTCATGTGTTACAAGGTGAGCGCGATCAAGCATCAGCTAATAAATCATTAGGCCGCTTTGATTTAACTGATATTCCGCCAGCACCACGTGGTGTTCCGCAAATTGAGGTGACTTTTGATATTGACGCTAACGGTATTCTTAATGTATCAGCTAAAGATAAAGCGACTGGTAAAGCGCAATCAATTGTTATTAAAGCATCAAGTGGCTTAAGTGAAGAAGAAATTAATACTATGGTTAAAGATGCGCAAGCTCATGCTGAAGAAGATAAGAAATTTAAGGAAATAGCTGCCTTACGTAACCAAGCTGACAGCTTAATTCATAGCAGTGAAAAATCACTGGGTGATTTAGCAAATGAATTATCTGAAGATGAGAAACGAGGCATTGAAACAGCCATTGCTGAACTTAAAGAAGCCGTTAAAGGTGATGATAAAGCTAAAATAGAAGATAAGATGAAAGTCTTAACTGATGCCTCTGGAAAAATGGCTGAACGTATCTATGCTAAGAAATCAGCTGAAGGGCAAGCTGGTGGAGCTAGTGAGCCTCAACCTGATCAAACAGCACACACTGAACAAGCATCTAAAGATGACAGTGGTGTTGTTGATGCTGAGTTTGAAGAAGTCCAGGATGATAAGAAATAATTTAGTTGCGTAAAAATTACTTAACAAGTGGCTAGCTTAAAGATGAAATGGGCCTTTAGTAGGAGAAGATAATAAGATATTAATTCCATCTAAGGGATCATTTTTATCTAGGTTTAAGCTTAAAGTGCTTGATTTAATAAATTAATATCGGTGAGGAGTGTGCAACACTCCTTTGTATTTTTACTGTTTAAATAAATGCAGTCATTAAATTGGTGTAAAATATGGACCAGCGGGATTATTATGAAGTACTTGGCGTTAATCGGAACGCTGATGATAATGAAATAAAAAAAGCCTATCGCAAATTAGCGATGAAGTTTCATCCTGATCGTAATCCCACTAATCAAGACGCTGAAGAGAAATTCAAAGAAATTCAAAATGCCTATGCTATTTTATCTGACCCACAAAAAAGGGCTATGTATGATCAATACGGTCATGCTGGAGTAAATTCAGGCGCAGGTGCCGGTGGTTTTGGCTTTGGTGGATTTGGTGATGTATTTGAGGATATTTTTGAAAACATTTTCTCCGGCGGCCGTTCTCGACAATCCAGGGCTCATCGAGGTGCTGATTTACAATTTAATGTGCAATTAACTTTAGAAGAAGCAGCTGTAGGTAAACAAATAGAAATTACAGTTCCGCGGCATAAAACCTGTCAAACCTGTAGTGGCTCAGGCGCTAAGCCTGGCTCTTCTCCTAAAAATTGTGAAACCTGTAATGGTATAGGGCAAGTACGTATTCAACAAGGGTTTTTCTCAATTCAACAAACATGTCCAAGTTGTCATGGTGAAGGTAGGGTAATTACTGAACCATGCACTAATTGCCATGGTCAAGGGCGTGTACGGGAAAGCAAAAAACTTACAGTAAAGATCCCTGCCGGTGTTGATAATGGCGATCGAGTCCGCTTAAGTGGTGAAGGAGAGGCAGGTATTCATGGCGGTTCTCCGGGCGATTTATATGTACAAATAAATATTAAACCCCATAGGATCTTTGAGCGTCATGAAAATGATCTTCATTGTGAGGTTCCAATTAGTTTTGCTACAGCAGCCTTAGGCGGTACTATTGAAGTGCCTACTTTAGAAGGTCGTGTAACTTTAAAAATTCCTGCAGAAACACAAACCGGTAAGGTATTTCGCCTGCGTGGAAAGGGTATGAAATCAGTTAGGGGACATGCACCAGGTGATTTATTGTGTAGAGTTGCCGTAGAAACACCTGTCAATTTATCTCGAGAGCAAAAAGAATTACTAGCTAAATTACAGGAATCTTTAGAGAGTAGTAAGAAAACTCACTCACCAAAGTCAAGTACGTGGTTTGACGGTGTAAAAAAATTTTTTGAGGATATGAAATTTTAAGTCTTTAAAGATAATTAATTCTGCTAATTTAAATTCATTAAAATTATAAACTTTTACTCTTTAAAGGGAGAGGTTTATAATATTATACCTCTCACCGTTGAAGGTACTGGATTTTACTTTTTCTTTCTGCCTCTAGCCGATTTTAAAAAACTTGCAATAGAATCACTATTGCGCGTTTTTTAAAACCGCCTAGAAACAAAAATTAAGTTGTAAAAAAACCAGTCTCTTCAAAGGTAAGAGGTATATACTTAATAACCTATCATTCGGTATAATATGCAATCCTTAGTGATTTAAATTTTGATTGTCTCGATATAAGGTTTTTTCTCATGGTTTATAAACCCGCAATTTTAGCGCTTGCTGATGGTACGGTAGTAGAAGGTATTTCAGTTGGTGCCAATGGTGATTGTGTGGGTGAGCTGGTATTTAATACCGCCATGACAGGATATCAAGAAATGCTCACCGATCCCTCCTATGCTAAACAAATTGTTATGTTAACAACTGCACATATTGGTAATACAGGGTGTAATGATGAGGATATGGAAGCATCAAGAATATGGGCAGCTGGACTTGTAATGCGTAATTATTCACCTTTGGCAAGTAATTATCGCTCTAATCAAACATTGTCTGACTGGCTTAAAAAAAATAATATTGTTGCTATCTCGGGGGTAGATACGCGGCAATTAACAACGATTATTCGTGAAAAGGGGGCACTTGGTTGTTGTATTAGTACAAAGGTGGATAAACCAGAATTAGCTTTAGCTAAAGCGGAGTCGTTTGCTGGATTAAATGGTATAGATTTAGCTTCTGAAGTTTCACGGCAGACAATTGAGCGTTGGGATCAGGGCCGCAGTGAGTGGGGCGAGGCTTCAAAACCATTAAAATATCACGTGGTTGCTTATGATTTTGGTGTAAAACACAATATACTACGAATTCTTTATGATAAGGGCTGTTATGTCACGCTTATACCAGCTCAAACAAGTGCTGAAGAAGTTTTAGCTCTAAATCCAGACGGGATTTTTTTATCTAATGGCCCAGGCGATCCTGAGGCTTGTACCTATGCTATTGAAGCAACTAAAAAATTTTTACAAACCGAAATTCCAATTTTTGGTATTTGTTTAGGGTTTCAAATTTTAGCGTTAGCAAGTGACGCAAAGTCGGTCAAGATGAAGTTTGGGCATCATGGCGCTAATCATCCTGTTGTAGAAACATGCGAACCTAAACGAGTATTTATTACCAGTCAAAATCATAGTTTTACGATTGATGAAACCACCTTATCTAATAACTGGGAAGTCACTCACCGTTCTTTATTTGATCAAACTTTACAAGGTATTAAACATAAATTGAAACCTGTTCTGGGATTTCAAGGCCATCCTGAAGCGAGTCCAGGCCCACATGAAATAGAAGTTATTTTTGATCAATTTATAACGATGATGCACAATGCTAATAAGTCAAGAGGAATAAAGTGAACGAATTTCATGTCTTTACTTCAGAATCTGTTTCTGAAGGTCACCCTGATAAAATTGCTGATCAAATTTCTGATGCTATTTTAGACTCTATTCTTAAAGAAGATCCTAGAGCTCGGGTTGCTTGTGAAACTCTAGTAAAAACTGGCATGGTTATGATAGGCGGGGAGATTACCACCTCTGCTTGGGTTGATGTTGAAGAAATTACGCGTAGCGTAGTAAAAGATATTGGCTACAATAGCTCAGAAATGGGTTTCGATTGGGCTTCTTGTGCTGTTTTATCAGCAATTGGCAAACAATCGCCTGATATTTCACAAGGAGTAGATAATCCCGAGACTAAAATTTTAGGTGCAGGTGATCAAGGTTTAATGTTTGGATATGCGAGTCGAGAAACTGATGTATTCATGCCTGCGCCTATTGCTTATGCTCATCGTTTAATGGAAAGGCAAGCCTATCTTCGAAAATCGCAAAAATTACCTTGGCTTAGGCCTGATGCTAAATGCCAATTAACATTACATTATGAAGGGGGAAAACCTGTAGCAATAGATACAATTGTTTTCTCAACTCAGCATGATCCTGATATTCAGTATGCTGATTTAGTAGAAGCGGTTCATGAAGAAATTATTAAAACCGTGCTGCCAAGTCATTGGTTAACAAACAATACACGCTATTTTATTAACCCAACTGGCCGTTTTGTTATTGGTGGGCCTTTAGGTGATTGTGGTTTAACCGGTAGAAAAATTATCGTAGATACTTATGGTGGTATGGCCAGACATGGGGGCGGTTGCTTTTCAGGTAAAGATCCCTCTAAGGTAGATCGCTCTGCCGCTTATGCTGCAAGACATGTTGCAAAAAATATTGTTGCAGCTGAGATTGCAGAAAAATGTGAAATTCAAGTATCCTATGCAATTGGCGTGGCTGAACCCACTTCAATCAGTATTAATACCTTTGGAACAGGTAAATTACCTAATCAAGATATTATTAACCTAATTAATAAGCACTTTGACTTAACGCCACAAGGTATCATTGACGAACATGATTTATTGCGTCCTATTTATCGACAAACTGCAACTTATGGCCACTATGGTCGTGCTAATTTTCCTTGGGAGCGATTAGATAAAGTAGATGTACTCAAACAAGCTTTATAGCCGTCACTTTAAGTTAAATAGATAATTTTGGATAAAAATATAAATATTTAGTAAAGGTATATATTAATTTATAGAAACGCCATTTTAGACTATCTGCTAAATTAGAAGTAACCTAAAAATTAATTACGTTTATATACTGCATCTAATAAAGGATAATTTATGAATACAACCACTGTTGCTGCTAGTAAAACCTTTAATGACTTTAAGGTGGCAGATATTTCTCTCGCTGAATGGGGCCGTAAAGAAATTGCGATTGCTGAAACAGAAATGCCAGGGCTAATGGCATTACGAGAAGAATTTGCAGCAGAGCAACCCTTAAAAGGTGCACGTATTGCGGGCTGTTTACATATGACTATTCAAACAGCAGTGTTAATCGAAACATTAGTTGCTTTAGGTGCTGAGGTACGTTGGTCTTCTTGTAATATTTTTTCTACTCAAGATCATGCCGCTGCGGCCATTGCTGCAGCAGGTATTCCTGTTTTTGCCTGGAAAGGAGAAACTGAAGGGGAATATTGGTGGTGTATTGAGCAGACAATCTTAGCTAAAAATGGTTGGCAGCCCAATATGATATTGGACGATGGGGGCGATCTAACCTTTGTAATTCATGATAAGTATCCTGAATTACTGGATAATATTCGCGGTATTTCAGAAGAAACAACCACAGGTGTCGCTAGACTATATGATATGGCTAGAAAGGGTTTATTAAAAACCCCAGCTATTAATGTAAATAATTCAGTAACCAAATCAAAGTTTGATAATCTTTATGGTTGTAGGGAATCACTGCTAGATGGTTTAAAGCGTGCTACTGATGTTATGGTTGCTGGAAAAGTAGCCCTTGTTTTAGGTTATGGCGATGTTGGCAAAGGCTGTGCGCAAGCACTACGTGGCCAAGGCGCGACAGTTTTAATTGCCGAGATAGATCCTATCTGTGCTCTACAGGCAGCTATGGAAGGCTATCGGGTTGTGACTTTAGATGATGTTGCAGAGCAGGTAGACATTGTTGTTACCGCTACGGGGAACTATCATGTTGTAACCCATGAGCACATGCTACGGATGCGTAATCAAGCGATAGTATGTAATATTGGCCATTTTGATTCTGAAATTGATATTCAAAGTTTGCGGCAATACCATTGGGAAAATATTAAACCTCAGGTCGATCATGTTATTTTTCCCGATGGTAAGCGTATCATTATACTTGCTGAAGGGCGCTTAGTGAATTTAGGTTGCGCAACGGGTCATCCAAGTTTTGTAATGTCTACTTCATTTACCAATCAAGTTTTAGCACAAATTGAATTGTATAAAAATGGGCATGATTATGCGCATGAAGTCTATACTTTGCCAAAGCATTTAGATGAGAAAGTAGCTCACTTACATTTAAAACGAATTGGTGTTAAGTTAACCCAATTAACTCAGCAGCAAGCCGACTATATTGGTGTAAATGTTAGAGGGCCTTATAAGCCAGACCATTACCGATATTAATACAGCTATAAATTTATTGATAGTTAACTACGGAAAGCCATAACATGCTGAGTTTTATTGATTTTATTCTTCATATAGATACGTATTTAATAAATTTTACTTCTGCCTATGGCGCTTGGACTTATTTAGCTTTGTTTGTGGTTATTTTTTGTGAAACGGGGTTAATTATTACTCCGTTTTTGCCAGGTGATTCTTTACTATTTGTCGTGGGAAGTTTTGCAGCTTATCCAGCTAGTCCACTTAATATACTTTTTCTCTTCTTATTATTAAGTAGTGCTTCTATTTTAGGAAACCAAGTTAATTATTTAGCGGGAAGGTTCATTGGGCCACGTGTCTTTACTACAAAAGATTCTTGGCTTTTTAATAAAAAGCATCTTGAGCGGGCGCATCAATTCTATGAGCGAAATGGTGGAAAAACGATTTTTCTGGCTCGTTTTTTACCTATTGTTCGCACTTTTGTTCCTTTTATTGCCGGCGTAAGTTATATGCGCTCAGTACAATTTTCTTATTATAATATCTTAAGTGCAGTAGTTTGGGTGGGAAGCTTATTATTTTTTGGCTATTTTTTTGGCAGTATTCCAATTATCAAAGAAAATTTTCCGATTGTTATTTATGGCATAATTATTCTTTCGTGTTTGCCGCCCGTGGTCACATTCCTAGTTGCCCAAAATAAAAAATAATTAGGACTTACGAAAAACTAATCTTTGTTAAAAAATATTTTTAACTTGGTTATTTATTTAGTTTATCTAAACTTCTTCATTCAAACATTTTCTGCCTCGACCTTAGGCTTTCGTAAGTCCTGATAGTAATTAAGGCTAACAAATTTTCTTAAATTCAAAAACTTAAACAAACACTATTTATATAAAAGGTTCAACGTCTTTAGCTTCCAAATAGCGAATAGACGTTAGAATATATTTTTTCTTTTACGGCGAACTTAGGTTAAATTAAGCTAGAATTAATAATAAGTGTAAAATTTACGCTATTCAATTATATAAATTATCTTTAATTATCGTTTATCCACAGAACTAAATTTAAGTTAATACAGACTATTTTAAGGCAAATTTTATATTTAAATAATTTTACAATGGCCATGCATAGTTTAATTAATCTAAGGTATAAACTATGAAAAATGTAAGTAAACCAAGCTCCGTAACTTCTACAGAAAATAAATATATTGATTTATTAAGTGTTGATGAATTTAAGCTTAAAAATAGTAAGACAAAATTTCAGGCAAAACAGGTCCTTAATAATTGCAGCCACACTGTCTTTATTGGTTTATTAACTAAAGACGGTATTTTTACTTATGTCAATAAGCTTGCTTTCAATTTAATTGGTATGAAAGCCGAAGAAGTGTTAGATAAGCCTTTACCTAATATCCCTTGCTGGTCATCTTCTATTGTTACTCGTAAGCTTCTGCATAAAGCTATTAAATTAGCTGCAAAGGGAGACTCAATCCATTTTGAAATTTATATTCGAGATAAAGATGGCGAGATGCGTATTACCGATTTTTTCTTACATCCTCTATTTAATTCCGCAGGGGAGGTAAGCTATTTAATTCCTGCTATTGAAGATATTACTGCCCGACATCATCTAGAGTCAAATTTACAATTAACGCAATTTGCGGTTGATCATGCTGATGACGCTATAATACAAATTGGTGCTGATGGTAAAGTTAAGTATGCTAATAAATCTGCTTGCCGACATTTAGGATATTCACATGAGCAGTTAATTGGCATGTCGATTGGAGAGTTTGATGTTAATAGTAGAGAAATTGATTGGGTATTGCAATGGAATAATTTAAAGGCCCAAGGTTCTAAGCGTAGTGAATCTGTACATTGTCATTCAGACGGGCGAAAAATACCTGTCGAAATTTCTGCAACTTATTTTGAATATCATGGTGAAGGTTACTGTTTTCTCTATATAAAAGATATTAGCGAACAAAAGGCAGATGCTAAACGAATTGAGTATTTAACGCACTATGATCATATGACACGTTTACCTAATCGTCTGTTATTTACTGAGCGTCTAAATGAAGCAATTAATATTGCTGCAAAGAATAAGACTAAAATAGTCATATTTTGTCTAGGGCTTGATAGATTTAAATTAGTTAATGATACGTTAGGTAATTCCAGTGGTGATGAAGTCTTGCAAATCACAGCTAATCGTTTAATTTCAGTCGTACGTGATATGGATACAGTTGCCCGTATTGGAGGCGATGAATTTGCTATTCTTTTAAAAAAAAGTCCACAAGGTAATGAAGATATTATACGCACTGCTCAGCGTATTTTAGACGTTTTTAACCAGCCCTATTTAATTAATAGGCAAGAAATTTATATTATGTGTAGTATTGGCATTGCAACTTATCCTAAAGGGGGTAGAGATGCTGATGAAATTTTAAAGAATGCAAGTGCAGCGCTACAACACGCAAAAAAACAAGGTGGCAATAACTATTGTGTTTATACATCAAACTCTTGTAATCGAGATCCGGCTCGCTGGTATTGGGAGGCCGATTTAAGGAACGCTTTAAAAAACAACCAGTTTGAGATTTATTATCAACCTCGAGTTGATTCTAATACCGGTCGAATATTTGGCGCTGAGGCATTATTAAGGTGGCGCCATCCTTCTAAGGGCTTAATTTTACCGGATCAATTTATCCATATTGCAGAGGAAACAGGTTTAATATTGCCAATTGGAGATTGGGTATTACGGAATGCTATTAAACAGCGTAAAATTTGGGCTGAACAAGGTATTTCTTTAGCAAGATTGGGTATTAACCTTTCAGCTCGCCAATTTCGGCAAAGAAATTTAGCTCAAAAGATACAAGCTATTTTTGAAGAAATCAAACTTAATCCAGATCTTATAGAGTTAGAATTAACTGAAAGTTTAATTATGCAAGATGTGGCGCAAGCAATTCAAATTATGAATGAATTCAAACAACTTGGGGTTCATATTGCGCTAGATGACTTTGGAACAGGTTATTCAAGCCTAAGTTATTTGCGTTACTTTCCTATTGATACTTTAAAAATTGATCGTTCTTTTGTTAATGAAATTACCTTTGATAAAAATAGTGTAGCTATTGCTGAGGCCATTATTATCATGGCACATCGTTTAAATCTAACTGTCATTGCAGAAGGTGTAGAAACGTTTGAGCAGCTTATGGTTTTGCGTCAGGGTGGTTGTGATCAAATACAAGGCTTTCATTTTTCAAAAGCGTTACCGCCTGAAGAAATGACCATGTTATTGGTTAGCGAAGTATCCGTAAAAAACTGGGGTGAAGCTTATACATATCGCCACTAAAGGTTTAAGTCATCCCGGCAATGATAAGCTATTATATAAGTAATCTAAAAAGTTTAATATAAAAGTATTCTTCAAACTTAATAAAGAGGAATTTACTATGAAATGGATTATTCTTGCCAATACAAACCAATGTCGTATCTATTATTATGATAAAAAAAGCGATATTCGTCTTTATAAAGAAATTAGCCATCCTGAAAATAAATTAAAAAACCAGGATCTAGATGCTGACAAACCCGGGCGCTACTTTATTGATGGCGGCTCAGGTCGAGGCGCTTTTGAAGAAAAAAATAGTAGTATTGAATATAATATCGACCGCTTTGCCCATGAAATCGCTCAAGAATTAGAACAGGCTGATAATCATAATCAGTATGAAGCAGTGAAGCTGGTTATGCCAGCACAATTATATGGGCTCGTTCATCAATATTTATCGAATAAAATTCAAAATAAAGTTAAACAAGTTATTCAAAAAAATATAATGAATTTGCCTGAACATGAACTTGCTGACTACTTAAAAAAGGTTGCCTAAAAGCAGATTAGCTATTTTTTCTTTTATAAGGTACGTATACTGGTTCCCAGATATGACTCTTTATGCGTGCCTCAATCTCATCATCACTCATGGGTTTTGCTAAATTATCTCTTACAGCTTCTTTAGCTACTGCTAAAGCTACTTGATAAGAAACTTCTCTAACTTGGGTTAAGGGAGGTAATAAATTTGCTTCAGGATCTTTTTGAGCTGGCGAACAATTGGCAAGTGCTTTTGCTGCTACCATAAACATTTTATCTGTTACATAGTGTGCTTGCACAGATATTAAGCCTAAACCCATGCCTGGAAAAATATAAACATTGTTAGTCTGATCGACTCGAAATAATTTGCCATTTTTAACAATATTACCAAAGGGACTACCTGTTCCGATGACTGCTCGGCTCTCCGTCCAAAGCATTACATCAGAGGGGGTCGCTTCACTATGGGTAACAGGGTTAGAGAGAGGGAGAATAATAGGTTGCTTAACATGAGATGCCATTTCTTTAACGATCTCTTCTGTAAATAATCCTGGCTGACCTGATACACCAACTAAGGCATGCGGATGTAAATTTTTAATAACATCTAAAAGGCTAATAGCATTTTTATTTTCCAGTTTCCAGTTAGCGATCATTGCCTTTGTTTGTGTTAGCTTTCGCTGAAAAGGTAATAAATCCTTCATTTCATCTAATAATAAGCCATTTCTATCAACCATAAAAATACGCTTACGCGCTTCTTTTTCAGATAAGCCGTCTTCGATCATAGCATGGATAATCAATTCTGCTATGCCACAACCTGCAGTGCCTGCTCCTAAAATAGCTATGCGCTGTTCACGCAATGGAATGCGAGTAACTTGTACAGCAGATAAAAGGGTTCCTGTTGCAATAGCAGCAGTTCCTTGTACATCATCGTTGAAGGTACAAAGTTTATTTCGATACTTGTCTAACAAACGAGTAGCGTTTTGGAGTGCAAAATCTTCCCACTGCAATAAGATATGCGGAAAGCGCTTTTTTATAGCGCGGATAAATGCATCAATAAAATCATCATATTCTTGACCGCGGATGCGCTCATGTCGCCAACCAATATATAAGGGATCATTAATGAGCTCGGGGTTGTTTGTACCAGTATCAAGTAACACAGGTAAAGTTGCTCTTGGGTGAATCCCAGAGCAAGCGCAGTAGAGAGCAAGCTTACCAATGGGAATGCCCATTCCACCTGCACCCTGATCTCCCAATCCTAAGATACGTTCGCCATCTGAAACAACAATAGCTTTAACACAATCAAAACGAGGATTTGCTAAAATCTGATCAATACGTTCCTTATAGGGGTACGCAATGAAAATTCCTCGGGGGCGACGATAAATATGACTAAAAGATTGACAGGCTTCGCCTACAACTGGCGTATAAACGATAGGCATAATTTCTGTAATATGTTCAATAAGTAAACTGTAATAAAGGTTTTCATTGGAATCTTGTAAATCGCGTAAATAGATATATTTTTCAAGTTCTGTTTTTCTATTACGAAAAGCTTCATAAGAACGTGCCCGTTGCTGTTCGATAGTACTTACCTCAGGAGGAAGTAAACCAAATAAGTTAAATTCTTCACGTTCTTCATTAGTAAACGCAGAGCCTTTATTTAGAAGAGGATTTAAAATGAGATTAAAGTCTGTAACGCTGATTTCCTCTACATTTTTTTTATGTACTTTATGCTTCATTACAGCCTCCTGGCTATTTCTAGAACATTTAAAGAAATATAATAGAATTTATAGTACAAAAATTTGACAAAATCACGTGCTTTACTATAATTAAAGTGTAGATCAGTTAAAGGCTTTTATGTCTTTGATTTGATCTTAAAGAGACCACCTTAAGGGTGGTTTCTGCATTTATGGGGACACCATATTAGTAAATTAAACTACATTATGTTGTTTTTTGAGCAACTACCCTAAAATTTATCTGAACTTCATCCTTAACAGTGCTTACATCAGACCAATCACCTTGTCCGATTCCAAATAGAGTTCGCTTAATAGTGGTATTTCCTTCAACAACAGTGTAATCCCTATTATTTTTATCTGCTGTAAAGGTTAGAGTTGTAGGTAGCGTTCTATTCCGAATAGTTAGTAATCCATCTGCTGTATAAGTATTTTTATTAATTTTATTAAAATGAGTCGCTTTAAAATTTGCTATAGGAAATTTTTTAACATCAAGCCAATCAGCTGATAGCAGCATTGTAATTAAGTCGCGATAAGAAGCACTTAAGGAAGCTATATCGATATTTATATTAATTCGACTAGATGCATATTGTTCAGCATCAGCTATTATCTCACCATCAAATCGCTTAAATTGGCCAGATACAGGCGCATTATTTTGAATCGCGGTAAAAGTTATGCTGCTTTGATCAGGCAAAATTTCCCATTTAGGTAAATCATCAGCAAAAAGCAGGAGAGAGAAAAAAGCTAAGCTAATTAAGCTAATACTTCTTAACAATTTTAATAGCCAATTCATGGCAGCATTCTCCGTATTGTATCATCTTTATCATAAAAATGATGTTTTAGAGCAGCAAACAAATGCAAAACAATAAGTGCAATTAAAATGTTAGATAGAATTTCATGGGTTTCGGCAAAAAAGTCACGCCAGTAATCATTAGGTGCAATTAAGTTTGGAAGCGTAAATAAACCAAAAAAGGAAACAGGAAAGCCTGCTGCAGATGACATAAGCCAACCCGTAAGAGGCATTGCGAACATCAGAATATAAAGTAGCCAATGTACAGTTAAAGCAGCGTTCCTCTCCCAGCGGGGTATTGTTAATTGTGGCGTGATGTTTACAAATCGCCATAGAACTCTAAGGGTAACTAACGTTAAAACGACGATACCAAATGTCTTATGTAGACCATATAATCTTAATTTTTCAGGGCTTGTGTTTAAGGAAGTCATGTATAATCCGACACAAAGCATAGTAATAACAATAATAGCTAAAAGCCAATGCAAGATAACAGCAATTAGGCCATAACGAGAACTAGTATTTTTTATATGCATGATTATCCCTTATAATTAGCTTGATTATCTTGATATGCTTCAGCGCCAATTTCTATCTTTACGTCATCTCCTAGGGCATCTTGTAAATTAGTCATACCAAAATCAGAGCGTTTAATTGTCGTTGTGGCTGAAAATCCTGCAGTCATTCTTTCTTTCATGGGATGTTTACCAATTTTATTTAAAACAACCTCTAATGTAACTGGTTTAGTGATGCCATGTAGTGTTAATATGCCATGTACTTTAGCTATATTTTTACCAATAATATCAATTTGCTTACTTGAAAAGGTAGCTACCGGATATCGTGCTGTGTCAAAGAACAGTTTTTCCCGTAAGTGCTTATCAAGCTCAGGAATACCTGTAATAACATTATCAAGATGAATACTAGCAGTCACTTTACTATTTTGTGGATTTTTAGGATCGAGCATAATTTCACCATTAGCAAACCATTTACCTGTTTGATAAGAAAATCCTAAATGTTTAATAGACCATTGAACATACGTATGTTGATTATCAAGAATCCATTTTTCGGCAGCAGATACTGAAAGGGTAGTAAAAATAAATAGTAGCCCAATAAAACGCTTTAAAAAAATAAGCATAACTAACTCCAAAGTTATTAGACTTTTTACAAAGTTCTCCAGCAACACTACCTTAGCAAGGTGATACTAAATTGTCATTTACTTTATTATCACTTAAAGATTTGCGCTTATAGCTTAATACTTAGCTTGCAACAAGTTTACAAGAATTATATTTCTTTAATCTCTTTTAAAGACAATTTATTAGACCCACTCTAACCATAACTTCCTTTAACTAGCAAGTAGAAAAATTATCGTAATTTATATTTTACAAATAGGGGATAACACAGCTAATATAAAAAATGAATCACACAAGATGTACGGAGGATTCGTATAACTTTTCCTTTAACACAAGGAGTTACATATGTCTTTACTAGGATGGGCACTACTATTTTTAATAATTGCCATTATTGCAGGCGCTTTTGGCTTTAGAGGAGCTGCCTCAGCAGCGTCAGGTATCGCTAAGATACTCTTCTTTATATTTATCGTTATATTCCTAATTTTCTTAGTTATGGGATTATTAGGTGGGGGTACGCCAACGGTGGCTACGCCTTAAATTTAATGAAATAGCCGCGTTATAGCGGCTATATTACGGCACATAAGGGCTCTCAGGGTTTATCTCTGAGGTAGTCAATTTAATTTTTGTTGGCTTGGCATAAATACCGTGTTTAAGAATGCCTGTTTCTCCTTTTTCAGTGAAGGTATCATCGATTTTAACTGAAGGGCCAGGAATTAGAGGTAAAGGCTCTGTTTCGTTATATGAGGCACGTTTTTCATTAAGTTTATCGAGCTCTTCTTGGACTTGTTTAAGCTTATACTCTGTAACGCCCATTCTTTCTAAGCGTTCCACTTGACTTTCTTGTCTATCTAACAACTCGCGATAGCGATTATTACTCTGTTCCAACTGCTCTTTTACTTCACGCAATTCTTTTTCTAGTTCTTGTACTTTATTATTAATAAGAAGAGCATTTTGCTCGCTATTGTCGATTATGGTTGCAATTTTCTTTTGAAAAACTTCGCGTTGATTATTATCTTCAATTACTGCGCCTGATAGAGTTTTAACGGTACTTTGTAGAGTTATAGCTACATCTTTAGCTTTTTTCACTTCTGATTCCATAGACATTCTAACGTAAGCAAGTTCGGCTACTTTTTCATTAAGCTGCTCTCGACTTTTCTCGTAATCTTTCCTAACTTGTAATAATTCAATCTCATTTTTCTTTAGCAACTCTTTACTTTCTAAGGCTGTTTGTCTAAGTCGCTCTGCTTCTTGCTCTAATTTTTCTTGGGTTTCGCGTAATAATTTTTCAGTGGCGACAAAAACCTCTACTTGATTACTTAAGGTTTCTAATCTGTCATTAAGTAGAGCAACATTATCAGCTAGTTTCTCATTTTGCTCTTTAAATTTTTTAAGTTCTTGGGAAAGTTCTAAGCGAATTTTATCTAATGCTGAAATAGTGATGGCTAATATGTCAGCTAAACTAAAAATTCCTTTTTTTAATTCCTCAGTTATATTTTTATTGTAACTGTGGTGATCATCAAGAATAATACTTCCAGTTGTATAAACAGCTACTGTTGCACCACTTAAGGCCAATAATGCCCCTAATTGAGCTGCAATACCTGCAGCAAGGGTAGGTACAGTTAATACTGCTCCGCCAACTAATTTTTGCCAGAGTGATAATCCTCCCCAGTAGTCTGCTGCCTTAGTAACTAAGCTTTTATTTCTTGACAGAATGTCAATAATTTCAGAAAGGTTCTTTTTTATTTGCGCAAGATGTTCTTGTGTTAAAGCTATTTTTTGCAGATTATCTTGCTCATTTATATACGATTCACGGATAACTACCTCAGACAGTGGTCTTTCAGAGAGCTCTGTTCCACCAACAAGATCTTCTTCTTTAGTTCCCATGACAACTCCTTGTTGTATTTTTTTCCTTTGAAACTTATTTATAAGCATAAAATTGAATAGAGTGCAAGGAAAAATTCATCTTGCTTAAATTTAATAAAATGGCCTCCTGTAAACATAGATGTTGAAGATTTAAGACAAAATTAAATTATTATATTTCTTTAATCATAGTTAATCTTCAACAATTTAGATCAAGTTTTGATTAATTTCAGTAAAATTAGATCGTGTGAGGTTGTATCCAACCAAAACTGAATGCTAAAAATAGAAAAATAAATAAAGCAAGAGATAAGCCAATACGCCACGTTAAAGCTTTAACAGTTCGCTTTGTTTTTCCTTCATCGCGTACTAAGAAAATCAAACTGCTACCTAATGCAGCTAAAATGATAAACATGATACTAATAATAAAAATTTTGGTGAACATTTGTTATACTCCCCGATTTATTACAACGCTTTATTTGTTAATTATCTAATAAGATGTCGAGAATTACTTATTTAGATGGTTTTAACATTAGATTTCTTTGGAAACTCTACTGCAAGGGCCAATTTGCCGGCCGCGGCAGTGCTCGAATCCTCATGTACTCGATGTACACTGCGGTTCTGCGCGCTGGCGCAACCTGCAACTTGACTCCTTGCAGCGAGTTTCGAAAGAAGTCTATTTATTCGCTTAGGAAAAAGAATGGCCAGTTTAACTTGTTTTCATCGTCGTTTCACCTTTAATTGGCTAATGACTTTAGGTGTTGTTCTCTTAAGTTCATTTTTTATTTATTTAGGGTTATGGCAGTTAAAACGTGCTGAAGAGAAAAAGACAATGCTAATGGCGGAGAAGCATTTATCAGCAGAAGCGCCTATTCGATGGCAAACTAATATTAAACCTAAGCAATACCAACAAATTATTGTCCAAGGTCAATATCTTGATCAAACTTTGTTATTAGATAATCAGCATCATCAGCATCAATTTGGCTACGATGTACTGACACCACTGCTACTTTCTGATGGTAAAATTGTTTTAATTGATCGAGGCTGGATTAAAGGTGATTTAGACAGACACAAGCTTCCAACAATTACTTTTCCACATAAGTCATTGCAATTACTAGGTCAAGTTTATTATCCTTCTCCCAAAAATTGGGTTCTAGGCCAGACTTTAGAAGAAAAGAGACCTAATTTAGCTGTTATAGAGCAAATAGATCCTGCAGCAATTAGCCAACTTTTGCATAAATCTGTTTATCCATTTATCATTCGTCTAAATAAATTGGCAGAGGATGGCTATATCCGTGATTGGGCAATTATTTCTATGCCTCCTACACGGCATAAAGCTTATGCGTTACAGTGGTTTGCTATGGCATTGGTTATTTGGTTGATTTTTATTGGGTTAAATTTAAAGAAGACTAATGAGTAAAATACGAAAGAATAATTATATTACCTTGCTAATTCTTGCATTAATTTTTATTTTTCCAGGAGCCGCAGCTTATTTATTTTATACTCACCCACAGTGGTTACAGGGGCAACCTATTAATAAAGGAGAATTGTTAAATCCACCTGAGCTTTTAGAGGATATTCATGAACAACCCAAGTGGCGTTTAATTTTATGGGTGCCCCATGACTGTAAGAAAAAATGCTTGATTCAGATTGATAAATTAGCTCGCGTTCGCTTGGCTTTAGGTAGACGTCTCTTAAATGTAGATGAATTAATTATGATGAATAATCAAAATCGATTTCCAAGTTCGCTTAATGATCGTCTACGTGAGCAAGATATTCATTTATTGTTAATTTCGCAGGCGCAACAAGATAAGCAGAAAATACTGGATAAGCACATGCGTATCTTTATCGCTAATCCAAATAATTACTTGGTTTTAGTTTATAAACCAACCACAAAACCTGAAGATATCTTTCATGATATTCAAAAGTTGTTGCATGCAAATGAAAAAGGTAATTAATGTTTAAAAATAATTCTAAATTAGAGCTCTATATTGTAACCATAGCGGTAGTGCTTGCATTAATGGTTGTTATGTTAGGCGCTTATACACGTTTAACAAATGCAGGTCTTGGCTGTCCAGATTGGCCAGGTTGCTATGGTCATTTAGTGTTACCAAGTGCTAAGCAGGAATTAACTAAAGCTCAATTACAATATCCAGAGATGCCTATTGAATCTAATAAAGCTTGGACAGAAATGGTGCATCGCTATGCTGCAGGTTTGTTAGCTCTATTTATTTTTACCATTGGATTTTATAATTTGCGATTATTATACAAAGATAGAGCGCAAGCAAAGCTCTTACCTATCATTCTTATGCTACTTGTTTTATTTCAAGCAGCTTTAGGTATGTGGACTGTTACGTTAAAGTTATTACCTATTGTTGTAATGGCTCACTTGTTAGGCGGGATATTAATTTTTTCTTTACTTTTACGTTTAAGAATACAATTAAGTCATCCTCCTACTTCTTCTCAACAATTACTGTTATGGCACTTTTGGATTAGTTTAGGCGTTGGATTAATTTTCTGCCAAATCGCTTTAGGTGGTTGGGTAAGCGCAAATTATGCAGGTATTGCCTGTATAGGTTTTCCACAATGTAATGGCCAGTGGTTGCCGCCACTGCATTTGGCTGAAGGTTTTTATTTATTTTCACCAGTCGGCGCTAATTATCAAGGTGGTTTATTAGAAAATGAAGTAAGAATTACAATTCAATTTATTCATAGGCTAGGCGCACTTATCGTTGCAATCTATATGATATCTTTAGCTGCTTTAATCTTATGGCAGGTAAAAGATAAAGCGATGCGAGCGCTTGCAGCCCTAATTATTTTATTAATCTTTATACAAATTACTTTAGGCGCCTTAAATGTGATTTACTTATTGCCCTTAAGTATTGCTGTTGCGCATAATGGCATTGCTGCATTATTATTAGCGACCTCATTATCTATGTTCTACTTTACTCAAAGGAGGATTAAGTAATGCCTTCTAGTGAGTCAACTTTATCACCTATTGTATGGCGTGATTATCTAGAATTATGCAAACCACGCGTGGTTGCTTTAATGCTCTTAACTGTAGTAGTAGGGATGTTCCTTGCTGTACCTGGCTGGGTACCCTTAGCAACATTGTTTGCTACTTTATTAGGTGTAGGCTGTTGTGCTGGTAGTGCTGCTGCTATTAATCATTTAGTAGATAAACGTATTGATGCGCTAATGCAACGTACCAGCAAAAGGCCGGTTGCACAAGGGAGAGTATCCGTTAAACAAGCATGTTATTTTGCTTTAGCATTAGGTGCGGCCGGACTCTTTATTCTAGTTGCTTTTGTTAACTTACTAACCGCAGTCATGACTTTTATTACTTTAATAGGTTATGCTGGAATTTACACAGGGTATCTTAAACGAGCAACGCCACAAAACATTGTTATTGGTGGATTAGCAGGTGCGGCTCCTCCTTTACTTGGCTGGACAGCAATAACCAATCAACTTGATCCACAAGCTCTCTTACTTGTGTTAATTATTTTTACCTGGACTCCGCCTCATTTTTGGGCACTAGCAATCTATCGTCTTAAAGAGTATAAACATGCAGCTATTCCTATGTTGCCAGTAACTCATGGCGTAGCGTTTACCAAATTAAATATCTTGTTATACACTATCTTACTTCTAACAGTAAGCGTGTTGCCATTTATAGTAGGTATGAGTGGCGGTTTATATTTAATTGGTGCACTTTTATTAGGGGGACGTTTTCTATATTGGGCAATTTTTCTTTATTTAAAAGAGGAGCCTATTATTGCCATGCGTACCTTTCGCTTTTCTATTATCTATCTAATGATGTTATTTATTTTTTTATTACTTGATCACTATACAGTTTAGCGTTGAATAGAAAATAAAATGATAGGTAATTTAAATTTATATCAACTTTAAATTAAGAAAAATGGATGTAAAGCTTAGAGGAGTAAAATGCCAATGAACAAAAGAGTAGTATTAGGTAGCGTATTTGCTTTTATAGCGTTAACAATGGGAATAACATTGTCAAACTCACTTTATAAAGAGAAAAAAATAGACCCAGAACAATTCCATGGCACGCTGTTACAAAAACCTAGAGAAATTCAGCAGTTTAGTCTCACTGGCGTAGATAATCAGTCGTTTAATAATAAAAGTCTACATGGTAAATGGACAATGGTATTCTTTGGGTTTACCAGTTGTGGGTATTTATGTCCAACGACTATGAGTGAGCTGGCTAAAATGTATCGTATTCTTGAACAAGAACACATTAAACCTCTGCCACAAGTCGTTATGATTTCAATTGACCCTAATCGAGACACGTTAGATAAATTAAGAAGTTACGTTACTAGCTTTGATTCCCATTTCTATGGTGCTCGTGGTGAGGAATCAATAGTTAAGAGAATGACTCATGAAATGGGCGTAGCTTACAGTAAGGTTAGTTTGCCTAATGCAAAAGAGCCAGAAAACTATGATATGCAGCATAGTGGCGCTGTTATGTTATTTAATCCAAAAGGCGAGTTAAGCGCATTTTTCACTACTCCTCATCAGGCCGCCTTACTTGCTAAGGATTATCAGCTGTTAGTAAGTTAACTGGCTTAAATAGTAAAATCTAATTATAAATGTATTTTCTTTTGAGCAATAAAGGATATAATTTGTCTTTATTGCTCAATTAATTGTATTCCCTGCTATAACTTTATTAATATCCTCTTGGTGGATATTATGTCAGGCTATACTTAAATTAAAGTGATGTTTAATAGATTTAGTTGTTCTATGCCTAACTAATTATTTTATAAAAACTAAGAAGACGTAATATTAGAATTGGTTTTGTGGTAGTAGCCGCAATAAAATTATTTAGGAATGACTTTTATGCAAATTGCGATTTTAGCCACTAACCCTCATTTATATTCTCATCAGCGCTTAAAACAAGCTGGAGAAGAAGCAGGACATAAAGTCCACATTATTAATCCCCTTTATTGTTATATGAATGTTGCGACCTCCTGCCCTAAAGTTCATTACCGAGGTGGTGAGCCATTACCCCAATACGATGCTGTTATTCCCCGAATTGGCTCTTCTATTACGTATTATGGAACAGCTGTATTGAGACATATGGAGACCATGGGTATGTATACTTTAAACGAATCGATTGCCATTTCTCGTTCAAGGGATAAATTTCGCGCACTACAATTACTGGCAAGAAAGGGTCTTCCTCTACCGCTTACAAGCTTTGCTCAATCACCAGATGATACAGAGGATTTAATTCGCATGGTAGGCGGCGCTCCCTTAGTCATTAAATTACTTGAAGGAACACAGGGAAAAGGTGTAATTTTAGCAGATAGTCACCAATCGGCAGTAAGTATAATCAATGCGTTTAAAGAGATGTCTGCTAACATTCTAGTACAAGAATTTATTGAAGAATCAAGAGGTACTGATATACGTTGCTTTGTTATAGGTGATAAGATTGTAGCCGCAGTCAAACGCCAAGCAAAGGAAGGTGATTTTCGAGCAAATGTACATCAAGGGGGAAAGGCGGTTAGGATAACACTGACACCGCAGGAACGCTCTATCGCAATAGGGGCTGCAAAAACGATGGGTTTAAAGGTAGCTGGCGTCGATTTAATCCGTTCAAACCATGGGCCTTTAATTTTAGAAATTAACTCTTCTCCTGGTCTGGAAGGAATAGAGAAAGCGACTAACATTAATATTGCTGGTAAAATCATTCAATATATTGAGAAGCATGCTAAACCTAAAACATCCAAGCAGAGATTCCAAGGATAAGAAAAATCTAAAGAAATTAAGAGTCCTTCCTCTTTTTTAGATCACTTTTTCCTAATAACCATTCTGCATTGACTTCTAGCTCGTCAGCTAAAATATTCAATAGGTTAGGGTCAGGAATGGCAGCGCCATTTAAAAATGCTTCAGCTTTGAATCGGGGTACTTTTAACAATTTAGAAAATACCTCAACACGTTCATTTGCTAAGAGGGGAACGCCTATGCTATCTAATTCTCTATTTAGCCTATCGGCGAAGCGTTTGTTGGACATGCTTGCTCCAAATATTTTTAATTATTAATTTCTATAGCATAAAAAAAGGGTTTTGCAATAATTTTAAGACTCGACTATAAGCTTATAATAATGGCATAGAATAAATGAGGTAGAATTTAGGCCTAATTTATTTCTTAATGGAGCAAAAAGTGGAATCATTAATTACCCTGGTTTTATTAGCAATATTTGCAGTTGCCTTTGTATTAGCTGGTGTGAAAGTTGTTCCTCAATCTGAAGAATGGACTGTTGAGCGATTTGGGCGCTATACCCATACCCTACATCCAGGTCTAGGATTAATCATTCCTTTTATTGATAGGGTTACTTATAAAATTAATATGCGTGAACGAGTTTTAGATATCCCTCCACAAGAAGTGATTTCCGCTGATAATGCTATGGTTACCATTGACGCTGTCTGTTTTTTTCAAGTTATTGATACCGCAAAGGCTGCTTATCAAGTTGATGATCTAGAGCACGCTATTCGTAATTTAACGATGACTAATATTAGAACTGTTTTAGGTTCCTTGGAATTAGATTCTATGTTAAGTCAGCGAGATGAAATTAATAGCCGTTTGATGCATGTCGTTGATTTAGCAACAAATCCTTGGGGTGTAAAAGTCACTCGCATCGAAATTCGCGACATAAGGCCGCCCCAAGATTTAGTCGATGCTATGGCTAATCAAATGAAGGCAGAGCGAGATAAAAGAGCCGCAATTTTAGCTGCGGAAGGTCATCGTCAAGCAGAAATTTTAAGGGCTGAAGGTGATAAACAAGCCCAGATTTTAAGGGCAGAAGCAGCTAAGCAGGAGGCATATCTAGAAGCTGAAGCACGTGAGCGCACAGCACAGGCTGACGCGACTGCAACGCGTATGGTTTCTGAAGCGATTGCTACGGGCAATATGAACGCTATTAATTATTTTATTGCGGAAAAATATGTAGAAGCTTTGAAAATGATTGGCACATCTGAGAATAGTAAAATGATATTAATGCCAATTGAAGCCACAGCTATTATTGGTTCATTAGCAGGAATGACAGAGCTTTTTAATAAGGTAAATTCCCCCAAAGGATAAGTTATGTATCAATCTTATTGGCATTGGCTAGCTCTAGCACTTGTTTTAATCATTGCTGAGACATTAGGTGCTGCTGGCCTTCTAATTGCTTTAGGAATGGCTGCGGCAACTACAGGTATACTTACCTGGTTATTTGCGATAACTTGGCAGTGGCAACTGATTTATTTTTCAATTCTGTGTATTTTATTTGCGATAGCTTGGTGGTTTTTTATTAAGAAAAGAAATGCTAAAGAACCCTCCTTAATTAACAAACCTTTTCATACCATGTTAGATCAAACAGTTACCTTAGTTGAGCCTATTAAAGATGGCCGAGGTTTAATACGAATTAATGACGCAACCTGGTTTGTCAAGGGCCCAGATTTGCCCGCTGGAACGAAAGTTAAAATTGTGGCAATTGAAGGGACAAGTATGGTCGTTGAGCCGCTTATTGCAAGTGGCAAATATCAATAATTGCTTGAGTCCAATCTTCAGAATCGTTAAGGCAAGGAATTAATGTAAGTTCCTCTCCACCAAGATCTAACCACTGTTGCCGTGCACGAATACCTATTTCCTCAAGTGTCTCTAAACAATCTGCAACAAATGAGGGGCAGGAAATTGCTAACCTTTTTATTCCTTGTTTAGCAAGCTTAGGTAAAACTAAGTCCGTATAAGGTTTAATCCAAGGTGTTCTACCCAAGCGAGACTGAAATGCTAGACTAAATTTATCGGTTGGTAGCGAAAGTATTTTTGCTAACTGATGTGTTGTCTGGTGACATTGCGCTTTATAACAGATAGGATTGGCATGCTGAATTGGTGGACATACCTGGCAAATAGCATGGCAACCCGATTCTTTTAAGTGACTTTCAGGGATGCCATGATAGCTAAATAAGATGTGATCATATTTTTCTATATAAGGCTTAATAAGCGCAGCTTGAGCTAGCAGGAAGCTTGGATGATTATAGAAATCTCTAATTACCTGTAAAGAAGGATGCGTAGGTTTTTTTGCTAAAAGCGTAAGGACTTTTTCTAAAGCAGCGCCAGTTGCAGCAGAAGAATACTGAGGATATAAAGGCAATATTGTAATATGAGCGCAATCTTCTAATTGTTTGAGTGCTGCAATTATTGATGGTTCTCCATACTGCATAGCCAATGCTACTTGAGTATTGCTTAATTTACTTTGCAATTTATTGACTAGACGTTGGTGATTAATTAATAAAGGCGAGCCTTCTTCTGTCCAAATGGCTTTATAAGCATGAGCAGATTGCTTGGGTCTAAATGGGAGAATAAAAGCATAAAGGAGAAAATATCTTATAGGGGCACTAAGTTTAATTACTCGTTTGTCAGCAAGAAATTCTTTTAAATAGCGACGGACATCAGTAGTAGTAGGGGATTTAGGCGTACCTAAGTTAATTAACAACAAGCCATTTTTCATCTAAATAATTTAAGAAACAAAATGCTGAAATAATACATCAAAATTATTTTTATAGAAATTTAATAAATTAAATTTGTTAGCTCTTCGATGAAGATCTGACGCATTTACATGATTAAAAGACAGCCGAGCCTTACACAGGCTCTTGCTCTCTTTCTTCGGCTGTAACTACAACATTTGCAGCATGTAAACCCCGTTCACCTTTTATTAAATCATAACTAACAATTTGACCTGGATTTAATGTTTTATAGCCAGTGCCATGTATAGCCGAAAAATGAACGAAAATATCTTCACCGCCGCCTTCAGGTATAATGAAACCCCAACCTTTGGCATTGTTAAACCACTTGACTTCGCCCGTAGCCATGAATCCTCCTTATGCTAAAGCGTATCAATCGTCGGCTGAAGTGATCAGCTGGCAATTGCATTCGTCCTTAAATGACAATTGGTATACCCATAAATATGGGCTTATTCAACATAACGCAAAAAGGGTGTAACTCACAATAGTTTTTATACTATTTTTCTAATTTATTCAAAAATAAAAGTTTTTTTTTAATTAAAGGATAAAAAAATTATACGGACACCTAAAAAAATAAGCATTGCAATTAATTTCTAAAGATTAACTATTTATAAATACTGATCAAGTGGCTGCTGATCAGGAAACATTTCTGATAATGAAATTGAAAACCCATCTTCCCGAACAATTCGCGCATGGCGGCGTTGTAGTTGTCTTGGTTCATCCACACCGCAGGAGTGGCAAATAATAGCTACCTCATGAGCCATATTATTCGCGTAATGAAATACGCGCTCCACTTTATCTTTAATAACGATTCCGCGTTGTAGGGTAGGATTGTGCGTTGCAATACCTGTAGGACAAGTATTGTTATGACATTTCATTGCTTGTATACAACCTAGTGCAAACATAAACCCCCGAGCAGAATTAACGAAATCTGCGCCAGCACATAATGCCCACGCTACTGTTGCCGGAGTAATCATTTTTCCACTTGCAATAACGACAATACGTTTACGTAAATTATATAAAATAAGAATATCAACCAATTTGGGTAAAGATTCCTGAATAGGAATACCCATATAATCCATTAATCCCTGTGGTGAAGCACCTGTTCCGCCATCAGCGCTGTCAAGCGTAATGAAATCAGGTGCATATTGTGTACCTCGTTTATGAATAGCTAAGCACAAATCATGCAGCCATTCATAACTACCTAAAACAAATTTACACCCTACAGGTTTACCTGTAATTTCTCGGATATGATTTATTACATCTAAAAGTTCTTCAACGTTGGCGATATCAGTATGACGATTAGGGCTAATTGAATCCTGATAGGGAGGAATACCCCGAATATGAGCTACTTCGGGCGTCACTTTAACTGCTGGTAAAATACCCCCTTTACCAGGTTTTGCGCCTTGGCTTAACTTTACCTCAAACATCTTAACGTTGGGATGCAATGCTAACTCATGTAATCGGCTGTCTGATAAATTACCGTTTTCATCGCGTACACCATACTTAGCTGTACCAATCTGGACAACTAAATCACATCCTCCTTCCAAGTGATATGGAGAAATGCCCCCCTCACCAGTGTTAAGCCAGCAGCCAGCCTTTTTAGCGCCTCTTGATAAAGCTTCGATGGCAGGCTTCGAAATAGAACCGTAACTCATGGCAGAAATATTAAATATATGATTACTAGTATATGGATGCTTACAATAAGGACCTATAGTTAAAGGCTTAATAGCTGCTTCGGTTGCTAGCGGCGGAAAGGGGGCACTGACGAAATAAACTGTTCCTGGTATATGTAGTGGTCGAGTAGAGCCAAAGCCGATTGTGGTATCAATATTTTTAGCAGCACGATAAACCCAAGAGCGTTCAGCTCGGTTAAAAGGTAACTCTTCTCGATCACTGGCAAAGAAATATTGGCGGAAAAAACCACCAAAGTATTCTAAGATATAACGGAAGTGACCTAAAATAGGAAAATTGCGTAAGATAGTATGAGGTTTTTGAAGCCGATCATAAATATAGGTAATAAATAATAAAGCTAATATCCCTAGAATAACTGCTAAGATGACTATTTCATAATATTCGAGTGTTCGCAAAATAAAAATATCTCTTTTACTTAAATCAATTGTTTCCACAAACTAGCCCTTTAATAAAATGATTAACTTAACCTAATAGATAAAATTTACTGTAAATGAAATAATTATCTTTTAAACACAAGTATAGTCTTTAGGTAAAAAAATATTATTTATCTTGTATGTAAGGCAAAATAAATTTTTGTAGGTTAAAAAGAATAAATAACTTATTTAAGGTTTCCGTTACAATAAAAATCTTAGTCATAATACCTAGTTTAATCATTATCTTATCATTTATAAAAAAATCAAAATGATTAATTATAATTATATTAGTATATAATTAAATCAAACCCTTCGGTTTCGGAGAAGCGCATTATGACAATTGAGACCTCATTGGCTAACCATTTGTTAATCGCTATGCCTTCTTTAACTGATCCCAATTTCGAGAGAACAGTTATTTATATCTGTGAACATCATCCGCAGGGTACTGTTGGCTTAATCATTAATCGCCCTACGGAATATCAACTGAGTATGGTTTTCGAACAGTTAAATATTTTGCCTCTACACAATGAAATAAGTTTACGTCCTTTGTTATTTGGTGGACCTATTCAACCTGAGAGAGGCTTTGTAATTCATCGACCGAGTGGAGAGTGGCGCTCAAGTTTATCTTTACAAGATGATGTTACAATAACGACTTCAAATGATATTATTAGGGCTATCGCAGCAGGAAAAGGTCCACAAGATGCGCTTGTTACTTTAGGCTATGTGGGCTGGGTTGATGATCAATTACAGCAAGAAGTTCAAGACAACGTATGGCTTGTATGCCCTTACAAACATGAGATTTTATATGATGTTCCTTATAGACAGCGCTGGGAGTATGCAGGCTCGCTGCTTGGTATAAAAATGTCTCAACTTAGTTCATCAATTGGCCATGCTTAATAAAATTTTATTGAAAAGCGCTTTGTGTTTGTCTTTATATTAAAATCTTAAGAAGTCTAGTAGTATTTGGAGTTAATATGCCAGCAGGCATTTATTTTGGTTTTGACTTTGGTTTTAAGCGTATTGGCGTGGCAGTTGGGCAAAAGGTAACAGCAACGGCTAGGCCATTGACAATAATTCAGGCTAAACAGGGTATGCCAAACTGGGACCTATTAAGAAAATTAATTAAAGAGTGGCAACCTGAGGCGTTTGTGGTGGGACTTCCAACTTGTATTGATAGTACTGAACTTTATACAACTGCGGCAGCAAAAAGATTCGCTAAGCAGTTACAAAAGCAATTTAATATACCTGTTCATCTAGTAGATGAACGATTATCGACAAAAGAAGCGCGTGCTTACTTGTTTGAAGAAGGCGGATATCGTAAGATCCAATCTTCTCAAATTGATAGTATAGCTGCTTGTATCATTCTCCAGCAGTGGTTGCATTCGCAGCAGTTTGAAAGTGAATCATGAACCATTTTCTAGAAATTAGCCAATTAACAGTTAGTGAAATTGAAAATTTATTACAGCGCGCCTTATTTTTTAAACAGCTTGGTAATTATCCTAATTTTTCTAAACATAAGCTTGCAAACTTATTTTATGAAAATAGTACACGTACGCGAATAAGCTTTGAATTGGCAGCTAATCATTTGTCGATCTACCCAATTAATCTCACATTGGCCGCTTCTTCAGAAGGCAAAGGAGAGATTATTGCAGATACTATTCAAACCTTAGCGGCCATGGGCATTAAACTATTTGTAATTCGTCATCAGCAAGAAGGCTTACAGCAACAGTTAGCTGCAGAGGTCGGGTCAGGTATTCATATCATCAATGCTGGTGACGGTAAGCATGCCCACCCTAGTCAAGCTATGTTAGATTTAATGACAATTAGAGAAAATAAGCCAAACTTACAACAGCTTAAAATCACAGTTGTTGGGGATTTACGTCATTCGCGGGTAGCAAATTCACTGCAGTGCTTATTTTCTCTTATAAATATTAAAGAATTAATGTTAGTCGCACCTCCTATTTGGCAACCACAACAGGTTTATTATGGCCAGGTTACTGATTCGTTAAAAGAAGGTATTAAAGACGCAGATGTGATTATCTGCTTGCGCATTCAAAATGAGCGCTTATCAGCTAGCGAAGTTATCAATTTAGATGCCTATCGAGCTAATTACGCTATAACCTCTGATGCGTTACAGCATGCCAAAAGAGATGTAATGATTATGCATCCAGGCCCACTTAATCGCGGTGTTGAAATTGATAGCGATGTAGCTGATGGCCCACAGTCATTTATTTTGCAACAAGTTACAAATGGCGTCTTTATGCGTATGGCTATTATTGAGAGCTTATTAGCTCAGTATGAGTAGTAAGTTTAAGATATGTTGATCATTCTATCTGCGTAGGCGGGCATCTAATGTCTAGTTGTATTATCTATTGTTGGACCAAGACCCAACCCACATTAATTCCTATCATGCTTCTCTAGACGATATCTAATTGTATGTTGTAGGTTGGACCACTCGGCCCAACAACAAATATTATTAAATAGAAGGTGCTTGCAGTAAGTGTCTAAAAGATAAAGCCTGCTTTAAAGCATTTAAACTTACATCCTCTTGCTCTTCTAAATCAGCGACTGTCCTGGCTACTTTTAGTAAGCGATGATAAGCGCGACCCGATAATTTTAATTTTAAAAGAGCTTGTTGTAAAAATTCTTTTTTTTCTATAGTCAGATTGCATAGGCGTTCACAATCTTGAACATTCAAATTACTGTTAATTACACCTTGACGCTTTATCTGCAAACTACGTGTACTTTCTATAATCTCTCTTACTTTATAACTTTTATTTTGTTCATCTGTATGTTCCTTAATCAGTTCTTCTGGGCGTAGCGCTTGTACTTGAATATGCATATCAATTCTATCAAGTAGAGGGCCTGATAATTTTGATAAATAACGGCTGATCCGATCAGGTGTGCAACGACAACTTGCTTGAGGATTACCCCAGTGACCACATGGACAAGGATTCATTGCCGCTATAAGCTGAAATTGCGCTGGAAACTCAGTTTGAATGGCTGCTCGGGAGATACAAATATTCCCAGACTCCAAAGGTTCACGTAAAGTCTCTAATACATGCTTGCTAAATTCTGGTAATTCATCAAGAAATAAAACACCGTGATGAGCTAAAGAAATTTCACCGGGCTTAGGTGGGTTGCCACCACCTACTAGCGATACTGCTGAGGCTGTATGATGCGGTGCACGAAAAGGAGGTATGCACCATGTTTGAGGATTAATTGATCGGCCCTGAATTGAGTAGATAGCAGCACACTCTAAGGCTTGTAATTCAGATAGCAATGGTAGAAGTGTTTTAAAACGTTTGGCAAGCATAGTCTTACCGCTTCCGGGAGGGCCGCTTAACAAAATACTATGGCCGCCTGCGGCTGCTATAATCATTGCTTTTTTAGCATGTTGCTGACCTTTTACATCTGACCAATCAATTGCTTCATTGTAAAAGTTTGTTAAACGTTCGGGTAAGGCTTTTAAAGCAGTATCTTGACATAAATGGCTACAAACCTCATGTAGACTAGTTGCTGTATAAACATTAGGATAACCTGTAATAGCAGCTTCTTTAGCATTTGCTTCAGGAATAATGAGCGTTTTTTCCTCGCGCATAGCGGCAAGAGCGATTGGAATAATACTATGCACAGCCTTTATTTCACCGCTTAATGCTAATTCACCAATAAATTCATAATTAATTAATTTATTATTAGAGATTTGTTTAGATGCAGCAAGAATACCTATAGCGATAGGTAAGTCAAAGCCACTTCCTGCTTTCGGTAAATCAGCTGGCGCTAAATTAACGGTAATTTTACGACAGGGAAATTCAAAGTTACTATTAATAATTGCACTACGTACCCTGTCTTTACTTTCCTTAACAGCAGTTTGAGCAAGACCAACGATAGTAAAATTGGGTAAGCCATTAGATAAGTGAACTTCTACAGACACTGAGCGCGCGTCTATGCCTAACGCACTGCGCGTTTTGCTAAATGCAAGATTCATTAATTTCCTTAAATGAAGTTGGACGGACGATTATTTTTTAATCAGTTTTATTGGTTACATCATTATTTTTTTTCTCTATTAATTCATTAACTTGAGTTTGTAGGTTTTCAAGCTTTTCGCGAGTTCTTGCTAGTACTTTAAGTTGAATGTCAAATTCTTCCCGTGTTACTAAGTCCAAACGAGAGAATGTTGATTGTAAAACTTCTTTAAACTTTTGCCGTGTTTCTTTTTCTAAATTTTGCAAACTTACAGGTAAGGTAGCAAAAAGTTTTCTGGTTAAGTCGTCAAACAATTTAGAATCCAGCATGAAAATCCTTAAGGTTAGGCAATTTATATTAATTTTACAAAATATACTAAGCACTCACTAGTGGCAATTCTACTTCATTAATTAATGATAAAGATAGTAGAACTCTTGCATAATCTGCATCTTTTCCTTTATTGCTGCGTTGCAAACGTTTCTGCGGTGCTCCTACTCTCTGTGAACGCTGCCCTTCCTTTGCACTAAAGTAAAATCTACAAGTTAGGCAAGCGCTTTAGTGTAGTTTTTTAGAAGTCTGTTGTCTTTCTCTTAATTTTTCTATAATCCAAAAATTGTGGTTAAATACCAGTCTAAATGCATTGCCAATTAATTGGATTAGGAAAATTATATGAAAATGCTTACTGCAATTATTAAACCTTTTAAGCTTGATGACGTTCATGAAGCATTAATGGAGATAGGTATACCAGGGATTACTATTTCTGAAACACGAGGTTTTGGACGTCAGCGAGGGCATACCGAGCTTTATCGGGGCGCTGAGTATGTTGTCGATTTTCTACCTAAAATAAAAATTGAACTTGCTTTACCTGACAATATGGTTGAACCTGCTATTGATGCTATTTGTAAAGCAGCTTATACAGGCAAAATAGGTGACGGTAAGATTTTTGTATACGACTTGCTACAAGTTGTACGTGTACGTACAGGTGAAGTAGGAGAAGATGCTTTAGGTTAGTCATAGTTAAGCTAACGTAACCGCGAATTAATAAAAAACCATTCTGTCTTGCTAACAGGCATAATTGATAAACGATTACCTTTACGTAGTAATAGCATATCCTTAAGTTCAGGATGTTGTTTTAATTGTTTTAATTCAATCATTTCTTTAAATTTTTCTTTAAATGTTACATCTACCATAAACCAACGCGGATTTTCTAGACTACTTTTAGAATCAAAGTGCTCACTTAAGGGATCAAAAGCAGTGTGATCAGGATAGGCTTGACTATTAATTTCTGCAATACCAACGATGCCAGGTGTGTCACAGTTAGAGTGGTAAAAAAATACTAAATCACCAATAGACATTTGATCTCGCATGAAATTACGCGCTTGATAATTGCGCACGCCATCCCAATGGGCTGTTTTATTAGGTGCGTTATAAAGATTATCAATACTAAAACAATTAGGTTCAGACTTCATTAGCCAATAATTAGTCATTGCTCACCCCACCAGTACACATTATTTGGTGTAATCACTGCGGTTAAAGGGATATCCCACTCTTGAGAAGTAATAAAAGGCTGATATTGAAAATCATAAGCAATACCAATAAGTAAAGGATGATTCTCTTTAGCAAGGGTACGATCGTAATAACCTGCACCTCTACCTAAACGCGTGCCATACTCATCAAAAGCGACTAAAGGAAGAAAAATTAAATTTAATTCCTTAGGTGTAATTGCTCGAGAAGATTCGATATCCGGTTCAAGAATCCCAAATCGATTTTCTTTAAAAGGTGTAGCTGGAGTTGTGTGTAAGAATAAAAGTGTTTTTTCTTGGGTGATAGCAGGAAAGTAACAAAATTTACCTTGCATAGAGGCTGATTGCCATATTTCTTTAAGGCTTATTTCACCATTAGAAGCATTATAAAGAGCAAGATGCTTTGCATAGCGATACTTCTTAAGCTGGCGAATACGTGCACATACTTTTGCAGAAGCTTCTTTTTGATAAGAGAGCGGCAAATTTTCTCTGATATCTCGATTAGTATTACGTAAAATTTTTTTAAAGCGATCAGTCATAAATTTAAAGATAATAACTTATATTGTTAATTATGACTTGGGTAGATTAGTTTATTCAAGGGACTTGTGATTACTTTTTTTTATTTAACTATCTAGTCAGACTAAGAAAAATATTGTATATAGCCGTTCTAGCAAAATATTTAGTAATCTAATAAATTAACTACTAAAAATGCTAGAAAATTAAGCTTACATGGCAATTTTATTGTGCAGGTATGTTTTAATATTTAAATTATTAAGCTAGCTTATTTTTTAAGCAAGATAAATACTCAAAGACGTGCCTGGCCAATATTGGTTTAACTTTAAAGTTATTAAATTAACTGATGAGAGATAGCAATGAGTGATTTATTTGATGACGATGAGGATTTACTAGAAGACGTATTTAGTCCAGATGATGCAGTGCCTGTTGATTCTGCTGAACTATCTGAAAGTACTGTTTTAGATGCGCGTCGTCGGCTTGAACAGGCTTTAGAGGAAAAGCGCCTTCGTGATGAGCTAAATGATTTTGTAGATTATTAATAATGTCTTTACAGGTTGTCTTTAGTAGGCAAAGTAATCATATAAATTTTGTAAGTCACGATCGTCTTTTATTAGGCGAAGGGCTTTTTGAAACAATAAAAGTTGTAGGCGGAGAGCCTTGTTATGCTGATCTTCATTGGCAAAGGCTCAGTCAATCTGCCAATTTTTTAGAGATACCATTTAATCTTTCTTTGGCAGAGTGGCTCGATAAGCTTTCGTTGTATATTAAATCTATTGAGCTTAATAATGGTGGAATTAAAGTTATTTTAAGTGGGGGTAGTGCCGAAAGAGGATTAAATGCTAAAGGTAAAACACCTTATCTATTTTTAGAGGCTTTTAAGTATCAACAAAATCATTCTCCTGCAATTCTTACCAAAGCACCATGGCTGCGCGATAGTAATAATCCTATTTATAAAATTAAGTCAATTAATTACCTTGAAGCGATTATGGCTTATCGGTATGCCAAAGAGAAAGGAGCAGATGATGCCTTGTTCTTTAATTTAGACCAATTTGCTCTTGAAACAACAATTGCTAACTTATTCTTAATTATTAATAATCAATTAATTACGCCATCACTGTCTTATAATATCTTGCCTGGTATTACTCGCAGCCGTATTTTAGCAATGTGTCAGAAATTAAATAAACCTTATGTTGAGACTAGCGTTAGCATGTCTATGCTAGCGCAGGCTGAGGCTGTATTTATTTGTAATACATTACATACCATTCGGCCCGTGAAAGCGCTAGATGAGTTTAATTATCCTGAAAAACATCCTTTATTAGAGGAATTAGCTGAACTGATAAAGTAAGTTAGACTGATGCAAATTGTTAGGATTTATTTTTAATTTAAAGGCTATCGTTTGGCCCTCTAATTTTAGATAAATTTTCATAATAATAATGACTTAGAGTACTGCTAAAAAAATGATAAAGTTAGTTGGAAATTATTTTTCTAATTTGTAAAAAAAAATAGTTTTGTAAAATGTAAAAAAAAATGCTATAGCTTAAATGTAGTTAATAAAACCTTAATCTAGATTTGTTAATATACCTTTAAGACTTAATGAGAGGTGCTTTATGGCTAACACAGCTAAAATATTAGCAGCTTTAAATAAAGATAATGTTATTGCTGAGGTTGATGTTAATCAACAACCTTTAGCTGGAAATAACATTAAACAAAGCACGCCTCATGTTTCATCTTCTCAAGACATGGCTAAGATTGTTGAAGGTATTGGACGGTCTTTTGACCCACGTAAAGGCGACCCTAATCTTACTCCATTTAGTTAATCATTTAACTCAAGCTTAATTAAATTCTTTCTTAGATAAATCTCATAAAATTTTATATACTTAATTCTAACAAGTATTCGACATATAAAATAACATTTGTTATTTTATTTAAGTCTGAAGTAGGTCGTTAGACGGAGCATATATGGCTGGTTTTTCTGAGACAACCCATTGGCGTGACTCGGCAAGAAGTGCTCGTTTTTTTATTGTAGACGCACGAGCAGCATTTCCTATCTTTTTATTTTTAATGCATATCCGATTTTGGACAGGTTTCTTAGTTATTATATCTGCAATTTTTTTCGGTGTTATTGAGCACTATGGCTTTACTGTACCTGTTTTTCTAAGATGGTTAAGAAGCTTTCTTGCTGGGCGAGTTAAATCATCTCAACCCTGGTGGCGATAACTATGAGTAATGATATAGATATTAAGAAAAGTCTGGCACTCATTGCAGCCTCAATGAATGCTAAATTTTATTTAAATGACAGATTTATGAGTTTTGATGAGGTGTTTTCAGACACAGGCTTACTGCCTGCTATTGCTCGTCGTGCTGATCAGTTATGCTCTCTTTGTCTCGGTTATGGTTTGGGCGCTACTTTTGATGAAGCAGAAAACGCCTTATTGGGTACGCGGGTGGTCTTTGATGAGGTTACCCCAAATTCATTACGTCTTTTATGTATGACAGATGTGCTAAATGAATTAATTCAAGGCGGGCCTAGTCGAGATTATACACCTTTAGATGAACTAATGTATGATTAATTATTGACCATACATTAAATATAATGTACAATTAGTTAACATTAAACGCTATGATTTGCAGGAAATTTTAACTTAGAGATAGATTTAAAAGTTAATTGTAAAAAAAGTGAAATTTTTAGTTTTTTAAGTTTCTCTTAATGAAAATTCTGGTAAGCTAGTGTTAGTAACAAATGATTTGGAAGAACAATGACTAAGAGTAGATTTGAATTTTTTAAACAAGCTGAACCATCTACTGGAAATAGAAGCTCTAGTGTGAGTATTGGTAACCATAGGGTGGGGCAAATTATAGAAAAATATTCACCAGTATTAACGTCGCAAGTATCTGCTTTAGAAAAGGTTAAATCGCGGCCGGATCAGAATACTCCAAATAATGAGCTGGGTTATCAATTTCTGCATCAGGTTATTGCTGGTCTTAATCCTACAGTTAAGGAAGCTCAACATAAAGTTGTGGATGCAGTTCAACAAACTGATCAAAAACAAGAAGTTGAGCATTCAGGTCCCTCATACTCACGCTGATATGAACCTATTTCAGTATTCAACCTTCTTTGTTGAATACTGTTATGCTATTTTAAGATCTTTTACCCTAAACTATTTAAGAATTCTTGGCTATGAGTAAAAATCATTTAACTGATGATCAAGTAAAAGCAATTCTAAAGATTTTAGATGACGCCATTAGCCAAGGTCCATGGGAAGCTACTAATCTTTTAAAAGTTATTGGAAAAACATTAGAAAACTTTCGTAGCGAACTATTAGAAGAAGTAAGTAGAATTGAGGAAACGAAAAAACAGAATATACTTGGCAGAGCACCTAGTCCTAACCAGCAAGAAGTTTTTATCTCCTTATACACCACTGATGGTAGCAATATACAAGCTTGGGAGCGTATCATACTTAACCTTCCAAGACAGATGATTTCTCGGCCTATTTATGCCAATGAAGAAGATGTTAAGAATTTAATTAAATCAAAAGAAAATAAATTAAATGAGGGATATATTGCTATTTTTGTGGATAAAAACAGCATATTAAATTTACCGCCAGATAAAATGCCTCGAGACCGATTTGGTAAACAGCTATTGACTTTAAGAGATCGCTCTTTAGACCTTAACAATATCGATTATTTTGTTCACCTTTCTGGTACATATCGTTATCAAAGAGGGCGCCTCATTATGGCTAACTTAGAACGCTAAGCCTTTGGTATTAACTAGTAGTAAGCTGTTAATCTAAAGTTATTTGCTTAAATGACTGAGAAATGGTTCAGTTACCTAATTAAAAAGTTATGGCATTTAAAGCTGTAAAAGTTATTTCTCGCCTAATCGCCTAATTAAAAGATAATTTATAGTTAAAAATGGGAAAAATTTCCCCAATTTTAGCTAATAAAGTTATAATGAAAGGTATATACTTGAATAAAATAACTGGATTTAAATAGCCGATGGCACAACAACCACAGCAAGCTGGTGGTGGCGGAGGCGATAATTCCATGGCGCCAGTATGGATAACAATACTGGTCTTTGTGGTTTTATATGCTATTTGGTACGCCGCTCATCAATATATAGTAGCATTTTTCTTTCATATTAATTTGTTAGAAGCTAAGTTTGTTAATTTATTTATCGATAACCCTAAGCTTGCTAACGATGTTTATTTAATGCAAACCCTTAATCCCGCGTCGGTTAATTGGGAGCAGTTCTCTGATTTAACTGCAAGTGTTGGGGATTATATTCGTTATCCTGTTGTTGCTATCTTAGCGGGATTGGCAATTTATCTTTATAAATCAAATGTGACTTTAAAATTTCGTAAAGCACACGATATGAAAACGCTGCGGGCACAAGAGCAATTTAATTGGCCGGCCATTATGCCTATTGTTAAAGAAGATATTGTTAGTGAGGATGTTAATAAAGGTCGTTGGGCGATGGCTTTAACACCCATGGAGTTTGCGCGTAAGTACAATTTGTTAAGAAAAGACGATGCTTTGTTAGATAACCCTGTTCCAGGTATGGAGTTTACAGCAGGTATTCGCCGCGGCGATGCTAAGCGTGTTTTTACTTTACAGCTTGGCCCTTATTGGGAAAGTTTTGAGCGTTGTTCACCCCAAGCTTATACCTTAGCAGCTGTGTTTATGGCTCGCATTAATCGCGATCGCGGCGCTGCAAATATGATTTTAGAGCGTATAGATAAAACATTTGCTCAAGGTAAGCCTGACTTTGCTGTCGCACGACCCATTTTAAAAAAATACGAAAATACAGAAATTGTTCAAGAGATAGTAAGTAAGCACGCTTATATGCTGACTGTTATGGCATCTTTATTAGAGAATGCTCGTAAGGATGGTGTTGTGCCTAGTGCAGAATTTTTATGGTTAAAGCCCCTAGATCGGCGATTATGGTATATGCTTAATAGTGTTGGTAGACAAACGCCATTTGCTGAAGTAGCAGGGCCTTTTGCTCACTGGGTAGCTGAGAAAGCATTAGGTAGGCGTTCGTTGGTTCCTATGATTGATGAAGCTATTAAAGCCTTAGAGATAGCGGTAAAAGAAGTGAAGCTATCTCCTCGTGAGTTGCAGGAGTTAAAGCCATGATGCGTGGTATTGATTCGAGACATGAAATTGACCCAACGCTGCTCTTAAGAGACACGCGTACAATAGGGCAACGCGTTGCTGATTTTTTTTCAGATCCCACTAATGCCTCGATTGTATTAGTGACAATGGCAGGTGTAGCTTATTATATGACTGCACTTGCTACTGTAGTATTAGTGCTGGGTTTTCTTTGTTTTCTTTATAGCTATACCCGAAAACAAATGCTTCCTTTTAGATTACCTAAAATCGCGCAAGTAAAAGATTATAATGATTTAAAGCCAGGTATTAAGACACCTAATATTGCGCGAGGAATTACCTATTTTGGGAATGATAGAAAAACAAATGAAGAGTTATGGTTCGCTAATGAAGATATGCGAACCCACGCTTTAATTTTTGGCTCAACTGGTAGTGGTAAAACAGAAGCATTAGTTTCACTGGCTTTTAATGCTTTAGTACAAGCAAGTGGATTTATTTACGTTGATGGGAAGGGTGATAACTCTTTGTATGCAAAAGTTTTTTCTATGGTACGTAGCATGGGGCGTGAAGATGACCTGCTGCTAATTAACTTTATGACCGGCGCTAGAGATATCATTGGGCCGCAAGAAAAACGTCTTTCTAATACACTTAATCCATTCTGCCAAGGTTCATCTAGTATGTTAACGCAGCTAGTTGTAAGCTTAATGGGCTCATCTAATCAATCATCTGATGGCGATATGTGGAAAGGGCGAGCTATCAGCTTCGTCGAGGCCTTAATGAAGCTATTAGTTTATATGCGTGATGAAGGCGCAATTTTACTTGATGCTAATACGATTCGAAATTATTTTGATTTAAACCGGCTAGAAGCTATTGTAATTGATAAAGTATTTCCTCGTGATGAACAAGAAAGTATTAATATTGAATCTATTCCAAAACTTGTAACTGATCCTCTGCGAAACTATGTCTTTAACTTGCCTGGTTATAATAAAGAAAAGAAAGGTAAGCAAGTATCGCAAGTACTAGAACAGCATGGTTTTATTACCATGCAGTTAACGCGAACATTTTCATCTCTAGCAGATACCTATGGTCATATTATTAGGACAAATCTAGCTGAAGTAGATTTTAAAGATGTCGTTTTAAATCGCCGAATTTTAGTTGTGTTATTGCCTGCTTTAGAAAAATCCCCTGATGAATTAGCAAACTTAGGAAAAGTTATCGTATCTTCTTTAAAAGCAATGATGGCTGCAGGCTTAGGAGAAGAAGTAGAAGGGGACTATCGTGACGTTATTGAGCGCAAAGCAACGAATGCGCCTACACCTTATATGTGTATCTTGGACGAGTATGGTTATTATGCAGTACAAGGTTTCGCTGTTGTGCCAGCACAAGCTCGTTCATTAGGTTTCTCCGCTATTTTTGCCGGGCAAGATTTACCTGCCTTCCAGAAGGCTTCTAAAGAGGAAGCAGCCTCAATTGGTGCTAATACCAATATTAAAATTTGTATGAAACTTGAAGATCCCACTGAGACTTGGGATTTCTTTACTAAAACGGCGGGTGAAGCGTATGTCACTAAGGTAGACTCTTTTCAAACCAAAGATAGTAGTATTGCCAATACTTATATGGATACAAAGAGTTCTTCATTTGAAAAACGTGCTCGTATCGATTTATTAGACTTAAAAGAACAAACTGAAGGTGAAGCACATATCTTCTTTAAATCAAAAATTGTGCGTGCACGTATGTTTTATGCCAATCCTAAACCCGTTAAGCAATTAAAATTAAATCAATTTCTAAAGGTTGAACCACCAGCTGATGACTATTTAGCAAAATTACAAAAGCAACTCTCAGGATTTCAACGGATATTAGACAGTGGCGATTTAAGTATTAACAAAGAGATGGAAAATGAGGAAATTACTCTTATAACACAAGCGTTACGTGAATCTACCATTTCAGAGCCAATAGAACGTGGTGTAGCTGCTTTGCTGGCTTATCACGGACAAAATGAATTACCTCCACTTGAGGATATTGTGGAGGAAGAAGAAGAAGGTGTATTGACTATCTTTAATCAATTACGCCAGCAACCAGGTTCATTACCTGTTTTAGTTAAAGATGTTGAGCAGTTTTCTCAGCCTCTGCTAGATATTAATAATACCCGTAATTATCTATCCACCATTGAGCGCTTAAGTGGTGCCAAAGATAAATACGCAGGCTCTATTTCAAATGAACTGATTAAAGATTTCAAAACAGCTACCAGTTATCCACCACAAGAAAGAGATTATATTAGTGGCGAAGAATTAGCTGAACTTGCTAATGAGCTTTCAAATAAAATTGCTAATGAGCGTGAGAAAGCTAGTTTAGAAGATAAAAATGATTAATACCTCAACTTAGCTTATTTCTGATTTGAATTTCATTCCATGAATGTAGCGCTCTAAAAGAGAGTCTTTGCCTCTTATGGCGAATTCACACGACTAGCTTTTAAATTCAAAATAAAATTATTTTTTATTTTTATCATAAGTAAGCAATCACTTATTTAATCAACTCTTGACAGTTATACTGACTTAGGGTATGTAAGTTTTTGAAATAAAAACATTTATTGCTCTGTTAATGGTCATTTTTTTGAATGCTCTATGAATTTTTTATGAATCCCTTGTAACCTGAAGATTTGTATGTTTTGATTTTACTAAAATGAATCAGCAATATTGGCAGCAGGATTTTTAAGTGAAACGAGTAAGTGTTGGTTATTTAACCTTTTTGATCCGATATTTTATCGTATTAGCATCCTTAGTCTTGACAGGTTGCTGCTGTGGTAATGGAAAAATGTTACTCCTTACCCAACAGGGTTTTAAATTACCTACTCGAGTTAAGGGTTCCTCTGATGCCTATGTTATTGCCCAACAAGCAGGATTTGCCAAATGTGGCGTTCAAGTTATTACTATTGGCTCTGATTATCTAATCAGTATTCCTTCAGTTGTTTTATTTGCTGATCAATCACCAAGAATAAAGTGGGGATCATATTCAATTTTAAATAAAGTTGTTAAATTTATGCAACAATTTAGAAAAGTAGGCGTTAATGTAACAAGTTATGGTAGTCCATATATTTCTTCCAAAAGAGAACAATCATTAACTTTAGCGCGTGCAAGAGCAGTTGCTGATTATTTATGGTCACAAGGCATAGATAGTCGTTTTATTTTTGCAGAAGGTGCAGGAAGTGAAAAACCTATTTCAGCGTTTATGCAAGGAGGAGATCGGTCTTTAAATTCCAGAATAGAAATTACTTTTCGAGACGTTGTAGCTTAATTATAAATATACTGTGGTAGAAATATTTTTTAACGTTTGTAGTGGGCTTAAATGTGCCCCTGAATAATAAAGGTAGTGTTTGGAGGCATAGAAGTAATTGATTACTTGCTATAGCGAATAATAATTGTTAAGAAATTTAAAAGCTTATTGCTTAATGCCTTAAATGAGGTTTAAATGAGTCGTCAGTCTTGGAATAGAATAAAGCAGTCTAAATCATTTTATGTAATGACATATAGGCGAGCATTAAAGTTTTTATTACTGTCTATGGCATTAAGCGTATTTTTTTGTGTTGCTATTAGCTATGTGTATTTAAATAGGCCTGAGCGGACATTTTATGCAACAAGCGGAATTACGCCTCCTATTGAGCTTACCCCATTAGCTACACCAAATTATTCATCACAACCTTTGCTGCCACCAGATCCAGTTGATGATAATGAAGAAAAAGCCATACCACAATAAAAGAGGAAGAAATGGTTAAAGATTCACTAACAGCAGTAACTTTGCGTAATGAGTTTTACCGTGATGGTCAAAGGAAAATGGTCTTAGGTTTACTTATTTCATTGCTGACTAATTTTATTTTAGGAAGTATGTTAGCTTATTTACTCACACATCCCCCAGCGCCAAAGTATTTTGCTACAAGTATTAATGGGCGAATTACTCCTCTTTTTCCTCTAGATGAACCTAATCAATCTGATTCAGCTGTTCTACAATGGGCTAATCAGGCTGCTATTGCAGCATTTACTTATAACTTTGTTAATTATCGTGATGAATTGCAAGCAGCTTCAGGGTTTTTTACGGCAGAAGGTTGGCAACAATTTTTAGATGCATTACAACAATCCAATAATCTCGATGCCGTTAAGGCTAAAAAGCTCATTGTGTCAGCGGTTGCAACCAGAGCGCCTATTATTTTACAAAAAGGCCTATTAAATGGTCGTTATTCATGGCGAGTTCAAATGCCTTTATTGGTAACTTATCAAAGTGCGAGCGAATTTTCTCAACAAAATAATGTGGTTACTATGCTAGTAACGCGAGTCTCAACACTTAATTCACCTCGCGGTATAGGAATTGCACAATTCGTAGTTGGTCCAGCGAGTGGCGGAGTAACCTAATTATGTTTAAGCGAAAAAAAAGTATTACTGCGAAAGCTAGTTTAATATTTGCTAGTGCTATAAGTATAGTAAGTCCAGTACTCTATGCCGCTGAGCAATCGGATTCCGCACAACAGGCTCTACAGCAGTTAAGATTACTACAACAGCGGTTAACTCAGCAAAATCAAGCGGGCAATGCCAACACAGCTCAAGCTGGAAATACTACTACAGCAACTGGAACTAATAGAGTGCAAGCTCCAAGTGTAATACCCAATATTGCTCCGGCTACGGCTGTTACAAGGACTACTAATACAACAACAGCAGCCGTTAACCCAACGCCTAGAACATCAACTACTGTTACGACGACTTCCTCTTCTGAAAGTCCTGCGCCAGTCATCGATAAGGAATCTCTAGATGCCATTGCTTTTGAAGGTATAGCACAACAATTATTCCCTTTAACACCGGAGCAAACTATCCGTTTAAAGCAGATGTTTCAAACAGCAGAGTATGCTCAAGCATCTCCAGCAGGAATCCCACCAAAACCAACGGCGACGTCACAATTTGTTAATTTATCTCCGGGTTCCACGCCACCTGTTATCCGTTTAGCACAGGGTTTTGTTTCTTCGTTAGTATTTTTAGACTCCACAGGTGCGCCATGGCCTATTAGTGCTTATGATCTTGGTGATCCTTCCTCATTTAATATCCAATGGGATAGGACTAGTAATACTCTAATGATTCAAGCAACTAAGCTATATACTTATGGAAATTTGGCTGTGAGGTTAAGAGGATTAAATACACCGGTGATGTTAACCCTTATACCTGGCCAAAAAGCAGTTGATTATCGAGTTGATTTACGTATTCAAGGTTATGGCCCTCATGCCGTTACGCCTGTAGCTGAAATAGGCTTACCCCCCAGTGCAAATGATCTTTTGTTACATGTTTTAGATGGTGTACCACCAGGCGGAAGTCAGCGATTAACTGTTAGTGGGGGTGATGCTAGAGCATGGCTATTTAATAATAGAATGTATGTTAGGACTAACCTCACAATTTTATCGCCGGGATGGATTAGCAAGATGACGAGCGCAGATGGTATGCATGCTTATGAAATGCAAAAGTCTCCTGTTTTGCTTGTATCTTGGCATGGAAAAGTCATGCAGCTTAAGGTAGAAGGGTTATAATCAAATGGCAGGTAGAAAAGAAAATTTACAGGCGTTATTCACCAATACCCGTTCACGCGTTATTATTGTTTTTACAGCCATACTATTAATCATAGCGGTCTTATATGGCTTATTACGTTTTATGCGCGCCAGTGATGAGGCATCGGTAAGTCCTTCTGCTGTAAGTAGCGCGCCGAATATCCAATCTATTCCTGGCGCTCTTGACCCAACTATCCAATATGCGAAGTTACAGGAAGCTCAAAATGTTAGTCAAGCTCAAACTGCACTTAAGACAGGTAGTAGTGCTATTCCTACAATAGTGCGTTCTCAAGCACTTGGTTCTGGCGTGCAAACTATAGGTTCGCAGGGAGGAGAAGGTGGTTTAAGTTTTACAGGTTTAAATGTTGCGGAGCAAGCTGGTACTCAACGTAGCTTGTGGCTGCAAGATTTGCAAAACAATAATTGCAGTAAGGCAACGGTAAATAAAGTGGTTGCACAAGGTGCAAATCTAATTGTGCTTAGAAATGCCTGTAGCTGTATCCAGCTTAAAGATGTTGGCTATCAGATAAATGCCCTACAGCAAGTATGTTCCTGCCAAGAGCTAAAAGCAGCAGGCTTTAATGCTAACCAATTTAAAAGTATAGGGTATACAGCCGAACGTCTACGTACTTGCCAGTTTAATGCGTGTGAGCTTCGCGATGCAGGGTTTAGCGCTCAAGCATTGAAAGATGCTGGCTTTAGCGATGGAGAATTAAAAGGAGCAGGTTATTCAGATCAAGAAATAGCACGTGCAAGTGGGCTGCCTCATAATATTTCTATTGGTGATGTTCAAAGGGTAGATTGCCAACCTGAAGCATTGGCTCGTCTGCGAGCTGCTGGCGTTAGTGCAGGCGCCATTAGGCGAATTAATGGCTGTAGTGTAGCCCAATTAAAAGCAGCAAATTATACGCCTCAGCAATTAAGAGAAGCAGGCTTTACAGCAGCTGATTTGAGAGGGGCAGGTTTTACACCTGTTCAACTCCGGCAGGCTGGTTACAGTGCTCGTGATTTATTAAATGCAGGATTTACACCGCAAGACTTAGCTCAGGCAGGCTTTCCGCCAGCTGCTATTTCTGCTGCTCAATCTGAATTACCGCCAGGCATTACACCTAATGAGATTAGGCAAGCTGATTGTAATGTAGCTGCATTACGCAATGAAAGATTGGCTGGGGTAAGTGCCAGACTTATTCGCCAATACGCAGGTTGTAATCCACAAACTTTAAGGGCTGCGGGTTTTACGGGTGATGATTTAGAGGATGCGGGCTTCACACCAGCAGAAATAAGTGGTGCAGGCATAGTGCCTATAAATAATAATACCATTAGAGCTGCTGATTGTGATCCGGCAAAGTTAAGAACTTTGTTTGCTCAAGGTGTGTCAGCAAGAGAAATACGTGAGCTCAATGGTTGTAGCGCACAAGCTCTAAAGGCAGCAGGTTTTAGTGCCGCTGATTTATTAGATGCAGGATTTACACCCCAAGATTTAGCTGCAGCTGGGTTTACTCCTGAACAAATTAGAACAGCTTTAGCAGATCCCAATGTAGCTATTCGCGCTGCAGATTGTGATCCTACTAAATTAAATACCCTTCTAAAGCAGGGTGTTTCGGCAACTCAGATACGTGAGATAAATGGCTGTAGCGCGCAAGCATTGCGAGCAGCTGGCTATAGTGCTAGAGCATTAGCAGACGCAGGCTTTACGCCTCAGGAACTAGCAGCGGCTGGGTTTACTCCAGAACAAATAAGAGCAGCCATGACAGCTTCTGATGCTGCTATTAAAGCAGCAGGATGCGATCCCACTAAGTTAAATGCTTTGCTTAGGCAAGGTGTTTCAGCAAGTCGAATTAAGCAGCTAAATGGCTGTAGTGCGCAGGCTTTAAAGGCAGCAGGTTACAGCGCTCGTGATCTTTTAGCTGCTGGTTTTACTCCAGAGGAGCTGGCTGCAGCTGGATTTTCACCTGATCAAATACGTTCCGCATTAGCAGCTAGAAATGCAGCTATTCGTGCAGCAGATTGTGATCCAACTAAATTAAGAGCTCTACTTAGTAAAGGCGTTACAGCACAGCAAATTCGCGAATTAAATGGATGTAGCGCTTCTGTATTAAGGGCAGCTGGTTATAGTGCAAGAGCATTAGAAAATGCCGGTTTTAGTCCTGCTGAATTAACTGCAGCAGGATTTGCACCAGGACAGCTAAGTCAATTAGGTTCAACCCCGGCTGCTCTTATTGCTGCGGGGCGAACAGCTGATTGCAGTGTTGCAGCCTTAAGTGCTGCTCGGGCAGCAGGTGTTTCTGCAGCAACTATTAGAGAAACGTTAGGTTGTAATGCTGCTGCTTTAAAAGCGGCAGGTTTTTCAGCGCAAGATTTAAGAGATGCAGGTTTTACTGCAGCTGAATTAAAAAATGCAGGCTTTACGGCCGATCAATTGCGGGCAGCAGGCTATGGGCCACGCGAATTACGTGATGCAGGTTTCTCAGCACAAGACCTAAGAAATCTTGGCTTTACACCTACTCAGTTAAGGGAAGCAGGTTTTACTGCTGCTCAACTAAAAGCGTTAGGATTGAATGCTAGTCAGTTGAGAGCGGCTGGTTTTAGTGCCGAAGATTTAAAACAAGCTGGATTTACTGCACAGGAATTAAAAGGTGCAGGTTATAGTGATGCAGATTTAAAGGCTGCTGGATTTGGTACAAGTGAAACTGCTATAGGCTCTCAAATTCCAGGCCTTAGTACTTTACCCAGCGGATTACCCGTTGATTCAAATATTCCTACTATTGCAGGTGCTGCAGCAGCTAGACAAGGTATTGCAGCTAGTAATATTCCATCGGCAAATCTTGCTAGGGATAGGGATGCTCAACTACAGGCTGTTATTAATCGCCAAAATCAACAGATGGCTGATCAAAGATATCAGCAGCACTTACAAAATCGACAAAGTCAAATGCTTAGTGCAGCAAATCAATATTTACAGAATTGGAGTAGAGTTGCTCTACAAGTTTATACGGCTGGTAATCCTGTAGTAAAAACAACAACGACTACCACAAAGACGAATACAACAAATAGAGCTGTAGTCAGCAATGCAACAACAGTAATTAATTCTAATAGTAATGCCCCTCAACAGAAGGCCTTAATTAAAACTGGGGATATTCTTTTTGCTGTCCTAGATACTTCTGTTAATAGTGATGAGCCAGGGCCAATCTTAGCAACGGTTGTTTCTGGGCGGTTTAAAGGTGCAAAATTAATTGGTAGCTTTAATCTGCCATCTAATGCCGATAAGATGGTTATCAGCTTTAATACTATGTCAGTTCCGGGAGCAAGTAAAAGTACGCCAATTAGTGCTTACGCTATTGATATAAATACAGCTAGAACGGCACTTTCCAGTCGTACGGATCATCACTACTTGCTCCGTTATGGCTCTTTATTTGCCTCTTCGTTTATCGAAGGACTAGGTAATGCATTTCAATCTGCTGATACGCAAGTAACCATTGGTGGAACAGGTGGTGGGGATAATATTACTATTCAAAATGGTATCGGACGTTCTGTCTTAGAAAATGCAGTTATTGGGTTAGCAACAGTAGGTAGAAATTGGGGTCAATTCGCACAACAACAATTTTCTACTCCAACGACAGTATATGTCTATGCGGGGACTGGGATAGGTGTATTATTTACTCAGGATTTAATGACTCTTTAAGCTAAAAAGTGGGTAAGACATGGTAGATAAAATTCAAGATAATGATGAATATGAATTTGTTGATTACGATACTATTAGTACTGATCCCATGGGCCAGGATGACGAAGTTGTCGAACGTACAACTCGTGTACGCTCTGCTGATGGCGGAAGTCATGTTATTAGAAATGCAATTATCGCAGTGATATTAATTTTAGTAGCTTTAGTAGTTTATAGGTTTATAAGTTCTTTTACTAAAAAAACAACACCTACCGATGCCAGTATCCCTACTATAACAACACCTGCCGACCAACCGTCAACTGCTACAACCAATATAACAACTACTAATGGTGGTATAGCTAGTAACAATACTTCTACTCCAGTTGGAGCTATGCCTACAAGTAGTATACAGACACAGCAGCCTCAATCAGCAGAAATAGCACCAGTTCAGACAACAACATCGTCTACAACAACAGCCCCAACCACAGTTACTGTAAGTACACCTTCGCCTGATGTAAGTCAACTTGACCAAAAGATATCGGCAATAGATATTAATCAACAAGGAATGCGAGCTGATATCAATACTCTAAATAATCAGCTTAGCGGGATTAATTCAAATATAAGTAATTTAAATGTAAAGATTGAAAATTTAACCCAGATAATTAATACACTTTCTGCTACAATAGAGAAGCAGATTAATCAAATTGCGGCATTAACTGCAGTAAAAAAAGCGCCGAGAGTGAAAAAAGTTGTACGTCGGGTTATTGTTCCACGTAGAATGTATTATATTCAAGCTGTTATTCCCGGTAGGGCGTGGTTAATTGCATCAAATGGGTCTACACTTACGGTAAGGGAGGGGACGAATATTCCAGGATATGGCGTGGTTAAATTGATTGATCCTAATCAAGGACGTGTCCTGACTAGTTCAGGTCGAATAATTAGGTTTAGTCAACAAGATAGTTGAGGAAGTTATGGCAACAGGTGGCGGTTCAATTACAAATTGGATAACCTCTAATGCAGATATAATTATTAATATTGCTAAAAATTTAATTCCTGTAGAAAGGCTTATTACTGGGGCTGCATATGTTATAGGTGTTTTCTTTGCTTTTAAAGCAATTTATTCTTTAAAAAGTTATGGAGAATCCCGCACTATGATGTCTAGTCATGCTAGTATGAAAGAGCCTTTAGTCTATCTTTTTGTAGCGGGAATGTTTATTTATTTTCCTACCGGGTTAGGTATTCTACTTAACACAACATTTGGTTCACCTAACATTCTTGGATATGTGCCTGTTGATAGTCAAAATCCAACTTTAAGTGCGTTATTTGGCAGTGATAGTGCAGTTGGACAGTCTTTAACAATTATTATTCAAGTTATCGGCTTAATTGCATTTGTAAGAGGATGGGTATTAATTGCACGCTCATCTTCGCAGGGTCAGCCTCCAGGAGGCTTGGGCAAAGGAATGGTTCATGTTTTTGGCGGTATTGTTGCAATGAACATTGTTCTTACTTTAGAAATAATTAATAATACTTTATATGGTACAAGTTAATTTATAGGAGAATAAAAGTGGAAAGCTCGGCTTTTTTTGAGAAGATAAATTTTAAAAGGCTATTGGCTTGGGTAGCTTGTATTGGGTTAATAATAGTTGCAGAGTCTGCTTTTGCTGCCAGTAACCAAACTATCGGTACAATGGCATCTAATATTGTTAAATCTTTTGCTAGTTTAACTCGATTGATTACTGCAGGTTCATATATAGCAGGTATAGGTTTTTCTATTGGTGCTATTATGAAATTTAAACAGCATAAAGATAACCCTACGCAAATACCTATTGGTACGCCAATAGCGCTAGTACTTATTGCAGCAGCATTACTGTTCTTACCTACTATTTTAGACGTTGCCGGTTACACAATGTTTGGAAGTACAGGTGGTAAAGTGGCTGGTCCTAGTGGATCAATTATTACCTCACCTTCTGGTGGTTAATATTATCATTAGTCAGAAGCCTAAGGGTTTCTGACTTTTATATTTTGTTTGAGAATGACGTATGCAGGTGTTGATATGGCTTTAAATCAGGAGGATAAGTTAAAACTTGTAGCTAGTCCTGGTTCTTGGCGCCTATATTCAGCCAGAAAAGCAGACGAGCGATTTAAGGCGTTTGAATTAAAAGTATTTCAGCGCGATCGCTATACTTGTCAATTTTGTGGTTTTCAAGCGAAGCTATTTCAAGAAGTAGTAAACCTTGATGGTAATTATACTAATAATCGCTTAAATAATATGGCAACTGCATGTTGCTTTTGTGCTCAATGTTTTTTTATAGAATCTGTGGGTGTTGGTGGTTATGGGGGAGGTACCTTAATCTACTTGCCCGAACTTACTCAAGCAGAATTAAATAGCCTGTGTCATGTCTTATTTTGTGCTATTACAAATGATACAGGTTATAAAACTAGTGCACAAAATATATATCGGAGTTTTAAATTTCGTTCTCAAGCTGTAGAAGAGAAATTTGGCGAGGGAACAAGTGATCCAGCTATTTTTGGCCAATTAATTATTGATTCTGGCGCTTCCGCCGAAACTGCGGATCAGCTTTTTCATAATATTCGTCTTTTGCCATCACGGGCTAAATTCCGTAAGCAAATTGAGCAGTGGGCTGCAAGTGCGTTGGAAGAAATGACTGAAGCTAGTTAGCTATCTAATTTTCATAAAATAAAATCTCATTTAAAGAATTACTAAAGAATATGTTCTATATATAATAGAGATAGTTAAGTATACAAGCTATCTTTAAAGGGCTACTCTAAAATAAGAATAATAGTTTAAGTAAGCTGACTTTATTAATTATTAATTTAGCTGCAATAGGTGCACTGAAAGCTAAAATAGGAAAGGGTATGGGTAAGTGGGCAGAGTCTTTTTTTGAAGGGGTTGATACTTTTTTCGCCTGGCTTAGTACTTCCTTAAAGCAAACTACAGAATCTTATTGTGAATTAGAAACTGCCGATAGCCCTACGGTTTTAGTAAATCATGATGGTTCTTTGCTTTCTATTATAAAAATAGAAGGAATTACCGCATTATCTGGAGCAGATGAATTTCAGATATTAGTTGAAGGACTAACTAATTCATTCCAAGCTGCTATGGGTAGACCGGGTCATGCATTGCAGGTCTTTTTTAGCCATGATAAACAAAATATCAAAAAAGTTATTGAAAATATTTATGCCCCGGCACATAGTACGGCTGAACGGCTTGAGCTAAATTTGTCTGATTTGTTTAAAGAGAGAGTTGATTATTTGGCGCAATATTGTGCTGATGAAAAGGTTTATTTTGTCTTATTTACAAGACCTTTTAACCTTGCACAAGAGCAGTTAAAAACTGCCAATAAAGCCAAAATTAAAATGATCCGAGATACTAAAGCGCCTCCTTTTAAAAATACTCAAACTGTTTATGCGGCTATTCCTGAGTTACGTGATACTCATGAGGCTTATGTACGTGCCATATTGAATGACCTAGCAACGCTCAATATTTTTGCTACTTTACTTGAAGTTCATGAGGCAATACATGCTATCCGTATGACAGCAGATCCTGATTTTACAGCTGAGGATTGGCGAGCTACTTTACCAGGAGATAAAATTTTTCCACGTGAAATCAATGATTTTGAAGGAGATGCTTCTGACCTATTATGGCCTTCATTAGCAAAACAGATTATTCCTCGCGATGCATTTACCCTCGACTTAAGAACAGTGCAAGTAGGTAATAAAATATATTCTTCTGTATTCATTGACCTTTTTCCTAAAGAAGTTAGGCCTTTTATTAGTCTTTTTTCACGAATTTTACCATCACATATCCCATGGCGAATTTCATTTTTAATTGAAAGTGAGGGGCTAGATACCATTAAATTTAAGGGTTTATTAGCAGCAATCTTAAGCTTTTCTTCCGCCCAAAATAGATTAATTAGTGACTCTGTAAATCTCTTAAAATATCTAAAGCTCAATACGGATGATGCAATTGTGAAGTTGCGTGTTGTAGCAACGACTTGGGCCAGAGAAGGCGAAATCCCTTTACTACGCCGTCGTAGTTCTGAGTTAGTGAAAGCAATTCAAGGCTGGGGATCTACGGATATATCAGAAATTTGTGGTGATCCCTTTGCGGGCTTTGTTTCTAGTATGTTAGCGACCACTACCAATAGCGCGGCCGTACCTTCTGTAGCACCTTTATCTGACGTAATTACCATGCTGCCGATTACTCGGCCTGCTTCTCCATGGCGTACTGGTGCAATTTTATTTCGATCGCCTGATGGTAAACCATGGCCATACCAGCCTGGCTCAACCCAACAAACAACCTGGATTGACTTAATTTATGCTCGTCCTGGCTCGGGTAAGTCAGTATTATCTAATGCTTTAAACTTAGCTTTATGTCTTTCAGCAGGTATCAATAGATTACCACGGATTGCCATTATTGATATTGGTCCCTCAAGCAGTGGTTTAATTTCTTTATTAAAGGAGGCACTGCCTGCGTCTAAACGCCATCTAGCAGCTTATTATCGATTGCGTATGACACCAGAGTATTCTATTAACCCTTTTGATACTCAGTTAGGCTGCCGTTATCCTACAGCCTCTGAGCGCTCTTTTTTAGTTAATTTTTTAACTTTACTTACAACACCGTTAGGCTCTCCTAAACCTTATGATGGTATGGCTGATTTAGCGGGTATGGTAGTTGATGAATTATATAAAAGTATGGCTGATGAATTTAATCCAACTCCCTATTCATCGGGCGTAGAGGAATTTATTGACAGTATTTTAGAAGAGATAGGATTTATTAGAGATTCAAAATCCACCTGGTGGGAAGTAACTGATTCATTATTTTCGGCAGGTTTTATCCATGAAGCCATGCTTGCACAACGATATGCGATGCCACTGATTGCCGATGCTGCATCAATTTGTCGTACAGCTTCTATTGAAGATTTATATGAAAAAGTAACCACGCCTACTGGTGAATCACTAATCAATGCTTTCTCTCGCATGATTTCTGGTGCTGTACGTGAATATCCTATTTTATCAAGGGTAACAAGTTTTGATATAGGTGACGCTCGGGTTGTATCGTTAGACTTAGATGAAGTAGCAAAGAGTGGAGGGGATGCTGCAGATAGGCAGACTTCAGTTATGTATATGCTTGCACGTTATGTCTTAGCTCGCCACTATTATTTAACCGAAGAAAGTTTAAGTAGTATACCGGATCAATATAAAGACTATCATAAAAATCGTATACTAGAAATTCGCGAAGATCCTAAACGTATCGTGTACGATGAATTCCATCGTACAGCTAAGTCATTAGCAGTGCGTGATCAAGTACTGATTGATATGCGTGAAGGAAGAAAGTGGAAAGTCCAGATTGCTTTACTTTCTCAATCAGTAGAAGACTTTGATTCTGTCATGATTGATTTTGCTACTTCTATTTATATTATGGATGCAGGACCTTCTCAAGCGGTAGAAAAGACTACACAAATTTTTGGTTTATCTGATACCGCCAAAATTGCATTACGTACTCGTGTTCACGGGCCGCGAGCAGGTGGAGCTACATTTTTAGCTCAATACTCTACTAAAACAGGCGTTAACGTACAATTATTAACACTTACATTAGGTCCTATTGAATTATGGGCTTTCAGTACTACCGCAGAGGATGCTGCAGTCCGTAATCGATTGTATAGGCACTTAGGACCTGCTGAAGCAAGACGAGTACTCGCTAATTTATTTCCTAATGGTTCAATTGCAAAAGAAGTTGAGGATCGTCTAGCTGCTGTTAAAGCGCAGGAAGGTTTAATTGCAGAGGATGCGATGGATAGTGTCATTGAACAGTTGATTCATGACATTTTAGAAGCTTATTCAAAAGATCCAGACATAAAAGTACTACCAGTAAAAACAGTTTAGGTACAGTTATAATAGGTTATAAAATAGTTAAGTTTTAAACTAATATATTAATTGAAGGCTGCACAGCTTAGAGTGCTTTGCCTATTGAATCTTTTCTCTACTTACCGCTTAAATTTGGTTTTCCTGCATTAGTTAAAGCTTAAGTGCTGCATAGGGTTTAAGTTACTTTCGGTAGAATAGCTATTGTCCTCTTTTGCCAAATTAACTTTTATTTTTTGCAAAGCCTTTTCCGTTGCTGAATGAGGTGTAAAAAAACTAATAAAATGATTTGAGCGCTGCTTAAATAAAATATCTTTCTTGTTATTTTCAAATTTTACTATTTCTAAAAGCAAACCAGGCGCACTTATTCTAGATGTGCCTGCGATTGTTTTGTAGAGCGTCTTTAATTCATCAAATTTCATCCTTGTTCTAGGATCACTACTATGTAATTTAGGTATTTTTTTTAATCGTTCATATAATTTATTAAGAGCTTTAATTTGATAGTTAGTTAAATTTTTATAAATTGCAGGCGGAGGGGGAAGAATATAAAAAGACTCTTTATCTGGAACACCACCTTTTAATCGTGTGCGATAAGAAAGGGGAATAAAAAATTGTTTAGATGTGTCTGTTTTATAATGGAGTATAGCTTCCAGAATATCTACAGCGCTATGTCGGCAAGTATGGCTAACATTAATTTGTTTCATTTCCTGTACAATTCTATTAGTTTGCTTTAAATCTTGAAGATAGCCTGCTGTGGGACTATCATATTCCCTTAATTTTTTTAATTCAAAAACAATCTGATTAGGCGTTGCATTAAGCGTACCTGAGACATTTTCTTTGATAGGAACATAGGCTTGAATGACTTCTCTATCTACTTTCAACGCTGTTTTGTAAGTTTTCTTTAAAGCTGTTTTAATCTCTTCATTAGCTAATTGTCTTTCTTCAATATAAGCAATCAGTGCTAAAAATTCTTTCATTTGTTCAAAATCAATTGAATAAGCTTGATAAGCAATAGAATCTTTTTTGTAACCTCTGCGTGTAATTCCTTCATCAGCAAGTCTTGCTAGGGTGCCTGAAGTTAAGTTTTTAGATAGAAATTTAAAGTGATGTTTTATATCTGGATCAATATCATTTGTCTTGCCCACTCTAGCTAACAACTTAGGCACGTTATTTTGTATAACACCTAACATTAAGAAGCTATGATATCCTTGTTTAGCAATTGCTAAAAAATACTCATCATCTTTATTAAGAATAAGCTCAGCTAACATAAAATCTCAGGTTAAACAATTAGTCAATTATAAAGCACATTCTGTAGTGATAAAATAGTAATAATTAGTTAAATAAGTTAATTTTAGACAACTCATTTAGTATATAAGCTAATAGTAAAAAGAGAGATAAAAAGTTATAAAGGCTAAGGGCAGTTAAGATCTAGATACAGGATAATTAATCTTAAACTTCACATTATAAAGACTTTACTGAACTCAACTTAAGTTAAACCTATATAGGCAGATAACCGCTGGATCACCTGCCTAAGCTATTATAGTTAGAGACGGTCATCTTCATTTACCCCGAGCAAGCCTGGCCTAGGAGTTTTATCTTCAGGAATCTCTGAGATATAAGAAGAAGCTAATTTTTGAAGCTTGTCTAAAGCCTCTACGTTTTCCTTAAGGATAGCGTCAATTAAAGTTGCTGAATGGGGACTACGATGGGTAAAAAGTTTAGGTCCTAGCATTTTTTCTCTTGCTTCGGCTTCCTTTTTTAACTCGCTTAGAATAGTTTCAGGCGATTTTCTTTGATTAACGATTTTATTAAATTCAACATATCCTGTTGATTTTTCATTCTTCCAAAAACCACCATGTGCTGTAATTTCTCTCACTTTTGTAATTATCTCTGCACATTTTTGTAATCTTAAGCTTTCTTCTTCTTTATTTTTTTTATTCTTTAGCTCTTCTCCAGAAATTCTACTAAAAAAGCTTTCACACTTTTGAAGGCGCTGCCTGATGTCCTCTGGAATTTTCACCGGCGGATCTAAGTTGATGCGATTATTAGAAGAATACTGAGGGTATATTGCATTAAGTTTAGAGAAATCGTCACTAAATTCAAAAATACAGATTAACTGATTACGCGACTGAGCCCAAACATTGATCATTGCCATTCCTTTTTCCAAATCATCTGGCTGTATACCTCTAAAAAGGATGTCTCCACCGCCATAACTAAGTAAAGAAACTTGTTTCTTGATAGCTTCAATATTATCCTCAACCTGAGTAAATCCCTGTATGTGCGCTACTTGAAAATTAGGCATAACAGTACCTCCTAATAGGACTTAATTAATTTAATTATAGTCTAAGGGGCAAGGCTTCTAGGTCATTAAATAAATAGGTCTTAATCAGTCTATGATAAGAGTTTGAAATTAGTTGGGAGTTGGTAATTAATATAAATTATCATTTTTTAAATACTATTCAGGATATATAGTTGAAGTAGGTTGAGAATTAGAGTTTACTTTCTTGTTTTTTGTAAGATACTCTGTTTTAATAAAGAATAGGAGATACAGCATTTTGCAAAAAACTATCAATAACTTAAGCAACTTCTTCTTTTAGATTAAACCCAGCTAAAATTCCTGGGCTAAAAGGATTAATCTGATTTTGTGTTTTTAGTAAATAACGGCCAGAATTACCATTAACTTCAAATAAGATTTGTAAGCTGGCACTATCAGCACTATCAACTAGGACATTGACTTTTTGTAGCATTTTAAAGAAAGCCCAAACACCTTTTTCCTCAAGCTCAAAATGGTTACCGTCAATAGCGCTTAAAATGAGTTTCGCATCGACTTGAGGCCAATTAAAGTTTGTATAAGATTCACTGGTTTGTGTATCTTTAAGAGTGGTTTGGCCAATACTGAGTTCTAAGTTTGCTACCACAGGATCTAAATTAATTTTTTGTAAACTAAATTCAATTTTACTTGTTGCATTATTGTCTGGAAAAAACATATTACTAATGACATTTGCCCGCATAAGTTCGTTCATTAAATCTGTCGAAATAGGTAAAACAAAACCATTAAGCTCTTTAGGCCGCCATTCAGCATGTGAGGTATCTAAAAAAGCTTTTAAATAATTGTTTACGAAAGTATTCAAAATCCCTTGTGGAGCAAAAAAATTATTAAAATCAGCAAGTGAAATTTCTTCCCCTTGTATTGAATCTAGTGGGTATCGATGGGCAATCGTTTGTTGATAAGGATTAAATACATTATCTTGCCACTTTTTATTTAAATATTGTTTACTATCATTTATAAAAATAAACCACACATCATCAGCTAGCTGTTTTGCCCAACTAGCTACAGGTTCAGGTAGCTGTCTAGCTCTGCTATAAAGCATACTTAAGGGATCTGCTATACTCTCACCTAAAAATCGAGAACGAGTAAGGTTAAAAACAGTTTGGCCATTGTCTTTAATAAGTGACAGTGTGGTTAATAATTTTTCAAGTTCGCCAATATTTTGGGTAAATTCTTGCGTTGCAGACGCAGAGATTAAGTTCAAAGGTGTAAACTGGCTGGCAATTTTTTGATTAAAAAGTGCAAATTGCTGATCTGATTCAGGGCTGGTTTCCTGTTGTATGAATGTCAGTAGGTGGGTGATTGCATTTGTCTGCTGCAAAATTTGTATAAGTTGACGCGCTTGTTCATAATTTTGATAGTGTTCAAGTTGAGTTCGCTTAATAAAATTTTGCCACCAGGTAACATAATCAAAATGATAGGCTTGTTCTAATTGAGTAGATAATGTACTTAAATCTTGCCGAGCTAAGACCCAATTTTCCTGTTGTAATTTTTGGGCAATATTGGGCAAAGAAGCGGTAATTTTTTTAAATCCTTCTTTAGTAAAGTAAATGGGAATTTCTTTACTAGATAAATTAAAACCTTTTAAATTAATAGATAAAGTTTGTTTGGGAAAATAACTTTTAGCTAGAGAATAATATAAATAAGTTACCGGTAAAGCATTTAAATAATTTCTTGCATCGGTAACTAATTGCAGATTAATAGGAAGTGCCTGAAAAGGTTGTTTCAGAGCTTTTTTCAATAATATCTCTTGTGTATCATCAAGCTGCGTTGAGTGAGTACTTTGCCAATATTGATTAAACCATTGATGTATCTCTGCCTCTGAAAAATGCTTAGCCTCGCCAAGCATAAGGTAAATTTTTAATGCTTGATAGCGTGCAGATTGTGTCTGAGATGGATTAGTTAAGGTTTCTTCAAGGCTTGTGATTAAATCAGCTAAAAAGTTATAACGTAATTTAATCCTAGTGTTTTTATGTAGTTTTGTTTTAAGCTGATTAATGACAGAGACCTGCAATATACCTTTAGGAATTAAATCTAATTTATTTTCTGCTAAGGATAAATGATAAAGAGCGGATGTTTTATTAGCTTGGCCTGTTAGGGTTTCATAAGCAATGAGTTCTTTGCTTGCCTCATCTAATAATCTATAGGTTTTAAAATATTGATAGCCTAAACCCACCAAAAGTAAGCTAGCTACAGCTGCAGTTGCAGCAATAGTGATGTGCTGCTTTCTACTTAGTTGAGGCAAATGATATTGTGTTTGTATTTGAAATGAATGAATAGCTCCCTCAATAAAGTAAGCGCGATAATTAGTCGATTGAGGAAATTTATCTTGTACAGTAAGAGCATATTCATGTTGAATTTTTTTGTTAAGTCTGTCAACGCTTACACCACCTTGCTCAGCACTACTAAAATAAATAGCTTGTAGGCTTATTAGATTATGGTTGATATTTTGTAGTACTGTTTGAATAGGGGCACGTAAACCTGCTAACTGTAGCGGAAATTCACGAATTAAAGTACGTTTTAAACTTGAGCGGGCAGGATGTAACTTATTAATAAGTTGCTGTCCAAGCGCCTCTATCATCTGATCAAACCGATGATTGTATTGAGAAAGTAATTTAGTACGCTCTTTTCTTACATCAAGCGAAAAGCCTAAAGGTTTTTTTAAATCAATTTCATGTTCAGATTGAAAGAATTCAGCAAAACCAGCTAGAGTATCTAATTTTGTGAGCATCAAGGCAGCATCAATAGGATAGTCAAGCGCATTAGCAAAATTTTCAAGCAATAAGGAATGCCTTTTGCATTGTTCTTGAAGAGTTAAAGGTTCAGCTAAGAAAAGCTCGCTACTATCAATGCATAAGATAATGCCACTTATTTTAATGCCTTTAAGACAGCGATTTAATTTTTTTAAACTAAAAGTTAATAAATTTTCACTTTGATTAAGCCATGCTTCACCAAGTTCCAAGATAATACCTAGATCGTTGTAAAAAAATTGAGCGTTATTTTCTGGGTCTACGGTATATTGCTTAAGGGAGCTCTGTTTTAAAAAAGCACTTTTTCCTTGATTCCTTTTTCCTGTTACAAGAATAAACGAAATAGGTTTATTTTGAGGTTTTAACTGTGAGCCAATTCGTTTTAAAGCCTCACATAAAGCTTCTAATGACTTATCCATTAATTACCCAGTTCTGCTATTACAGCATGCCCAAATTGGACTGCTTTGGCTTTACTATCTAATATAAAATAGCTAGTTACATAGCTTGTTATTAGAATGCTTAATAAACCTAAGCTTATTATTAAAATGGATTTATAATTTTGTTTAGGGATTGATACTTTTTTTGCATCTTTAAAGAGATGGCATGGCTTATTAACCCGATATTTCTGAATGAGCTGAAATAATTCTTCAATCATATTATCTAATATTAATCGTCCATCTGCTTTTTGATGTTGTTTCCCTTCAAATCCAGCAATAAGGCAATAATAAGCAAGTTCAATTAAGTCTAAGTATTGATTAGGGCTTTCCTTAATATAATTAACGATATCGAAAAAGCGTTCTTCTGGACCTACGTTGTCATAGGATGAAGGTGTAAATGCTTGAAATTCCGCAGGTCGCCCATATAAACGGAGGTAGCTTTTACCTAAAAGTTCATCGATAGTAGCGCATAAAAGATAGTGAGCTAGTGCATCAAATTCTTCTGTGTAAGCTTTTCCATCTAGACGGCTATGAAAAGCTCGTAGTTCATGCTCTATGTTTTCTCTAATATTTTGAACAGGTGGCATTGAAGGACTAATGCACAGCCGCTCTAAAAGAGAAAGTAAGGGTCCTGCTGCTGCTACTAAAGGGTTAGCGGTGAATGAAACAATAAATAATTTAGAACGATAATAGACTTTTGGTATCTGTTGATTGCCTAATACTAATGGCAATCGTCTGGCAAAGGAGGCCGACATATGCCCAGCTGTCATCGCTTTACTCCAAAGAATTAAAACTCGCTTCTCAAAAAGAGACACCTATACTAAGTTAATACTCTAAGCTTTCTGTAAAACTCTTCTCACTTTAATAAGTTGCACGTGCATTCAACTATATTAAAGTTAAGTTTACCTATAGGTAATAGGCCTACTGCGTTTGTTAAAATGAAATAAGTCGGTTTTAAGACGTTCTATCTTTATTTAAGATTTAAAGATAATACGTTATATATAAGATCTTGTCGATATAGTAATATATTTAATCTACTTTAGCGTTGTCAGCTCATTTTGTGAGATCTTCGTAAAGGTTAATAATTGCTATGACATCTATCGTTTCCCTTAAAATAAAGTATTTGCTATAAAATCTACCAGTTAATATTTTCTTAATACTAAAGAGGTAGAATTTAATCAATATCAAACATTATCTAATTATCATGAAACGTAATAAAATTAATTCTTCTTTAAATCAAAATCTACCAGGCGCAGAAAAGAAGAAGAATACTGTTCCTTCGGCCACGAGCCCTGTTAGGTGGCCAACAAAGGGGGTAGAAGGCCAGTTTTATCAACCTAAGGATATAAGGGGATTTAGCTGTTGTCTTAGCTATATTATGCTAGATGAAAATGGCACCCTTCTTATGGCTGGCCAGGTTAAAAATGATAAAAGCAACCCTCTTTTCTTACAAGAAATAAAAACTCATACGCAATCTTTAGGCTCATCCTCTTCTAGCCAGACAACGACTACATCGACTGATCAAGGTGGGAGTGTATCTGCAGAAAATTCTAAACCAGAATCTATGACGCATGCTTATGTAGGCTACAATGGTGTGCTTGAAGAAAATGGGGCACAAAAAAAAATTCAGGTATTCTTTTTCGGTCAACCTTCAGGAACCCGGGTTGCCAATGGTGATCATGGTAAAATGAATAGTAGTGTACAATCTATAATAAAGAGAAACCAGGTTGCACTCGATCCTCAGAAAGAAAGTCAAGTTTATCAAAACACATATACAAATGTTGATGGCAAACAGTCAACAACTTCTTGGACTGTAACGCCAGAAACATGTTTGTTTGGTAGTAATAGAATTACTTTATATAGTAATAAGGGTATTCATTACTTTTGTGGAGAGTGTGAATCTCTTTCCTTAACAGTCGATGCTGTGAAAAGAATGTTAGGCCATACTTTGGAAGGAATAAATTTTAATACAAAAGGTACTGCTACAGCAAATTTTAAAGCGATAGAGCGCAGTCAAATAGAATCTGAAGAGACACTGAATTCTTTTATTCCAGGGCCATGTATGGTATTTACGGTAGAAAAGCCGCCGGGAAGTAACGGTATATTTGATGACAAGCTAGTTGAGACAATAAGAACACCAGGCCGGTGGCAAGAATGTATAGAGCAATCATTAAGTAAGGTAAAAGCGCAAAGAACTGTAGAAAGTGAAAAAAGAGTGGATCCCTCTTTCTTTAGGAAGTCACAAAAACAGCTTTCTATTGTTGGGATTAGTATTCATGAAGATGACTTATTAGAAGAAGAACTTTGTGTATTAAATAGTCAAGTATAAGCTCTTAATAGGGTTTTATATCTAAAAGCTGTTTTAGTTTGATTTAAGCAAAAGCATCAGAAAAATATCGCTCGACCCACGCTTCGCCTAGATAGGTGAAGCAATCTTCAATAAAATCAGCCAATTCATCAGGGTTTAACTCATACTCCTGATTAATTGGCTCAATATCATGGTGAAAATACTGACCAAAGTAATTCTCACAAAAATTTGTATAGTCGCGAGTATGTAAAATAAATGCATGCCATAATTCATCTAAAGTCAACAAAGGTCCAAAGAGATAAGTATGACGTTTTGATGATTTTCGCAGCATAGTAAGCCACATCCATGCAAGAAGATCTTTAAACAATTCATGAGCTTGCTCAAATGAAAGGCTAGGATTATGATGACAAAAATAATGAATTACTTGCTGATTTTCATACTGAAGTAATTCATCTAAGGTTGTTTTTTTCATTGAAAATGGCAGCAAGTTTTTCGCCAGGTAGCATTCTTTGTTACATAACGAACAATTCGACAAATTTTTTCTTGTTTAGACATGACTAGTCTCCTGAGCTATTAGATTTAATTTTAACCACTTATTTCAGCAATAAATACGTTATAATGCAATCTCTATTAGTTTAATAACATTTTTATAAAAAAACTACAAATTGGCTAGTAAAAGATATAAGATTATTTTTTTGAGGATGCCATGTTTATAAAATTAATCCTTGCCCTTACTCCTATGGTACTGGCTTTACCACTTGCGATGGATGTTTACGTACCTGCAATACCGCATATTACTGAGGTATTTCATACCACAGACACTAAAATGTTACAGACATTAAACTGGTTTATGTTAAGTGCAGGGTTAATGCAATTAATTATAGGACCTATTTCTGATCAGTTTGGTCGCCGCACAATAGCCTTATGGACTATTGCTTTTTTTGCTATTGGATCGCTTTGCTGCGGTTTCGCTGTCAATGTTAAAGAACTATTCTTCTATCGAATTATTCAGGCACTAGGTTCTTGTGGCATGATGGTAATTAGCTTTGCCATCGTAAGAGACCTTTATGCGGATGAAAAGAGTGCAAGAGCATACGGCTTTTTAAATGGCATGATTTCTTTTTCGCCTATATTTGCGACTTTTATTGGTAGTTATTTGGATTATTATTTAGGTTGGCAGTCAACTTTTTGGAGTCTACTACTTGTTGCACTTAGTGCCTTTTTTACTCTGGGCTTATGGCTTGAAGAAACGCTACCTTCCTCTAGGCGCGTATCTTTATCAAAAAATCTTGTTAGTCAGTATTGGTTTGTTTTGCATAATCGTGATTTTACTATCTTTAATATGGCCTCTTCCATTGGTCATTCTTATTTATATTTATTTTGCGCTCTTTCCCCTTATTTAATCATTCGCTGTTTAGGGATTCCCCAGACTCAATATGGCTTTTATTTTTGTTTCATGGGGATTTCTTTGTTATTAGGAAGTTTTCTAAGCGGTATAATCGTTGAGCGATTAGGAATAATTAGAACATGTTTGTTAGGGTATTTAATTACTTTAATAGGCGGTACTTGGATGGCAATATGGTATTTATTTTATGGATTAAGTGTCTATAATTTTATTTATCCTATGCTATTTATAGGTACAGGCGGCACCTTTTGCATGGGTGCTGGCGCAGGCGGGGCTATGAATCCCTTTGATAAAGCAAAAGGGACAGCTGCAGCGGCCATAGGATCCTCCCGATTTTTATTTGCAGGCGTGGCGGGTTACTTTTTAATAAATAAAACGGTAAGCTCTACCTTACCCTTGGCTATTCCTGCTATTGTTTTTAGTCTTATAGGTTTAATTTCTCTATCGTTTATTGTGAGAAAACCAGTAGCAAGGTTAGTAATAAATTATAATAGTTAAAAGTAATCGTTTTGATAATTATAATCGATTTTACTTATTTAAAAAGATTCACTACAGTTTAATAAATAAATTAATTCATTAATAAAAGGAGAATCAAATGATTACTGTAGGTCAACCCTTTCCGCAATTTAATCTAAAGGCTACTGTTAGCAATGATATGAATAGTGCTTTTACTAGTATTTCGAATGAGACTTATAAAGGTAAATGGCTTGTTGTATTTTTCTGGCCAAAAGATTTTACTTTCGTTTGTCCTACTGAAATAGCTGGATTTGGTAAATTAAATTCAGAGTTTGCTGATCGCGATGCTCAAGTATTAGGGGTTAGCACTGATAGTGAGTTCGTGCATTTAGCTTGGCGCAATCAACATTCTGAGTTAAATAATTTACCGTTTCCTATGCTTGCTGATGTTAAAAGAGAATTATCACAGAGCTTAGGTATCCTAGATGTTAACGAAGGTGTTGCACAACGTGCTACCTTCATCGTGGACCCAGATGGAATAACTCGTTTCGTTATGGTTACTGACTTAAATGTTGGTCGTAATCCAGAAGAGGTATTGCGTGTACTTGATGCGTTGCAAACCGATGAATTATGTCCTTGTAATTGGAAAAAAGGTGAAGAAACTATCCATGTTTGATTTAAGGAATTTGATTTATGTTAGAGCAAATTAAAGAAAAGTTACCTGAGTTCGCTAAAGATACTCGTATAAATCTAAGTAAGGTAATGGATCTAAATCAAACGGATGGCCTTACAGCTCAGCAAATTGTAGGAAGTGCTTTAGCCGTTGCTTATCACATAGGTAATAAAGTATTAACTCAATCTCTAGAAGCTGAGTTTGAAACCGAACAATCCTTACGAGATGTGGCAAAATTGGCTGCAAGCTTGATGGCTATGACTAATATCTATTATCGCTTTATCCATTTGAGCGAGCAGCCAGAGTTAAATCACATCCCGGCCGGATTACGTATGCAAGGAATGATGAATCCGGGTATCGATAAAATAACGTTTGAAGTCATGTCATTAGCTGTATCAATATTAAATGGCTGCAGTGCATGTATCAGTTCGCATTGCCGCAATTTAAAAGAGCATGGTCTTTCAGCACAAGCTTTAGCCCGTGTAGGGCGGATTGCTGCTGTTATACACAGCACGCATATAGGCCTTAATTTATAATAAGAAAGTATCCCGTATGTAGATTTACTCTAGTACGGGATCATTAATAGGAAAAAGTTACTCTGCTGATGTAGTTTTCTCACCAGATGTATTAGTAACGCCGCATCCTATGCGAGCGCCTCCGCCACCTAAAGGTGGATTATCAGAATAATTATCACCGCCGGCATGGATCATGACTGCTAAGCCTGAGAGGTCGCTGGTTTTTAAACGCGGAGCAAGCAAAGGCGTATTTGCTTTCCCATCTTCCATAATAAATAAAACGGGTAAATCACCTAAGTGACCGTCGCCATAGGGGCCCAGATGTTTTTTGGTATTTTTGGGATCAAAGTGTCCGCCTGCATCCATTCCAGCATCCCCACAGTTAGCATGTTGATGAAGATGAAAACCATGAGCGCCTGTAGGCAAGCCCGTTAAGTCCGGCTTGATTAATAAACCATACTGAGTATCAGTGAAGGTTATTTTACCAAGTGATGTTTTGGGATTATTAGTTGCATAGATTGTTGTACTTAGCTCACCGGCATGAACAGTTGTATAGAACAGTGAAGTTAGAAAGAGGCTGGTTAATCTTTTCATAATTTCCTTATACTAATAGATTTAGAATAGCTTATCAGTGTTTAACTTATATCTTAAATTATACAATTTAAAAATTTTACTGAATTACTTTATTTTAAAAGGATATTATAGTATTTCAAGATAATCTTTATATTAGATGGAAACAAAAACTTAAGACGACGAACATTACTTCGTAACTATGGACTTAACTTTATAAAATTCAGCTATTTACTTTATAAGTCTTAATGTAACCTATAATGTTATTTTTCATAGACAAAATAGATTACTGACTGGGATCTTTTTATAAAAAAAAGTAAGGTACTATAGCTAGCTTTAAGTTAAAATTAACAACGATTAAATTGAGGCTGATGGTGGAATGTGAAGAAAGTTAATTGTGCTATAGTATGTGCTCTATTACTTTGGTCATCAGCATTTGTTGGAATTCGTTTTAGCTTAGAAAGTTATACACCAGGGCCTTTAGCATTACTGCGTTTTATTGTTGCCTCTGTTTGTATGGGAATTATTTATTTAAGATTACCAAATAAAAATAAAATTCCTTGGTTAATTCGACTACAGCTATTACTAATTGGCGTAGGTGCAATTGGTATTTATAATATTTGCTTAAATATAGGTGAGTTGACCATTTCAGCAGGTATTGCTAGTTTTATAATTGGTATTAATCCGGTGTTAACAATTCTTCTATCTATTATCCTCTTTAAGGAACATACTCACTTTGGAATTTGGGTGGGCGTGGGTATTAGTATGTTTGGTTTGTTATTAATAGCACTAAGTGGTAGAAATACTGCTATACATATAGAAGGTGTCTTAATTGTCTTTGTTTCAACAATAATGAGCGCAATCTATAACATTACTCAAGGCTACTATTTAAAAACATATCATCCAATTGTTGTTACGTCTTGGGTAATTTGGGGGGGGACATTATTTTTATTATATTTTCTTTCTGATTTAAGACAGGAGTTTTTTAAAGCTAGTTTTGAGGCAACTCTCGTAGTCGTCTACATGGGTATTTTTTCCGCAGCACTTGCTTATTTATGTTGGGGTTATGTCCTTGCAAATGTGCCAGTTTCTAAAGCATCTATCTACACTTATGCTTTACCATTGTGCTCAACGGCATTAGGTTTTTTGCTCTTAGGTGAGAAACCATCTGCTATGTCCTTTGTGGGTGGCGTTATTGCCCTAGCCGGCGCGTTTATTGCTAGACAACCACGTCCGTCTCTCGCTATATCAGCAGCGCTAAGATAAGTAAATGAGATTGAAATTACTAGACTTTTTTGGAAGCGCTACTGTAACGGTCAAGTTGCAAGCCGCGGCAGTGTTTGAATCCTCATGTACGTACATTTCACTTCTGTGCGCTGGCGCAACCTACAACTTGGCTCCTTGCAGCGAGTTTTGAAAGAAGTCTCATAAAAACATTAAAAAGCGTTAAGTAACTTTTATAGAGTGCTTTATACTAGAGTTTTTTTGAAGTATTGATGATTAAGTTTTGCAAGAAATCTATTGTGTTTAAAAATAGGATTTTAATCAAACGATTAAGTTTTAGGTGATGACTACATGGAATTGAAAATTGATAATACGCCATTTAAAGCCTTATTTCAGCCCTTAGATTTAGGGTTTACTCAATTAAAAAATAGGCTATTAATGGGATCGATGCATACAGGTTTGGAAGAAGATAAAGAAGGGTTACAACGCTTAGCTGCTTTTTATAGAGAGCGCGCATTAGGGGGAGCGGGATTAATTGTTACAGGTGGCATTGCACCTAATCGTTCAGGTCGGCTTGCGCCTTTTGCAGCAAAGCTTACTAAACGAAAAGAACAGCAGCGACATGAATTGGTAACCCAAACAGTGCATGAGGCAGGTGGAAAAATTGCTTTGCAAATTTTGCATTCAGGTCGTTATGGCTATCATCCGTTTATTGTCGCCCCAAGCCCAATCAAATCGCCAATTAGTCCTTTTGCACCTTGGAAAATGAGTAAGCGGCGGATTAGAAAAACCATAGAACATTTTGGAAGGTGTGCTAAATTAGCACAATCTGCTGGTTATGATGGCGTAGAAGTTATGGGGAGTGAAGGTTATTTAATTAATCAATTTACTGTAACGCATACTAACCACCGTACTGATGAATGGGGCGGTAGTTTCGCAAATCGCATTAAGTTCCCTATCGAAGTGGTCAAACATATTCGGGAGGTAGTCGGTGAGCAATTTATTATTATTTATCGTCTTTCAATGTTAGATTTAATTGCCGATGGCAGTAGCTGGGAAGAAGTTATTCTTTTAGCAAAAGCCATTGAACAAGCAGGCGCAACAATTATTAATACCGGCATTGGCTGGCACGAAGCTCGTATTCCTACCATCGCTACAATGGTTCCTCCAGCAGCATTTACCGCAATCACTAAACGTCTTAAGCCTGAAGTCACAGTTCCTGTTGTGACCTCAAACCGAATAAATACCCCCGAAATAGCCAATAAGTTAATAGAAGAGGGGGTAGCTGATATGGTTTCAATGGCACGACCTTTTCTAGCTGATCCTCGTTTTGCAGAAAAGGCAAGACTCGGTGATAGTAGGGCGATTAATGTTTGTATTGCTTGTAATCAAGCCTGTCTTGATCGGGTTTTTGTTAACAAAACGGCTTCTTGTTTAGTTAATCCTCAGGCTTGTAATGAGACAGAATTAATTTATCAAACAGCTCATCATCCTAAAAAAATTGCTGTAGTTGGCGCAGGTCCTGCCGGTCTTGCTTTTACAGCTGTCGCTGCTGAAAGAGGTCATGAAGTGACTCTATTTGAAAAGAAAGATATACTAGGTGGACAATTTAATCTAGCTAAATTTATTCCAGGCAAGGAAGACTTTCAACATACTATTAATTATTATACTCATCAATTAGAAAAATTTGGTGTAGATATTCATCTAAATACAGCAGCTAAGGTTGAGTTATTAAAAGAATACGATGAAATTGTACTTGCTACAGGCATTAAGCCACGCACGCCAAGTATTCCTGGAATTGATCATGCTAAAGTCATGAGCTATGTCGATGTTATTGAAGGACGCAAAATTCCTGGACAACGAGTTGCCATCATTGGTGCAGGCGGTATTGGTTTTGATGTAGCTGAGTGGTTAACGCATGAATCACAGGCATCACCTTTAGAACAATTTTATAATGAATGGGGAATTGATATTAATGTCACTCATCGAGGAGGAATAAAACCGCCTATCATTGAGAAATCTCCACGCGAGGTTTTTTTGCTACAACGCAAAAAAGAAAAACTAGGAAAACGCTTAGGGAAGACAACGGGCTGGATACATCGATTAAGTCTTAAGCATAAAAGTGTACAAATGCTCTCTGGCGTTGAATATGTTCGTATTGATGATGAAGGCTTACATATTCGCATAAATGATGAGCCTAAGCTCTTAGCAGTTGATTCAGTCATTATTTGCGCTGGCCAAGAAGAATTACGCGAATTATTTGAGCCTTTACGTGAAGAAGGCTGCAACGTTCACTTAATCGGCGGTGCTTTTAAGGCGCTAGAACTTGATGCCCGTCATGCTATAGATCAAGCATGTCGATTAGCGGCGTTGCTTTAAGTTTATACATAAATAGAAAATATTTAGACTTTGTAGGAATCCAACTTCAATTGAAGTTGGAGCAGTTTATTATATAGCCTCGCCTACTAAGCTTTATACAACGTTGCAAGTTCACTCGGCTTTAAGTCATGTATTTTAATATACACTCTTTCGCCTCAATCACTTACGCCTTGTCTAAAGCTTAGTGGGCGAGACTATCGTTAATAGATTAGTTTTCATTTTAGTTACGTCAATTTGTGTTGATTGATAAAAGTATATTTGAAGACAAATTTAAATATATGGAGATCTGTGATATAATAATTAACAATTCGCAATAAAATAAACCGCAGAGCCGCTATACCATCATCTATTATTGAAAATCCGTGCAAGCCCTTGTTTATTTTGTTATTATACTGAGCAATTTTTACATTACTTAAGCTATTGCTACATCATTTGGAAGATTTATGACAGACAATTTAGTAAATTTCGCAGCGCTGAACTTATCAGCTCCTTTATTGAACGCATTAGAGGATATGAAATTTCAAACCCCTTCACCAGTACAAGCTCAAACTATCCCACGGATGTTAGAGGGCCGTGACATTATTGCCCAAGCCCAAACAGGCACAGGCAAAACAGCAGCGTTTGCTTTACCTATTTTAGAGCGCTTAAATGCTAGCTTAGCAGTTACTCAAGCGCTAATCTTAGCGCCTACGCGCGAGTTAGCCATTCAGGTTGCTGAACAATTTAAAACATTAGGTAAATATCAACGAGTTACCGTCTCTGTCTTATGTGGTGGACAAGATTATTCACGACAATTAAAACAATTAAGGGAAGGGGCCCAAATTGTAGTAGGTACACCCGGCAGAATTTTAGACCATATTGATCGCGGCACCTTAAAATTTCACCATTTATCAACTTTTGTACTTGATGAAGCCGATGAAATGTTACAAATGGGTTTTATTGAGGATATTGAGCTAATTTTCTCCAAACTACCCGAACAAAAGCAAATTGCATTATTTTCGGCAACAATGCCTCATCGTATTCGCCAAATTGCTAATAATTATTTAGTTGATCCAATTTCTATCGAAATTCGTTCTGAAACGGCAACAGTAAAAAGTACAGAGCAACGCTTCCTATTTGCCTCTCCCGCCCAAAAGCCTGACGCTTTATTGCGTATCTTAGCAGTAGAGGATTATCAAGGTGTCATCGTTTTTGTGCGTACTAAAAGTGCTACTGAGGACGTTGCGGATAGTCTGCAAAAACAGGGGCATCGAGCCATGGCTATTCATGGTGATATTACGCAAGCTCTACGAGAAAAAATTGTTGCTCAATTTAGGCAAGGCGCGATTGATGTACTAGTTGCTACAGATGTTGCTGCACGCGGTTTAGATGTTGAACGAGTTACGCATGTCATTAATTATGATGTACCACATGATTGTGAAACGTATGTTCATCGTATTGGCCGTACAGGTCGAGCAGGACGAAGTGGCGTGACTATTTTGTTTGTGAGCCCGCGTGAGACGAGAATTTTAAATAATATTGAGCGCCATACTCGCCAACGTATAGAAAAAATAACAGTTCCTAATGATCAGATGATTCAACAGGCAAAACAGCAGCGCTTCCTAGCCAGTATTAGTAATAGGCTTGAGCATAAGAATGTAGTTCAATATCGTAAAATCATTGATACTTTCTTAGAGCAAAACCCAAGCGTTGCAGCTGCTGACGTGGCTGCTGCCCTAGCATTATTAATTAATAAAGATAAACCTTGGCAGTTTGAGTTACCTAAGTCAGTTAGTGTAGGTAAAGACAAACGTGCTAGAGAGCGTGTAAACTCTAAAGAGTCCAAAGATTTTAACGAACGTTCAGCTAAGAAGAATCGACGCAGTCCGCGTGAAGCTTCTTCAAAACACTTTGAAGATATGCCTCAAGAATTATTTCGCCTAGAAGTAGGGCGAGTTCATGGTGTTAAACCAGGAAATATTGTAGGTGCTATTGCTAATGAAGCAGGGTTACAAAGCCGTTTTATTACTGGACTTAAAATCCATGATGACCATTCGACAGTAAGATTACCTAAAGGAATGCCTAAAGAAGTTTTTCAAGATTTAAATAAGGCATGGGTTTGCGGAAGACAGTTAAAGCTAAGTGTCATTAATTCTTAACATGAGTAAAACAAATGTTATCCCATAAAATGCGCAGCATTTGTATGGGATCCATGTTAAATCAGTAAGACTAGCTTCGTTTTAATGCCGAGGGCTGTAATTATAGATAACAGCAGCACCTAGTATCGCTACTGCCGCTCCTCCAAAAAAAGTGTACTCATTAAAAATCGAAGTATTCTCTTTTTTAGGTAGTTTTTCTAAGTTAAGATTTAATTGTTTCGGCAACTCTAAAAAAGGGTTTTCTGAGTTTAATCTTTTAACAAGTTTAGGAATATACTCAACCCGTATTTTCTCCGTTATATTATAAATAGTTTCTACATCTTCAGTATCTATAAATTTCTCGGTAGTTCTTGCTAAGGATTCAACAACTGCAGCTGTAAATTTTTCGGCATCGTGTAATTTCCAGCCTATTAAATTAAAAGTTTGTATACCACTATAGCGCTGATGATTTAGTTCAACTGTTGTTGCCTGGAAATTTTTTAATGCTTTTTCTAACTCTAAAGGATTAAGAACGTTAATAAATGACTCATAAAAGGTAATTAAAAATTTTGTTTCGAAATTTAACATCAGGGCTCATCGAGTAGTCTTATAAAATCAAGTGGTTATAATATAAATAATTTAATGTTTTAGCGAGTCCTTAAGGTATTATTTATTCCTAACCTATGGCAAAAAACTAATTTTCTAACTAATCAGTTAAAACTTATCCTTTTTCTTCCTAATAGGAGAAAAAGCGATAGTATTATCATACTTACTTAATAAAATTTTAATACTAATGTTTTATAATTGTAGTAATAATAGATATTAGGATAAATTATGAACTACAATCAATTTAAAAATTGGCTAGACGCTTTAGAATCAGCGAATCCCAATCACAGACATGTCATAAAAATTATTGATGATTTAAAAAAGGTGTTAACAGAGCCATATGATGATGCAGAAACGGGTACATTATTTAAGATCCAGAAATATTTAAGCTCCTTATACTTGCAGCAGGGTATTAGTTATCCGCACGGGGCCCTCAATACAATGCAAGTTTTTATAGAATTAGAGAGATCTAAAGATGTATTTAAAAATAGCTATCCCGCCACCTTTCCTTCAAAAGAACCATTAAAATCGTCAGACCTATTAAATGAAGCTGAGGGTGCTAAAGTTATACACCATGAGCCTGCAAGACAGGAGTTTAGGAAGCGTTAGAGAAATATAAGAGAGAACGTGAAGATGAAGCAACAAAAGGGGGCGTTTATAATAAGAATCATTATAGAACTTTTTGGGGACGGTTTACCGGGATGGATGCCGAGACTAAAATAAATGCTGTAAATATGATGCTTAAGGCACTAGATCCAAAAAACAGCTCTCCAGTAGATTTTTCATCTAAAATGCTAGATGCATTAAGAGATGGTAAATTAGGGAAAATCATTGAAAATAATAAAGCGTATCTTCCTGAAAGTTTTACTAAGGCTGTTGAGGCTGAAGATAAAAATATTAAGGCAAGGGATAGAATACATACTAAAATCTCACGATAAAATTTGATCCGTATGTTTATCTAATTTTACCGGGAGAAGTTTGTACAATTCTGGATACTTAGAACATAAGTTATTTGATTTTGAAAATAGGTAGAATTAATAAAAGTTAGTTTGATTAGCCTGTAATAAAATGTAAATTAAAGCTAAGTAGCCACAATTTTTCTTATTAATAGAGCTTACTATCAATATATAGCATTAGCCTTTATTTAAACTCCTAACATAAGATTATTTTATTTAAAGGAATTCATGGCAAAAATAAGTCATTAAAATTAATTACTTATTACATAGAGATAAAGGAAATATCATCTTGGCAAGTCACCTGAGAATTTTTCTTATCTAAAAAATGAATAATTAATTAACTTTTAATCTTTCCTTAATCTTGGCTTGATAAAATAATAGAACAGTTAATTGTGGAAACTTAATATGCCTAAAGATTATTACAAAATTCTAGGAGTGGATAAAAAAGCACCACTCGAGGACATTAAAAAAGCTTATAAAAAATTAGCATTAAAGTATCATCCTGATAAGAATCATGGAGATAAAAATGCCGCGGAAAAATTTGTAGAAGTTGGTGAAGCTTATGGTATCTTAAGTGATGCAAAGTTACGTGCAACGTATGATGGGCAGTTAGCAAGGGAAAGGGCTGAGGCCGCCGCTGCGGCAAGGGCCGCTGCTGAGGCAAGAGGTAGAGCAGATAATGCGAGTTCTTTTAGTAGGCAGCAGTCACAGCCACATCCAGCACCTGCTAAAGAAGAAGATATCCCTCGTGCATGGTATACACGCCGACAACAGCAACAACAGCCTACATTTTTTAACACATCTCCAGAACCTTCTCAAGGGCCTTCTTCTAAGCAGTCTGCACCAATTTCTGAAGAAGCATTATCTGAGGAAGCATTAAATGTATTAATTTTCATTTCTGTTATAAATGCCGCGCTACAGCCTAGACCTAGACCTACACCTAGACCACAAAGCGCTAGTTATCGAGGGGATGATCAACAGTCATATACCTCTCATACTACTAAGTCTAATTATGCTCCAGTGATGCAAGCAATTATTAGTCAATTTATTATGCAGGCATTGTTAGCGGAAGTGGTTAGACAACAGTTTATGACGACACCTGCTCCTTCTTCCAGTTATACGACGTTTAGCGCTGGTTTCTAGACGTTATATTAATTTAGTTAAAGCTTAATAGGACCCTATTAAGCTTTAATTTTACGCCTGAAAAATACTTTTTTTAGAATTAATTTAAGTACTGATAAATAAAGTTTACTTATCCTTTTTAATTCACATGACCGTAACTATTTAACTTTATGGAGTTAAATCTAATTAAGTCCTTTTAAAGTAGGAAAGCTATAAATTGATTCACCAAGATCTTTCATACTATAATCAGGCCTCATTATTAATTTAATTATTAAGGGCTTACTAATGAAAGTGTTTTTGGCTATGTTTGTCCTGCTTTTCTCGACATTGGTAAACGCTAGTGGGTTGAATAATGTGGTCGTTTTTGGAGATAGCTTATCAGATAACGGAAATTTGTACGAATATATGCGTCATCGTATCCCCCAATCACCGCCCTATTATAAGGGACGTTTTACAAATGGTCCGGTTTGGATTGAACAGCTTACAAACTCCTATTTTCCTAACCAAGTTAACTTGCATCTACTTGATTATGCCTTTGGTGGTGCAGCAATCTCTGATAATGCCGCTGATGATGACATACTCTTTACATTAAACCGTGAAATTAATACTTATTTATTAAGTCATAATAATAAAGCAAGCGGGCAAAGCTTATTTGTTATATGGATTGGAGGTAATAATTACCTAGCTTTACCTGAGAATGAAGAGGAAGCTAATACGATAGTTGTTAATGGTATTACCTCAGGTGTTGAACAACTAGTTAAAGCTGGAGCACAACATATATTACTTTTAAATTTACCTGATTTGGGAAAAGGTCCTGCAGCAAGGCAGTTAAAAGCTGAGGAAAAGTTAACCAGGTTATCAAATCATCACAATGAGCTATTAGGGGCTTCTTTACGTGAGCTTAAAGTAAAATATCCTACTGTCCAATTTTTGTATTTTGATACCGATAGAATGGTTAATAAACTGCTAGAGTCTCCCGAAGAATATGGTTTTACTAATACGGTTGACACCTGCTATGACGTATTAATTGATGAGGTATCAAAAAATTCTACCTTATTGATGGCTGCTAAATCGGCAACAGTCGATGAAACTTGCGAAGGTTATCTATTTTTTGACCCGGTTCACCCAACAGCCTTAGCGCATCGATTGATAGCTGATGAGGTTCACACTATGCTCGATTCAGCTCGCGTTAAATTTAAAAATTAGATGGTATTCGTCTTAGAGAAAAATTTTTACCTGCACTGTTCATTCTAACCTAGGCGGGAATGAACAGGTAAAAATTGATGCAAGTTTAATTGGTTTTATATGGCTACCATCTTGGAAGAATTTTTTCTAGCCATTGAGGTAAATACCAATTTAAAGGTTTAACTAGAGCCATCGTTGCTGGCACTAGGAGAGTACGAATTAAGAAAGCATCAACAAAAATAGCTGCAGCAATTCCTAGCCCAAATTGCTTAACCATTAACACATCAGCTACCATAAACGAGCCACAAAGAAAAATTACGATCAGTGCTGCACTTGTTATAATCTTACTGCTCTTTTCTATACCAAAAATAATGCTATTTTCATTATCTTTGGTTTGTTCATAATATTCTTTAATTCGAGTGAGCAAAAAGACTTCATAATCCATGGAGAAGCCGAAGAGAGCACAGAAAATAATAACCAATAAACTAATATCTAAACTACCTTGTGGATCAAAGTTAAGCCATTGTTGCAAGTGTCCTTCCTGAAAAATGAAAACTAATACACCGTAGCTGGCACATAGACTGACAATGTTCATTAAAATAGCTTTAAAGGGCAGAAATAGGGAACGTAATAGGATAAGTAGAACTAGATAGGTTAAAGCTATAATCCATAAAACGGCATATGGAAAAAGACTATATATTTTATTTAAAACATCTTCATTTTTAACCGGTCCTCCTGTTAGCTGGAAATCCAACCCAGCCGGAGGCTTAAGTGCCCGTAATTGTGAAATTAGTGTTTTAGTTTCCTTTGAATTTGCATCATATTTACTGATGATATTGATAACTGTAGCATACTTCGTTGTCGTTGTTGCCAATAAGCTTTTAATCGATTCTGTATCTAAGGCACTTTTTGTATTATATAAAGTCTGATACTGCGATTTTTTTAAACTGTCACGGGTGCTTACAATACTATTAATATGATCAATTAATGGATTTTTTTTAAGTGTTGCGACCAAATCATATAATTTACCAATATTAGCTTTAGAGAGAATAGGGTCCTTTCGACTGGTGACAATTAATAAAATAGGTGTTAAATCCTGTTCATTAAACTTATCAATGTAGGCATTAAAAAACTCTCGGCCTTGTGAGTGTTTAGGCAAAATACGAAAATTAGAAATTCCAAATTTAGCGCTTAAAAAAGGATAGCCTAAGAGCAGTAAAAAACTTAAGATCAGTAAAAAAAATATTAAAGGTCTTTTAACGACCTTTTTAGCTAGCCATCGCCAAGCGAGAGAGGCTTTTTCTCTTTGTGTAATGCGTACAGATAAATAGTTTATTCCATTTCGTAGTATGGCAAGAATGGCTGGTAGAAGGATAACTGCTATACACACAGCAATAAATACAGCTGTAAGGCCGCCTACGCCAACTGAGACTAAGATATTTATAGGAAAAAAAAGTAACGCGCTAAGACTAATAAAGACAGCTAAGCCACTAAAAAAAACAGCTTTACCAGCAGTAGCAATGGTGGTAGCAATAACATGCCTTATGGCTTTATTTTTCCTTAATTCATCGCGAAAGCGACTAATTATAAAAAGACAGTAATCAAGACATAAACATAAACCCAATAAGAGAGCAATATTAATAGTAAATATGGATAGATTGTAAGTTTGGCCAATAAAATACAATAAAGAGAGAATAATAAGAGCGCAACCCCCACCCAGCACAATTGGAATAAAGGCTGCTATTAAAGTGCCGAAAACTAAAATGAGAGTTATTATTGAAATAGGTGCGGCAACCAAATCTGCTTTATAGAGATCTTTTTGAGTTTGTTTGTGTATGACTTCCTCAAAAATTGCTTCACCGCCAAGCTGCATGGTCATATTGGGTGGCGTTTTTATAGTGTTTTCTAGATCTTTAATTAATTTTTTATCTATAATTTGATTATTATCAAAAAAGATAACTGCATAGGCGGTGTGTTTATCCTTAGAAATTTGTTTTTTATTAGCCTCAGGAAGAATAATTTCATAGTTAATAGGTAAGTCTTTTAAGCCCGATAAAGATTTCTTTATGGCCTTTTTAAAACGGCTGTCCGAAGCTATCCATTTTTCACTTGTATAAAGGACTAATATCTGGTTAGAGCTTAAACCAAGTTTATTATTTAAATAATTTTCTGCTTTAGCACTACTCGATGTGGCATCGATGAAACCTGTTGATTTAAAAGGTTTCATAATATTTGGCAAGTAAGGTAGGCAAAGGATAATTGAAATTATCCATAGCCATACAATATGTATTCTAAGTTTATAAATTAATTTTCCCAAACGAAAGAAAAGCGAATCCTGCATAAGTAGTCTCGCTTATTTTTTATATTATTGTCTAAAGTATAGAGTAACATTGCTAGGCGCATTTTAGAGTATAGATTATTTAATAAAGCTTCGACATAAAAGAGGCAAGGCATTTTTTTAGAATACTTAATGACTGACTTAATTATTTAACAAAATTTGTACTTTATAATGGTATTAGTAGTTAAGGTTGCATTAATCTGTAATAGTAAATTGGTTCAATAAATTTGACAAGGAAAACAGATAGAAAATAGTATCTATAATACCAAGTCAATTATAGAGGATTTAACCCTATGCACTGAATAGGCCTATTTAATAAATATAAAGGAGGATTAAAAGCAAAAGTTATTTTTAGTGTTGTTGCATTTCTTATCAGGGAACAATAAAAGTTATAAAATTCCCAACTCTTTAATTAATACAACTTCCAACAAGGAAATGATAATGAAATATGCAGTGACCTTTTGTGTACTCGATCGAGAAACTGGTAGTAATCCTTTCTGGCATAGTTGCCTTTTACTATCGCAATGGGAGGAGGACAAAGGCAAAATAGAAGTGGTTGAGCAGTGGGGATTTTATGGCCTACCTACGACTATGCCTAATTCATTACTAAAGAAGGTAAAAATAAGTTTAGGTTTGGATGTTGATTTAAATGGTAATCACGGCATGTTACGCCCTGAAGAATTGCGTACTTTAGACTTAGGATGTGGCTTACATGGGGCTACATTTGAGTTAACAGAAGAAAAATTTAGGCTATTGCAGCAGCGTTGTAAGACAATGGTTGATGATCAAGAACAAGCAATTAGTGAAGTGATGAGTCAACAAGGGCTAGCTACAAAGGCAAAAAAAGACACAAGAATTTATCCTTATGAAAATTGGTCTACGCAAATATATCAATTTGAACAAGCCAAAGCACAAGAGCAGCAACGCGAATCAAGACTTAAACCTTTTGAATTAAATTTATCTTTAACTTTTTGGGGGCCTAGCTTAAAGGGCTCTTATACTTGTAAAACGCAAGCTTTGTCACTGTTAAAAGGCATCCTAACAGATCAGCAACTTAGTCGATTAACAGAAAATGATAAACATCCAACTATTCCTCGGTTTAGTGGCCCTTTAGAAAGGATATTTTTACACAGTACAGGCCCTCTAAGGCAGCATACTAAGAGGTCTGGAAAAAAAGTATATTATCGTGCTTTAGAAGACGCTAATGTTAAACTCTATTGGACTCTACCTCCACAAGAAATGGAGGCTCTTTCTAAAGAAACAAATCTACCGTTACAGGTTTCTAAGGATTACTCGGATGAAGCTAAAATAGTTATCCGACGGTTGCAGCGGCTAGAATGGTTATTTAGAAATGCTATTTTACCCCGCCCATACCAATCTTATCGCGATCATTTAATTGAGCAAATATGTGATTATTATGAGGCTTTTGCTCGGATAAATACTATTCAATCGCCACCTATAAAAAAAAATAGTTGGTTGAACTATTTCTCTTATTTAGGCTCAGTGCCAAGAAATACAGGAGAGCGAGAGCTTTTAAAACAGGTTCATAAAGCAAAAATGCTTTTTAATTCTATCTATATGGCAGTGGTTGATCAGTGGCAAATTGATCCTAACTATTCTTATGAGCACTATGAAGCTGTAACTCGTAAGTCATTAAGTAAGGAAGAGATAGCTGATACTGATTATGTTAATCCTCTTGAAGCCGTAGCAGCTTATTTAAGCTTAGAGGATCAAAAAGCGCTTTGTTCTATTTTAGGTAGGTCTTATGTACCATCTGATAGGAAAAATAATGAAATTAATCAGTCGCTTACTCCAGCAATAAATTAATAGTTAACAGTTCTATTTGATTATAAATTTAATCTTTAGCTAAACAGAAGCTAAACAAGTTATTTTAAGTAATATTTGCTTCTGTTTAACCTAAAATCACCTATTATTTATAGATAGCATCCTTTTTTCTGGTTGTTTCATTATAAATCAACATTAATGATAAATAAACAATTAAATTAATTTATGTACAAAGTTGATATTTTGTGTACATTTACTTAAACTAAAATTAGACTACTCACTAAATTATCCTTATGCATATTACTTTAAGCTGTACTAAAGAAGAAAAATTAGAATTATCTATAGAATCTGATTCTAATCAATCTAACCCTACATGGGTAGTAAGTTGGGTAGATGAGCATATGAGGTCTATGTATGAGGGGGGAGCGCTGTTTAACCAAGCTCAAGGCCGCATTATTATACGTGGAGACAGTGCTGTATTTAATCAAATGCAGGGAAATGTCCTTGTACAAGGAGAACTAATTAAAGATTTTTTAGAAAATCTAATTAACCCAGAGCACAAGACTCAGATTTCTACAAACTTGGTTACTCAAAATCCAGATGGCTCATATTTTGCCATTTCATCTAGAAAACAAGCAGAACGGGTCTATTCTATTATTAAAAACTTATCGCTTTCGAATAGATTTACTAAAGAGCAATTTAATAACTTAATTGATGTATCTATTGTAGATTTTAAGGGCTTAAATGCTAAAGAGCAGTTTGCGAGAGCATATAACTGCCTTTACCACCCAAGTACGTGCTTTTTTGGTCAAAATTTATCTATAGATGATTTAGAATTAAATGATATAGTTAAGGAAGCTAAGAGTAAAGAGGGCACTTTTAGAGACGTATTTGTTCATTTAAAATGGATGGATAAGGAAGGCTCATTCACAGATAATGCGCCTCAAGAAGTCGTAGACGCTCATAGTAGTAATAAAAATATACCGGATCTTTCTGCACCACAGGCTTGATAATTTAGTATTAGCTAATTAAATTTCCATGAGATTTAAGGAAAGACTTTATTAAATAAATTAGCCAAAATAAATAGCTTAAGCCTTTAATTAATCTTACTTTTAAAGTTTTATAGGTAAGGGGTAATTAATCACCATTCTCGCAAAATTATAAATGTTGACTAGAATTAATTGTCTTAGAACGTAATTAGTAGATTTGTGCTGGATTTTTTTTATATTCTAAAATTTAAAAGTAGAATTTTTAAGTTATTTTTAAAGGTAAATAGGGACTCTTCATAAAAAACAGAAGGAAAAAACAATGAAAAAGCTACTCATACCATCTAGTCTATTGTTAATAGGAACATCTGCCATAGTGCAAGCGCATGGCTCCATGGAATTTCCCATTTCTCGATCTTATCAATGTTATAAAGAAGGCCCGGAAAATCCCAAGTCAGAAGCCTGTAAGGCAGCCATTGCGGTTGGGGGAAAACAAGCTATCTATAATTGGAATGAGGTCAACCAGGGGGCAGCTAACGATAGACACCAAGCCATTATACCTGATGGCACCCTGTGTGCTGGAGGCCGAGATTTATTTCAAGGGTTAAACTTAGCTAGAGAAGATTGGCCAACAACTTTAATTAGTGTTGAACCCAATAGGCCAGTCCAGTTTATTTATAATGCGACTGCGCCCCACAGCACTAAATATTTTAAATTTTATTTAACTAAGGATAATTATACGCCTTCGCAGCCTTTAAGATGGGGCGATTTAGATGAGGCTTTTTGTACAATTACCAGTGTTACTTTAGAAAATGGACGTTATAAAATGAACTGTCCAATACCGGCTAATAAAACGGGTAAGCATATTTTGTATGTAATATGGCAGCGTGCAGACAGCCCAGAAGCATTTTATTCCTGTAGTGACATTTTTATTAAGCAAGGGACATCCAATGTAAACTGGCAGGAATTAGATACCTTATACAATACTGCCGATGTCGTACCTGGTACAATAGCTCATTTAAGATTGTTTAGGAAAGGATCAGAGGTAGAAAGCCATAATATTGTTACAGATCAAAGTAATTCTAGTGCAACGCAATGGCCTTACGCTCTTGCCGAGAAGGTTAATAGCCAATCAAGTCTCTTACAAATTGGGCACCTAGATCCGGCTTCAGGTAATATTGTTTTAACGCCTGGTAGTGCTTATAAGATCTATATTAAGGATAACAATGTAAGTAACTATCGCGTTGCAGTTGATCTAAAGAATCCTGGCGAAGTAGTAGACTATATTTACCCTGATGGTATAGCAAATTATAAGGCGGGCACAATAGTGATGGGCCGTAACGATCATAAGAGATATCAGTGTAAACCTTGGCCATACTCTGGATGGTGTTCACAGTCACCTGCTTATTATGAGCCTGGTGTTGGTTTAGCCTGGACGCAAGCTTGGAATCTTTTAGATTAATAAAAAACCTTATTAGTATAAGCCATTTATAAATGGCTTATACTAACAATTGGCAGTAAGTATTGCTTATAACAGTTTTAAAATCTATAAGAATAAAGCCTCGTTTGTGCTGTTAATTCACTTACTTACTGTTTTAAATGAGTTCGCAATATCTGTTGTTAAGTGATTTAAATTAGTATTCATACTTTTAACCAAGGCTTCTATGGTTACAGGTTCATTAATTAATTTGAGCCGATAAAAAACGTTATATTTTTTAATTAACAATTCATTCGAAAAGATTAAATAATCTGCTCGTAAAATACTATCGCCGCTATAATCAATTTCAAATTGGAAGATATCAATTTGGATATGGTAGTTAGGTTTAAATTGAGTGTCCCATGGATATCGCTCAATAACAGCACCTGGCAATAAGGTAGTTAGATTAGCTTCAATAACTCGTTCTATATTTTTATCTAAGGATTCAGCCCAGCGATGATATTCTTCTAATTGAACCTTATAAGGGGTGTAGTTAATCATTAATTGTGGCTTTTCAGCGTATTCGGGCACTTGAATCTCATTTATACCAATTTGCATGCCATGATATAATGCCTTATCTTTCTGGGGCGGAATCGGATTCAACAAATAAAATTCTGCTTCTTTTGACCGGCCACAAGAAAACAATGTTAGCACTAGTAGAATAAGGCTAATTGTCCTATAGATCACGATTTACCTCGTAGGAGTGATTCAGGATGGCGTGCTAGATAATCGCTCAAGTTTTGAAAGGAATTGGCAGCCTCTGCTACTTCTCTTATAGACCGATTAAAATAATTAACGGCTGGTGGTAAATAATCATCAAGATTGAGCGCTAAGCGATTAAAGTTATTTATGGCAGAGGGTAACCGATTATCAAGATTACGCGTTAATTGATTAAAGTTATTTATAGCAGAGGGTAATCGATTATCAAGATTACGCGATAATTGATTAAAGCTATTAGCCATTCGACGAGTAGAATTTACAGTTTCTCGGAAGGCGGGGGAGCGGACAAACTTCGTAATTTCTTCAATCATTATTTGAGCTGATTTTAAGGTGTCGTTAATTGTAGTTGGTTTCTCCTTAGTATTTATTGTTGGAAAAATAGGATAACCACGGAAATAGCTAGGCTGATACTTCGTAAGTTTAACCTCGCTTTTGATAAGTTCAATCTCTGCAACACCCGTTAAAAAATTAGGGTTGGAAATGTTAGCAACAAAGCCATTTCTAATTAATAATTCAACTGGATTCTGAGCAAAATCAAGATTTTTCTCTACAAAGAACTCGACATAAACAGGTATTTCGACTTTATTTTTAACTTTATTTTCTGTAATTTCAATAAGCGAAACTTCACCAATTTTTACACCTCGATAGGTTACGGGGGCCGTCGCGCTTAATCCTCTCAATGACCCTTTAAAAAACATAACAAACGTTTGCTCTTTTGCCTGCGTATGTTGCTGATAAAAAAATAAACCTCCAAGAAACATCAGGGCAAGGCCACCGACTACAAATATACCGATTAAAGTATAAAAAGGTTCATGACGCATTAATTTATCCTTAAACTTATTTGAGCGATCATTTAAATCCGTAGAATTTTTAATAAGGTGCCTACTACAACAATCCACAGAGCACCACGCGTTAAAATACGAGATACAGCAGTGCGCAGAGGGATGTGTATAACCGCAGCTAAATAATAATAATAACCAGCTGTTAAACTGACAATTGTAGCAAATAGAAGTGTCTTAATTGTTCCAATCATTAAACTGGTAATTTTTACTGCGTGACTAATATGAAGCATATACTCATATAACGTCATATTGAAGTAATAATTAAATACATAAGACAGTCCAATTAAAGAAGCAGTAAGTGTGTAAGCATATAAAAGTACAGCACACATATTTGTGCCTACAAATATAGGTAATATATAGGTAAGAATAACTTCATGCTGTGTATGGCGTAGCTTTGTAATTTTAACTCGATTGATAATCAAATTAAGTGAGGCTTGAATGCACAAGACTAATCCTATTAAAAGTGGCAGTAGATCTCTAGTTAACGTGGTTTGGGCAAGTGGGAGAGCTTTCTCATGCAGATTAAAATTTTGTAAAATGAAATAGAGATTAAGGCATAATGTACTAGCTGATAAAAAGCTAATAAGTATAAGTGGAACAACAATTGCTGTTCCAGAATTATAAAGAATCTTTAATACATTAAGCCATACGATATGTGAAGAGCCAAAAGTTGCTTTGATAGCGCTATGACCTACATGACCTATAAACGCGAAAAAAAGAGTAAAGGAGCGAAAGACTCGACTGGTATTCCTTCCTATCGCGTAGAAAAAAGTCATTTACTATCCTTGTACAATATTTATTAAATAAGTTTTATCAATAAGAGAATAACAGAGGTTAATAACGAGGTTAATTACTTTTAACCTTTTACGCATAAAATTTGTTTTAAAGTAAATAATATTTCTACTAAATCTTCTTGTGATTTCATTACAGCATCAATATTTTTATAGGCAGCAGGGCTTTCATCTAGTATATTTTTATCTTTACGGCACTCAACAGCTTTTGTAGCTACCTTATGTTCATCTAAACTAATCAATTTTCTTGCTTGATGGCGTGACATGACGCGCCCAGCACCATGGCTACAACTATTAAAACTATCAGAATTGCCTAAGCCTCTGACAATAAAAGACTTAGCGCCCATGCTACCAGGAATAATACCTAATTCATCTTTTTTAGCAGATACTGCGCCTTTTCGAGTAATGTAAACACGTTGGCCAAAATGGTTTTCTTCTGCAACATAATTATGATGACAATTGACTACATACAAATCAGTATTAATGGATACACCTAAAAAATTAGCTACTGTTTGAACAAGGATTTGTAACATAATATCTCTGTTGCATCTAGCATAATTCTGTGCCCAGTTTACAGCATGAAAGTAATCAGCAAAATGCTTCGTACCTTTAATAAAATAAGCTAAATTTCTATCTGGTAATTGGCCTAACTGAGCCTGCATATCCTGTTTAGCTAGCTCAATAAAGTACGTTCCAATTATATTGCCTATTCCTCTGGAGCCACTATGTAACATAAGCCAAAGTTGTTGTTTTTCATCTAAACACAATTCTATGAAATGATTGCCACCACCTAACGTACCAAGTTGACTAACTGGGTTAGAACGATTCTTTGACTGTTTAGCCCCGCCTATTAAGGGATGCTTCTCTCTTAAAGAGAGATAATCTATATTAAGTTTGTTTTTCCATATCTTAATAGCAAGTTGCGGTATCGTTTGTTCTGTCCATTTATCAAAACCAACTGGAATTGCTTTTTCAATTGCTAAACGAAGTTTATATAAATCATCAGGTAAATCTTTAGCAAATAAATTGGTTCGCATAGCTATCATACCGCAGCCAATATCTACACCTACAGCAGCAGGGATTACCGCTTTCTTTGTAGGTATAACTGAGCCTACCGTAGCCCCAATTCCTAAATGTACATCTGGCATTATAGCAACATGTCTATAGATAATGGGTAAAGAAGCTAGATTTATAATTTGCTCCTTAGCATTTTCATCAAAAATAACATGTTTTGTCCAGGCCTTTACTTTATTGGTGATTTGTAAGTATTGAGTCATAAGAAAAATAAGTATTAAAAGACCAGATAGGTTAAATAATAGCAAAGATTTAAACAAATTTTCTTAGTATTTTTATAAAATGTGAATTAAGAGATAGGCAATCTTGACTATACTTACTAGCTTCCTGTAATAGGGAATGCACTATCGCGTGGATTTCTAAAATCAGGAAAAGAAGCATGGAGGTGCGCAATTTTCCAAGCTTGGTCTTCTTCATCAATGCAAATTGTTATTCTTAAATGTTCCAAGATATAACTTTGCCCATCAATCCATAATTTAGCGCTACAGTTAGCACTAGCCCAGAAAGAATGAGCAGGCGCTGGATTAAAATTAATAATCGTAATTTCACTATCTTCAGATTGACTCCAAGCCCGTACTAATTGTTCTTCAATTTCTTTCAAGCCATAGCGGTATTCATCAATACCTGTGCCCCATAAGGTGGCATCTTTAGTAAATAGACTCAGTATATGATGTAAATCACGATGTTTGTAACTGTCACAGAAACTTTTAAATAGCTTTTCACTGGTGGAAAGGTTACCTGGGTAAGTATATTTTGGGGTATGCATTTTTTTCTCTAGTTAATAAGCTTCCATTCATTCTAGGAGTAAAATTTTATTAGACTTATTTCGAAACTCGCAGCAAGAAGTCAAATTCAAGTTGCGCCAGCGCACAGAACCGGAGTGTACATAGAGTACATGAGGATTCGAGCACTGCAACTTGGCTGTTGCACTAGCGTTTCCAAAGAAAGTCTATTGATGTTACTTTGATTTATGCCCATTTATACCTTGTTGGCTTTCTCCATGCTGAAATTGCCCTTTTTGATTTTGGCCATGCTGTTGACCGCGCGTATTCTTATCTTGTTGATCCTGTTTACGTTTGTCTTGTTGGTGTTTGCTTTTATTATCCATGATAGCTCCAGTTTAACTGAAAATAAATTTTAGATTAGCTAATTAATTAAGCTTTTATTACTAAATGAGTGACCTTATTTTCGGCCTAGCTCCATTTTTCTTTAGCCTAATCGGAGAGTTAACTATATTTAGTGAAGTTTTTTGATATTTTCCTGCCTGCAGATAGTCCTGGCATATATTCTCCTTAGCAAAAGTCTTTATACAACCAATGTTTCGCCGGCTTTTTTATTATTCTAGACTAAGATTTAGAAATTAAAATATGATTTCATCAGTTTATGTTAAGCCTACATATAAGGCCTGTCAAATGTAAGATTATATTAAGAAATAAATTTTAAATAATAATCAATAAGAGAATTACCTTTAAAAAAAATCAATTAGTGTGCTTTATCACCTAATAAACGGTTAGTATAGGTAATTGCTAGAGCTGAAATAACTAAGGTTAAATGAATAACAATTTGCCACATAACAGCATAATTACTTTGCTTGGAGGGATCAATAAAGGTTCTCAACAAATGGATTGAGGAAATACCAATTAAGGCGACAGCAAGCTTAACTTTCATAGAGCCTGCGTCTAAGTGATCGAGCCAATCAGGTTGGTCAGGATGTGTTTGTAAGTTAAGCTCTGAAATAAATGTATTATACCCACCCATAATAACCATAATTAATAAATTGGCTATCATCACAACATCAATTAAGTCTAATACGCCAAGCATAATATGTGTATCATCAAAAGATTGAATATGAATAAGTAAATGAAATAACTCAACGATAAAGCGATAAGCATAAGCACCTAAAATTAAAATAAGGCCAAAATATAAGGGAGCTTGTAACCAACGACTTAGGAAAATAGTATGGCTAAAAATATTTTTTATAGCATTCATTAAAAATTAAACCTTTGCAGAAAATAAAGGTATATTAAGTGAGTTAATTTATTGAATCAAACAAAAATAATAGCAGAATGTAATAAATTTATCATTTTAGTCAATTAATAGTAAATTCTTCATTACAAGTGAACAGGGCTTTAAACCCGTTAGCTTAGTATATTAAGTTGGTAATTTAGTATACTAAGCATGAATTTTAAAATTAATAAATTTCACTTATGAACTTGCCAAAGTGAATCAACAAAATAATTTTTAGAATCAAAAAAGTTCTTGACGATTGAAAAGCCACTCTTGCTAGCAAAGTTATTAATTTGTGATAATAAATATTTATAAGAAAATTCTAAATGAATCGGCTCAAATTCAGAAAAGTGAAATGATTTATCAAGTGCTTTAATAAAAACGGTTTGATCTTGGGAGCTAATAAGATAGCTTTCCATCGCCCCTGAGTATACATTATAGGGAGCATAGTGATAAAACAGCGCAGGATCAAAATTAGCACCTAGCTCCTGATTTAAACGGTGTAACAAATTAAAATTGAATGCGCGTGTAATTCCATCACTATCATTATAGGCACGTAATAAAACATCAATATCTTTTCGCAAGTCAAACCCAATTAAAAGATAATCTTCATCTTGTAAATAAGTCCAAATTTCATTCAGAAAAGTTTGCGTATGTTCATAATTAAAATTACCAATACTTGAACCTAAAAATAATAATAAATTCTTGCGCTTAGACTGGGTTTTTATCCACTGTAGCCCTTTAAGATAATCAGAATTTAAAGCAACTAATTTTACGTCAGGAAGCTCTTGATTATACTGATTAATAATTTGATTAAGATACTTATTGGAAATATCAATTGTATAATAAGTAAAATCTAAAGAATCTTGTAGGAATTGCTCAATAAGTATACGGCTTTTAATTCCTTCCCCAGGACCAAGTTCTATAAGATTAAAACTTTGTTGGTTGAGCAAACCTGCTATGTCAGCTTTGTGATTTTGTAGAATCTCTAATTCGCAATTAGTTAAGTAATAATCTGGATGACGAGTTATTTTATTAAATAACTCACTTCCTTTTTCATCATAAAAATATTTTGAGGAAATAAATTTTTTTTTACTTGCTAAACCATTTAATATGTCGGTTAAAATTACTTTATCCCTTTCAATTAAATCAGGCTGTTCCAGGGTGGTTATATTTAAATCTCCAGTCATTAAAATTCCTTTTCTAATTATCTTTTGCTAATCGAATACCACTAAATACCCATCTTTTTTCTGGCTGATAAAAATTACGATAGGTTACTCGAATATGTTCTTGCGGCGAAACACAGCAGCCGCCACGAAGAACATACTGGTTATTCATGAATTTACCATTATATTCGCCAACAGAGCCAGAAAAAGGTTTATATCGAGGATAGGCTGTATAGGGACTGGCTGTCCACTCCCAGAGATCACCAAAAAACTGTTTTGCAGTCAAGTTTCTGGATTGTTGACATGAGGGCTTTGGATGATAAAAGCCTTGCTCTAGAAAATTACCATTCAAGGGTATTTGATTTTGATTCACAAAATATTCCCACTCTGCTTCAGTGGGTAGACGACAAGAGCGCCATCTAGCATAAGCATCCGCTTCAAAATAACTTATGTGAGAAACTGGCTCACAATAATTTATACGTTTTACCCCGCTTAGCGTAAATTCATACCAACAATTATCTCTATAAAACCAATATAAAGGACTGGAAATTGCATTATTTTTTATCCAATCCCAGCCATCTGACAGCCATAAATTAGGGTCATCATATCCACCTGCTAAAATAAATTCCAAGTATTCTTCATTAGTAATCAGTCTGTTAGCAATGGAAAAATCTGCTATAAAATTTTGATGTTTGGGAAGTTCATTATCAAAGCAGAAGCTTATACCTTGATAACCCATTATAAAACTTCCACCTTTTACATTGATAAATTCTAGAGGTGTTTGAACAGTAGCTAATTTAGACAATGTTTCTAATGTAAAATAAGCTGGTAAATCAGGATTGAGAGAAAAATTATACTTAATATCCATAAGTAATAATTCCTGATGCTGCTGCTCATGTTCTATCCCTAAACGAATTAAAGGATATAGTTTATTTAAACTATTAGAGGACGCTTTATCAATGAGCTCTAAAATTTGATTATCAATATATTCTCGATAATTATAGATGTCAGCTACTGATGGTCTAGATAATAATCCTCGTTTTGGACGAGGAAAAGGTGGATTAACGTTTAGGTAATAAGAATTAAATAAATAATCGTAAGAAAGATTAAAAGGTCGATAATTTGTTGATTCTCGTAAAATGAATGTTTCAAAAAACCAGGTAGTATGTGCTAGATGCCACTTAGGAGGGCTAACATCTGGCATGCCTTGAATGATATAATCCTCTGTAATTAATGCTCTACATATTTTTTCAGTTTTTTCACGAACAGATTGAAAGGAAGTCATTAGCTCTTTTTTAAAAATTTTTTCATTTTCATAAATCGCTTGACTTGCTTGCACGGTATATACCTCCAGTTTCGTTTATCCTTTAAAATAGACCTCTTTCTTTCCAAAAATGCCACTGACGGTTTGGAAAGAGGTCTAATGAAGACACTTATTAAGAAAATGTATTATATTTAAAATTTTATCTCTATCTTTTCGTAATTTCTTGCAATAGTCATGCCGTTGATTTTTAATTACTAATTGTGCCTAGAGGAGTTAGGTGGCATAGTTTGTTAAAAGTCCTATACTAGTATAGGTAGGGAATAAGCATAAACAAAAGGAGATTGTAATGGCAGATCATAATTCTAGTAATAACGTTGCTATCGTTGCGATAGTTGTCATTGTAGTAATCATTGGTGTGATTCTTTACTATGTTTTAGGAGATCATGATACAGTGAATACAATGACTACACCTGCACCAGGAAATAGCACAATTAATGTAGAAACACCTAGTGCTACTGTTCCTGCATCTAATACTTCAATAGACAGTACTACAACGACAACAACAGACGTGCCCGCAACTACTGGTACTACCGGAACAACGGGTACTACTGGAACAACTGGCACTACCGGAACAACTGGCACTACCGGAACAACGGGCACTACCGGAACAACTGGTACTGGAACTACAGGTACTACTGGTACTGGTGGTAATCCATAACAGTGCAACTCAATTAAGCAATAAGAAGAACTTAAGTTCTTCTTATTGCAGTTGTGGTTTAAGTAATTTTAAACAGTTTATTATTGGGCTGTATTTGGCGTATTTGTAGTATTGGATTGATTAGAAGTATTTGAAGAATTGTCCATTTGATTTAGCTTCTTTTGAATCTGCTGTGCTTCTTTTAAATGTTTAACTAAATGTTTGCGTGTTTGAGTTAAATGATCTTTTAGTTTTCGATTACTTACGTTCGGTATTAAATCATTATCAAATAACTGTATAGCCTGCTGATGATCAGCTACCATAGAATCAATATAAGCTTTATCTAAGGCAGCACCTGTTAAGGAATTTAAGGTGTTTAATTCGGTTTCTCCTTTTTGCTTTAAGTTATTAGCTGTATCATTTTGTACAGGCGAGCCAATACTACGGCTAAGCTTCATTGTTTCTCTTAAGTTCTTAGCATGTTCTTTAGCTAGCATTTTTGCATATTTTTTTACTGAAGCATTAACATCTTTCTTTTTAGAAACAAGATCAGCGGCTGAAATTTCATTTTGATTTAATACCACCAAAATCCCTAATATCTCACTATCTTTTTGATTTTTTTGATCACTAGCTTGTTGATTTGAAGTTGTGTTAGTTTGGTTGACATTGCCTGCATTATACTGGGTACCTGTAGTTTGAGTAGTTGTAGCATCCGCTGCAAACACGAGAGGCATAGTAAAAGTGGAAAGTAAACCAAGTGTAATTATTTTAAGCTTCATAATTAAATTCCTTTTTAAGTTAGTTAAAATCAAAATTAATATAGCATAATTAGCTGAGTTTGCCTTATTAGATTAAATTAAATTCTGAACATTTCAAACATTTGCGTTAATTAAATAAAAATTAATTTATAGGCAGTTAAACAGGTAGCTCATTAAATAGTTATTTCTTATTTTTTAAATAATTTTATAGTTATTAAAAGTGCGAATTTTTAGGCATTATTAATATAATTTAGCTGCAATATATTAATCGTGTATTAAGACAATAACTGATTACTATTATTTGGATTAGTTGTTATTTTGGGATTCCATTCACATACTTCAAAACCATCTACTATGACCTTGCTTGACTCAAAATCTTCATAGGTTTTAATCGGCTTAATAATCTCTTGTGCTACATAGATAGTATTAGGCTTGGCATGTTTTTGCATATGTCCGGCAATATCAATAACTCTATCACTAAATTCTTCAAGTGGCGTTGATAGATCATAATATACAAATCCAGTATTTATACCGCAACGCACGCTAAAATCCCTTTTTATCATTTTCGTATTTTTATTAAAATCATCTAAACCAGAAATTATTGAACGGGCTGCGTTAATGGCTTGTTCAGTCGTATTAAAACAGGCCATTACCCCATCAGGTGTCCAGACGGCTTTTATATAGCCAGCTTCCTTAAATTTATTACAAACAAAATTTCGATATTCATTGAAATCACTTTCTACAATAACCGGATCTTCACCTTGTTTCATCCCTGTAGAATCCACGACATCGACAGATAAAAAGGAGAGATTCCTACCCGTCTTTTCTAGTTCCTTTTTTAAAAGAACAAATTCTTTTAATAATTGTTGTCTATTTTTGCTCGTAGGATTGTTATCAAGTTGTTCTTCTAACTTGTCTATAGATTGACGTTGTTTTTCAGTAGCTGCTTTATGCTTTAGCAACCCCAGCTCTTTCTTCATCCTTGACTTTCTTGCTTGTTCCTTTAAAGCGAGTTTTGCTTGAGTTGTAAGAACAGATAAGATAATAAGAAAAATAATTGTAATTGGCCTAGACATATCATATCTAGCTATTGTGGTAGGAATGTATTCTTTAACATTATTGTTTACAGTTCTTTCAGTATTGATTATCGGTGTTAAATAAGTATATTTGTTTACATTAGTAAGATAAGGCTTAATGATGCCAAATAAAGTAATAAAGATAAAAACCCAGATAACTAATTTTACTAATGTTAACAAGGAAAATATTAAACGATTTATTATTTGCATATCTCTTTCCTAACATTTCTTATTCCAAGTATAGCAATTTGTTTTTCTATAGGATTATGGTAATTTGAAATTATTAATTTAGGCAGAGCCTAAATGGCTATTTAAAATAATTATTTATAAATTAACTTTCTAAATCAGACTTAATCTGAGGCTAATGTAAATAAAATAATTTTAAGTCTTTTAATAAGGGCTAGTATGATTTCAAGTAGATTTCTCGTTTATATATTATTCTTTCTAATTTCTACTCATTCATATACTAGTCCAGTGCATGATAGTTTTCTAGCACAAGCACTCCATTTAGATTGGCTCGACAACAGTGTTTTACCCGGGGAAAATTTTTATAAATATGCTAATGGCACATGGCAGAAAAAAAATCCTATTCCACCACAGTATGCTAGTTGGAGTACATTTAATATCCTACAGCAAGATATACAAAAAAAGCTTCATCAACTATTAATCAATGTCACTAATAAGCCAGCTGTTTCTGGAAGTATTGAACAGAAAATAGGGAATTTTTATTATAGTGGTATGGATATAGTAACAATTAATAAATTAGGATTTACACCACTACAACCCTTTATCAATCAAATTAATAACATTAAAACCTATGCTGATTTGCAAGCTGTTATTACTCGACTGCAATTAATGGGAGTCGATGTATTATTTAATTTCAGCAGCATGACAGATTATAAAAATAGTCAACAAATGATTGGTGTGGCGCTGCAAGGAGGATTAGGTTTACCTGATCGAGATTATTATCTGAGAGAGGATCCTAAATTTAAAGCAATAAGAGAAGCTTATCTTAGCCACATCTCTCGTCTGTTTGGGCTGATAGGCGATAATCAATTTGCAGCTAAACAGAAAGCAACTATTGTGATGGACATAGAAACTGCTCTAGCTAAGATATCTATGCCGCAAGTTAAACAACGGGATATAAAAGCAACCTTTAATATTAAGACACGTAAAGAGTTAGAAGAACTTATCCCTAATTTTTCTTGGTCAACCTATTTTCAAGCTTTAGACTTGCCAAATATTAAAACAATTAATGTCGCTATGCCTGATTTTTTCATTGGAGTCAGTAAACTATTAACTAGTATTCGCATAGAAGACTGGAAAATATATTTGCAATGGCATCTTTTAGATGAATTTGCCTCCTATTTATCTAAGCCATTTGTAGACGAAGACTTTAGTATGATAACTGTTTTAACAGGTGCGCAAGAATTGTTACCTCGCTGGAAGCGAGTTGTAAGTACAGAAAATAACCTATTAGGATTTGCAATAGGTAAATTGTATGTAGAAAAATATTTTTCTGAAAAATCGAAAACAGATGTGTTAGCAATTTTACGTAATATTCGACAAGCACTAGAAACTGATTTACAAACATTAAGCTGGATGACACCAAGTACACGAAAAGCAGCCTTAGAAAAGCTGGCTTTAATGGAGGATCGAGTAGGGTATCCTAACAAATGGCGTGATTATTCTCGATTAAAAATTAATCGGGGGCCTTATGTTTTGAATGTAATTCGCGCTAATCAATTTTTAATTAAAAGAGATTTAAATAAAATTGATAAACCAGTAGATAGAGAAGAATGGGATATGACGCCGCAAACGATTAATGCTTACTATGATCCTTCAATGAATAACATTAATATTCCTGCTGGCATTTTACAGCCGCCGTTCTTTGATCCTAATGCGCCTGCTGCTGTAAATTATGGGTCTATTGGATTTGTTATTGGTCATGAGATTACCCACGGTTTTGATGATCAAGGCGCGCAATTTGATGGTCATGGCAACTTAAAAAATTGGTGGTCGCCTAAAGATTGGGAACGTTTTCATCAAGCTACCCAATGTATTGTTAAGCAGTATGGAGGTTATAAAGTAGATGGCCTAGCCATTCAGGGCGAGCTTGTAGTAGGTGAAGCTACAGCAGATTTAGGTGGTGTTTTGTTGGCCTATCTAGCTTTTCATATGTCAGGAGCTTATAAACAGGCTAAAACAGTTGCAGGCTTTACGCCAGATCAACAATTCTTTTTAGGTGCCGCCCATGTTTGGGCTAGTAATATACGCCCAGAACAATTACGCAATTTAGTAACAACGGATCCTCATCCACCAGCAGTTTATCGGGTAAATGGCCCCTTAGCGAATATTCCTCAGTTTGCAACAGCATTTAATATAGCTAGCCCTAGTCCTATGATAAATCCTAATCGCTGCATTATCTGGTAACTAAGCAGGAAGAATGAATAGGTAAATGCTAAAGCGCTTAAATCTAAATAAAAGGGGTTTTTAGTACTCACTAACTAAATTTTAAGATAAAATATGTTTTTTTTATCAGCAACTTTATTTTAGTAAACCGTCTAATTAGAAATAATTAGATATAATATAGTTGATTAGAAAGAAGTTTAGTTAGGTCAAAAATGAGTTTATATACAATTGCAACCTTTTATCGATTTACGCCTCTTGCAAATTATGAAGCAATGAAAGAGCCATTATTGATGGTAATGAAAGAAAAGAATATCCGTGGCACCATTATTTTAGCTGCAGAAGGCGTAAACGGTACCTTTTGTGGGACAGAGGATTCGGTCTCTTATTTAGAAAATTATTTAAGAAGCTTTGCTGAATTAAGTGATTTATCTTTCCGTAAAACCTACGATGATTTTAATCCTTTTGATAAAGCAAAAGTAAAATTACGCCCGGAAATCGTAACCTTAGGTGCGCCTGAAATAAATCCCAAAGAATCTACAGGTATCCATTTAACGCCTGAACAATGGAATGAGTTACTTGCTGATCCTAATGTCGTTGTAATTGATACTCGAAACGATTATGAAGTAAAGCTAGGCTCATTTAAAGGCGCTGTTAACCCAGAGACAGAAAACTTTAGGGATTTTCCTGAGTATGTAGAAAAGCATTTAATCGATAAAAAAGACAAAAAAGTTGCCATGTATTGTACAGGTGGTATCCGTTGTGAGAAATCCACTTCTTACTTAAAGAAACTAGGTTTTAAGCAAGTTTATCAGCTTAATGGCGGTATTTTAAATTACCTTGCTACCATTCCTGTTGAAAAGTCTATGTGGGAAGGGCACTGTTTTGTATTTGATGACAGAGTTGCTCTTGACCATAACTTGAAAAGCTTAGCGAAGGGAACGATTGATACAGAATGGAAAAACAAAAATAGAAAGAAGGTAGAATAAATAAAGAAAAATTCACTGTAATTAGAGCTGAATTAGCATTTTAACTCATTGGCTTTATCTATTAGAATTACGAGGAGCATTGTTGTTTTTTATAGATGAATCATCTGATTCATCTAAATCATCTGGCTCATCTAAATCATTTTGCTCATTACTATTACTATCTCTCAGATTATCATTTATCTCCTGGCCTATATGCTCACTAAGCGTTTCTGGGAGAATCGTTTTATAATCCTTAAGCTTAGGACTTTCCTTATTTTGTGCAATAAAAAAGAATGTCTGAGTAACCAAAGAGGGCACCTCTGGGTTAGAGCCGTAAGTTCTTAATCTATTTGATGATTTGACAGGGCTCTCTACTAAAATATTACCAGATTCGTCTATAAGGCGGAGCTCTTTAAGGTTTGGGAAAACTGTCTTTAGCAATCCTAACGTTTCTTCATCTTCATCCTCTATAGCAAGGAATGTTACGGATTCGACGCATTGTTTATCATTATTTAGTTTTTGCAGAATAACTTTTAAATCACTACCAAGATTAACGGTTGTTGGTGGAATACTAGCCAGTATTTTCGCTAACTCACCTGCCGTCTTGTTGCTTAGTTGATTAGAGGATATATCGAGGTAGCGTAGGGTAGATGGAAGGCTGGCGAGTACTTTCGCTAACTCATCTGCTGTCTTACTGCCTAATTGATTAGAGGATATATCGAGGTAGCGTAAGGTAGATGGAAGGTTAGCGAGTATTTTCGCTAACTCATCTGCTGTCTTATTGCCTAATTGATTACTGTTTAAATCTAAATTAATAAGTGAGGTTGGAAGGTTATTAAATATCTTTTCTAACGTCTCTGCTTTCAATTCGTTTAGTGAATTAAAAGCTAAATTAAGTGCCTTGATAGAGCGAGGAAGCTCAGCAAATGCAGTTTCTACTTCAACATCACCTAATTGTGATAGAAAATTTCCACTTATATCAAGCACAATAAGCTTACGGCTTAGTAAGGCAAATAGGGTTGCTAAAGCCTTAGTTTCTTCTTTTAATCGGAATAGAAAATTTATGCTTAAATCGAGCTCTCTAATTTTACTTAAACCATTTAATTGAGTAAATAGATCAATTAATTGATTTCCCTCAAACAAAGTTCCCAAAAGATTTTGCTGTAAGTCAAGTGTAGTAACTTCCTGCGGGATTCCGGTAACTTTATTTGTTAAGGTAATATCATTATCGTTCTCATCTAATTCTAACCGATAATACATAATCAATCTCCAGAAGCGTCTCTTAATTTCTTCTTAGGTAATTAATTAAAGTACGCAAGTGCCATCACAGCTGTATTTACAAATGAGCCTAAAGTTCCATCTGCATAGTAGTACTAATTATAAATATAGCTAATATTTTGTACTTTTAGTGAATTGTCGTTCTAAAGAGTTAATGTAAAGATAGTGCTTTTTACACCTGCAAGCTAAGTTAGAGTTCTGTTTGACTCAAAAATAAGGATCATATTTTAATTACTAACTGAGCTCGCAAGAAAGCTGCTTTGAGTTGATTAATTGAGAATCCTGCCCTTTATTAGATGCAAAATTTAACCTTTAAAGGTGTTTAACGTTTTTAAGTTCACAGATTTTTTTTAACTTGTGGATTTAGATCTCGAAGATAATGTTTTTAACGAAAGCTTAAAATTAACTACTCCTCATTTCTATTTGTTAGAATACACTTCTTGTGGTAATATTTTTTTATGAAAACATCTAGCCACTTAGTTAAGTGTTTCTTTATTCTGAGCTTAATCTTTATTTTTGTTAAGCCTGCTTCTTTTTTTTTGAATAATCAGCCTTTATCAGCTATTCAATATACCCAAACTACAGAATGTCCAACTAGAGCCGCAATAAACGCTTTATGTCAATCTTCAGCCTACTATACTGCCGAAGAGCAACAGTTAAGTTGTTTACCCTATTTATTTGTCGCTATTGGCTTATTATTTTTTTTCCTACCTAATTTAATGTCTACCCCACCACATGAGTTGCCTTTTAAGCCGCCTATTTAATTTATGTAGTCTAGTTTTAAAAATTACAGCAAATAACTTTAAATACTGAACTTAGGTTAGAGCGCTAATGTTTATTAGTAGCTTTAATCATGTATGTTCGGTCAAATGAACTCGTAAGTAGCTAACGAGATGTAGCTACTCATAGATTATGAGGACTATATGAAAAAGAATATTTATTTATTAACCTTAATTGGACTTATAGGTATTGTTGGGTCTACTTGGGCACTACCTGTAGGTTTTGATAGCTCAAATCCTTTAACCTTAGCGCATCTTATTCAAGATAATAGCCCGTGGGTTTATTTAACTGTCTTTTTTGGACTTGGCGTTTTATTGGCTTTTACACCTTGCGTATTACCTATGGTGCCTATTTTATCAGGCATCATTGTTGGTCAGCGCTCCTTGTCATTTGCTAAGGCTTTTCAGCTGTCTGCAGCCTATGTCATAGGTATGGCAGTGACTTATGCACTAGCAGGAATGTTAGCTGCTTATTTAGGTAGTACGGTGCAAACACTTATGCAACAGCCGTGGATTATTGGTGTATTTAGTGGTTTATTTATACTCATGGCTTTATCCATGTTAGATATTTTCCATCTAAGTCTTCCTAATTCTCTTAATACGCGCTTAAGCCAGTTAAGCCAAAAAAGCAACAGTAAAAGCTTTATTTCTGTCGCTTTGATGGGTGTGATTTCAACGTTAGTTGTTTCACCCTGCGTAACTGCACCTTTAATTGGGGTATTAACGTATATTGGGCAAGATGGCCAAGTACTTAAGGGTGGCTTAATTTTATTTGTGATGGCCCTTGGTATGGGAACTCCTCTACTTTTAGTCGGTGCAGGGTATGGTTCTTTACTGCCTAAAACAGGGCTTTGGATGATTAAAGTTAAACAGTTTTTTGGACTTTTAATGCTAGGTATGGCTATTTGGATGTTATCTAGAATTCTTCCTCATGCCATTGTCAATGTTTTATGGGCTATTTTACTCATTATCTTAAGTTTTTATTTAGGCCTTTTTCAAAACAAAACGTCAAATGGACAGCGAGTCATGCAAGTCTTTGGTAGTATTGCTTTAATGATAAGTGGGGTAATGTTGTATTCATCAATCCCAATTATTATTAAAAATGATGCTATCTCAGCCCCTAAAGAGGCCCCATTTATAAAAGTGGCTACGTTACAAGAGATTGATAACTATTTGATTCAGGCAAAGCAAGCTCATAAGCCAGTATTCCTTGAATTTTATGCAACTTGGTGCAGTGACTGTCAGGGTATGGAAGCGCGTGTCTTTAATCAGTCTGAAATTATTCATGCCATGAATGGGTTAGTTAGCTTGAAGGTAAATTTAAGCGACAATACGCCTGAGACTCGTAAGATTAAAAAAAGGTTTGCAATTTATGGCTTACCTGAAATGATTTTCTTTGATACATTAGGTAATGAACGAAGTCAATTGACTTCTGCTGGCTATTTAAATAAAACAGAAATGTTATCACTACTTAATAAGGCTAAATAACTTAATAAAGCGCTAACTAGACTAGAGCCTGTTGACAATTACTCCGTAAGTCCTACGTGGCGCGGCTTGTCCGCGCCATTCAGAAAATCATGGTTCGGCGGACAAGCCGCAGAACATAGGGGCTTTAGGAGTTTTAAAAGATAAATTATTAACAGACCCTTAGTTAGCGCTGCTATTAATGCCTAAAATAAAGTCATAGAGTTTAAGTCATTGCAAATAAAATAAGAATTTTTTAATATGCTTACCTATTAATTTTTAGAAAGTCTTAATAATTACATTGAAATCAGTATTAGATAACTTAAAGGCATTTAATAATTATATTAAGGGAGGAAGTGCAGACGCTGTAAAAAACGAGTTAGATTATTATAAGTACAATCTAGATTTATTAAGAAGTAACTTTAGAGAAGTGATTATTACCGATGACGAGGAGGTCGTTGAGCAAGTTCAAAATATTCTCGCCAATTTAAATATTCCTAAATCTCAATGGTTAAGCTATATCAGGAGAAAAAATCTCTATCAATTTTTGGAAAAATTAAACCGCCAGGATTTTATTCAAATCACTTATATTTTGCAATTAATTGATGAAAAAACTCAGATAAGTAAGAAAAAACTTACACTAGCTGGATTTGGCGCATTAATGATTTTTCTTTCCTCGCTTTTTATACCGCAACTGATAACAGTGAGGCTTGCGCTTCAATCATTTATTTTATCTACGTTTAGTCTACCGCTTTTAGGGCTTATTTCTAATGTCTTTTCAACAGGCTATTATCTTTATAATAACCATACTGATACCAAAAGGTCAGTTCTCAAACGCTTGCATGATAATGGCTTTGTGTTTGCAGGCTTCACAGTTAATTTTATAGCTTATGTTTTATGGATTATTGCCGCCTCCCCAATGACGCCTCTTATTGGCGGTTTATTTATTTTAGCTTCTGTGTTGAATGTTGCTAAGGAACTCATTTCATTAGGTCACTATGCCCTTAAATATATTTCTAGGGAAGCATTACCTATTACCACAGATTTTAATCTTTACCGTAGTCACATTCGTAATGAATATAGTTATTTTAATCAACGCAATAGCACGTTTATTAACTTAGTAGCAGCCATTTTAATTGTTGGGATTATGGCTGCTTGGTCCTTTTTGCCAAGCGGTATTATCTTGTCTATTGGTACATTTGTGGCCATAGGCATTGTTGCTTTAGTTAAGAAAATAATTCTTGATAGAAGTGAGAAAGTAATTAGAGAGCGGCTGCAATTACAATTGCAACACGTAAACGAAGTAGAAGAAAAATTAACTACGAAAAAGCCCTTTACCAAAGAATTAAGCCTAGAAATAGAAAAAGATGCTAGATGGAATAAGCAAAAAGAGACGTTTGCAGAACAACCCGAGGTAAGTTATACCAATTCAGCCCCTACTTACTTGCTAGTAAAAAAATTAAAATTTCTTTTCTGGCAACGTCCAGAAAATATTGAAATACCTCTCCAGAATGTCACATTAACTCCTTCTAGAGCTAAGTAATAAAATAATTATTAGTAATGAAGAGCTATAAAGTTATTATCGCATCTGTGCTTGATTGACTTCTTGCGCTTCAACTTCAGGTTCTGATAATTTAGCGACGGATTTAGTTTCTTGCATCTCTTTTTTACTTAACAATGTGTTGAAGGTGCCTATTGCTTGGTCATATTTTTTTATATTGGGATCATTAGGATTGACTTTTATTAATTCTTTTCTAGCTGCTTCTAAATCATCTTTTATCTTTTGAAGGCTTCCTTCATAAATTTTGCCATCACCTAGGGAGAATAAATTATTACCCCCTGATTTTAATTTGCCGTCTGAGGAAGTTGCCTCACGCGCAAAGAATTCCTTATTGTTTTTAGCCTGTTCTGTAAAAAATTGCCGAGCTTTATCCCAAGAAGGAAATGCCATACAATTATTCTCAGGATTGTACCTATCTTTTCCAAATTTCTTTTTAAAAGACTCAATAATGTCCTTATAATCGTCTGAGTCCTTCTTAGGCGTAGTCTTAATAAGAAGAGGGGCTGATAGCTCTTTTTCCTCGTCTTCATCTTTTACATCTTCTTCCTTAGGGTCTGTAGGGTCAGAAATTGGGATCGAGATTATCTCCATTTCTTTCTTTTCTTCTAACTTTTTCTTTTCTTCTAACTTTTTCTCCTTTTCTTTACCTTCTGTTTTAATTTGCATAGTAAACCTCGCCCTAAATTTGTATTAATATTGATCATTATGATCTAATATTTTAATTTATTTTGAGCTAAAAGACAAGATTAACATTAAGATCATCGCTGTTTCTAGCCTGTTTTAGGCTTTCCCTGTAAACTAAAGCACTTTATCAATTGATTATTAAAATTAATATGTTAGAAGTCAATCAAATTAATATAACTTTACATGATTTAAGTGAGCGCACAAAAGCACTTCGGGGGTATCTTTGACTTTGATAGCTTGCAAGAGCGTCTAGAAGAAGTAACGCGGGAGTTAGAATCTGTTGCTATTTGGGATAATCCCGAGCGTGCTCAGACTTTAGGGCGCGAGCGTGTACAGTTAGAATCAGTTGTTAACCAATTAGAGTCTTTAACTAAAAATATTGATGATTTGACTGAGCTTTTTGAGTTAGCACGTGAAGAAAGTGATGAAGAAGCAATAAACGATGTTGCTAAAGAAGTAGCATCATTAGAACAGCAAATAGCGAAATTAGAATTTCGCCGGATGTTCTCAGGTAAAATGGATAATGCAAATGCTTATCTTGATATTCAAGCAGGCTCAGGTGGAACGGAAGCACAAGATTGGGCCGAAATGTTGCTGCGTATGTACTTACGCTGGGGGGAACATCATGGTTTTGCTATGACATTAATAGAATGTTCGCCAGGTGAGGTAGCAGGGATTAAAAGTGCGACTATCCATGTAGTGGGTGAATACGCTTATGGTTGGTTACGAACTGAAACAGGCGTACATCGTTTAGTTCGCAAATCACCCTTTGATTCAGGTAACAGACGCCATACCTCATTTGCGGCTGTATTTGTTTCACCCGAAGTCGATGAAGACATTGATATTGAAATTAATCCCGCTGACTTGCGTATTGATACGTATCGTGCTTCAGGCGCCGGCGGACAGCATGTCAACCGTACTGATTCAGCAGTACGGATAACCCATATGCCAACAGGTATTGTGGTTCAATGTCAAACGGATAGAAGTCAGCATAAAAATAAAGACAGCGCTATGAAGCAATTGCGAGCTAAGCTTTATGAAATGGAGCTGCAGAAGAAAAATGCAGAGCAGCAGGCGCTTGAAGCAACCAAATCAGATATTGGTTGGGGATCACAGATACGATCTTATGTCTTAGATCAATCACGTATTAAAGATTTAAGAACAGGTGTTGAAACGAGTAATACGCAGGCTGTATTAGATGGGGATCTGGATAAATTTATAGAAGCCAGTTTAAAAGCTGGCATAGGGGCAGTAGTATGACAGAAGTAACAGTAGATGAGAGTGAAGTTTATTTAGTTCGTAAACAAAAATTAGCTAATTTGCGCAAGCAGGGGTTTAATTTTCCTAATGATTTTCGTCGTAAATATTATGCTGCTAACTTAGTAGGCCAATATAAGGATTGTACAAAAGAAGAGTTGGCTGCAGAAAGGATTCAAGTCGCTGTTGCTGGTCGTATTGTTTTGCGCCGGATTATGGGTAAGGCAAGTTTTTTCCATATTCAGGATGTATCTGGCCGTATTCAAGTGTATGTACGACAAAATGATTTGCCTGAAATCTATGAGCAATTTAAAGAATGGGATTTAGGCGATATTGTGGGTGTAACGGGAGAATTATTTAAAACCAATACTGGTGAATTAAGTATTCATGCAGACAATATCGTTTTGCTAACAAAATCCCTTCGGCCCTTACCTGATAAATTCCATGGTTTAGCTGATCAAGAAATGCGCTATCGCAAGCGTTATGTTGATTTAATTGCCAATGAAGATTCGCGGCGTACCTTTTTAATTCGTTCTCAATTAATTAAAGCGTTTCGTCAATATATGGATAGCCATCACTTTTTAGAAGTAGAGACGCCCATGATGCATCCTATTCCTGGTGGCGCTTTAGCGAGACCCTTCGTTACCCATCACAATAGCTTAAACATGGATATGTTTTTACGCATTGCACCTGAATTATATCTTAAGCGTTTAGTGGTTGGCGGGTTTGAGCGAGTTTATGAAATCAATCGTAATTTTCGCAATGAAGGCATTTCAACACGCCATAATCCTGAATTCACGATGGTGGAATTCTATCAAGCTTATGCTGATTATCATGATTTAATGGATTGTACCCAAGATTTAATGCAGCATTTATGTGATGTAGTTTTAGGTAGCCGTAAAATTAATTATCAGGGTCAAGAAATTAATTTTAATGAACCTTTCGCGCGCTTAAGTGTTAAAGAAGCAATTTTACATTACCACCCTAATTTAACACCTACTCAGTTAGAAACTGTAGAAGAATGTAAAGCTGTTTTAGACCATTTGCAATTACCCTATAAAGCCACGGATGGATTAGGTAAATTGCAAATGATTCTTTTTGAAGAAACAGTTGAACACTTATTAGTTCAGCCAACTTTCATTACTGGTTACCCAACAGAAGTATCTCCACTAGCAAGACGTAACGATATCGATCCAACTATCACGGATCGCTTTGAATTTTTTATCGCTGGCCGAGAAATTGCTAATGGCTTTTCAGAGCTTAATGATGCTGAAGATCAGGCTGAACGTTTTCATAGACAAGTTGCTGAAAAGGATGCAGGAGATTTAGAAGCCATGCATTTTGACCATGATTATATTGAAGCCCTTGAGTATGGTTTGCCACCTACAGCAGGTGAAGGTATTGGTATTGATAGGCTAGTGATGCTCTTTACCGATTCACCTTCTATACGTGATGTCATTTTATTCCCGCACCTAAGACAATTAGACTAAAACTAATTTATTTTTCTTATCCATTTATCCTGAGCAGAGATGATAACTCTGCTCGGTTCATCTAATTAATAAAAAATTATTACAAACTTCTGGACTTATTTTAGATTTTCTATTTAATAGGTAGAGTCGGTGTTCATATATTGGAAATACCTTATATTTTTTAATTTCATTGTACAAAATAGTCTTGTACAAGTAGTTGTTAGTGGGGCTCAAGGCTATGAAATCTAAAATTCAATATGAAGAAGAAATTGATAATGTATCGGACCAGGGTCCAAGTGTTTATGCTTATTTAGAAACTAAGGACGTCATTACAAGCCAGGTTTCTGATCATTATCCTATTATCCATGATGGTATTTTATTTTGGAATGTCATGATGCAAGGAAGGAAAAGGGGTAATGGATTTAATAATGGATTTGGCCTTGTCGAAGATGATGGAAATTATAAAACACGGCTGATTAAAGTAGCTCATGTTATTGCAGAAGCTGTTTATCGAGATCCCTCAATTGAAGCTATTTGCCTTTGTGAAGGACCTATTAAAGAAGAACTTGTTAAAATTTTATATGATAGTTTAAAAACATTCCCTTGGATGCAACGCTTTATAAGTGAAAATAGGTTCCATAAGCCGCAGGAAGCAGGGCCTGAGTGGGGCTTATTAATGCTTGCTGACACTCGCTATAAGGTCACTAAAGTTAATTTAGATGGCCTAAGTCACCTGCCAAACTTAGTTAATCGATTCCAGCTATGGCAATTACAACATGCTGACATAACAAAATATGTTGCTCTGGCACATTTTCCTTTTTCAGGCGATGTCTACATAACAGAAAAAACTGCACTTTCAGCACGTACCCAAATATATTGTCAATTTATTCAATATGTTTTGGATCAATATGAAGATAAACGTTTAATCTTTTGCGCAGATTTTAATTTTAATCCTTACTTAATAGGTCAACCAACAGAAAGAGTCTTAGATCAAATAGCTAATCACAATAGTATTTTATTAAACTTTGAAGAAAAATCCGGCTTATTTAATACCGATGCCGTGACGGTTGATGGTATTTTGTTATCACAAAAAGAAAAACAAAACTATCTTAATTCTGTGAGTCAGCAAGGTTTAATTCGAAACCTAAAATATGATTATCAATTCTTTAGATTAGCGGTTAAAGACGCTATAGGACAAAAGGACTCCAATGAGCATTTAACTTTTATTCCGACACTTGCTTCGCAAGCTGGTTAACTAAATATTTATTTAAAACAATTTAAAACGTTGCTACCAAAAAAATGAATAAAATCAGTTTGGTTTTTATTAACATTGTGCAACACAATTTTCTCAAATCCTAGCGACATATACTCGCTTATCCATTGAATATGTTGTTTAGGATCTTCTGAAATGTGAACATAATCATAAAGCTGCTCAGGCTGTACTAATGCGGCTGCCTGTTCAAATTGCTCAGGCGTCCTTAACTCAGCTAACATACTGCTGCCAAAAACATTGCTTTTCCATTGATCAAAAGCACCTTCTAGAGCAGCCCCTTTAGAGCGCTCATAGGAAAGTTGTACCTTTAAAATCATAGGTTTGTTGCTACCACCGTTTTCTCGCCAGGCTTTAACGACAGCTCTTACTTGTTCTAAAGGTTGAGAAACAGTTACAAGCCCCTCAGCCCAAGTGGCAAGCCAAGCAGCTGTTTGGGGTGTAATTGCTGCACCAAACAGAGCAAGAGGCGAGCAAGGTCGTGTGTAAAGTGTGGCTTGCTCAATGGTTATCAAACCCTTATGTGTGACTGTTTTACCCTGCCATAAGGCACGAATGATATCGGCTGCTTCTTTAAGTCTGGCATTTCTTTCCTCTTTAGCAGGCCAATGTAAGCCAGTAATTGCCTCATTTAAAGCTTGCCCACTACCAAGACATAACCAAAATCGCTTTGGAAATAAGCTATCAATTGTTGCTGCTGCTTGAGCAACCATAGCTGGGTGATAGCGAAATGTTGGACAATTAATTAAACCATATTCAAAAGAGGTCTGACTCATGGCAACGCCAAGCCATGCCCAAGAAAAAGCAGAGTGGCCCTGCTTTCTATTCCAGGGATGAAAGTGGTCAGAAGAAAAGGCAAAATCAAATCCTGCTTGTTCGGCTTGTCTAACATAATCAAGTAAACACGCAGGAGAAAATTGCTCATGTGAGATATGATAACCTAATTGAACCCTACTCATTAGTGTAATTTGCTCCTGCAATTAATTAGTTTAATAATGCTTAATTAATGACGAATTTCTGCCGTTTCTGCACTGGTAAAATGTAATTTATTATCTTTCCAAGAAACATGGATTGTATCACCAGAAGTAAATTGCCCAGTCAGTAAGGCTTGTGCTAATGGGTTTTCCAGTTCTTGTTGAATAGTACGTTTAAGCGGTCTTGCACCGTAAACTGGATCAAATCCTGCTTTTCCTAAATGCGCAAGTGCTTTAGGATCAACATCTAAGCGAATATTTAATTGTTGTAAACGTTGTTGTAAATTACTGATTTGAATACCAGCAATGGTCGTAATTTGTTCTTGACTAAGCGGATGAAATACTACCGTATCATCAATTCGATTGATAAATTCCGGACGAAAATGCTGGCTCACAATTCCCATGACCGCTTCTTTTAATTGATCATAACTCACCTTAGCAGCCATATCTTGAATCAAATGTGATCCTAAATTAGAAGTCATAACAATCACTGTATTGCGAAAATCGACAGTACGGCCTTGGCCATCCGTTAAACGGCCATCATCCATAACCTGAAGTAAAATGTTAAATACATCCGTATGCGCTTTTTCAATTTCATCAAGTAAAATAACAGAATAGGGTCGTCGTCTTACAGCTTCCGTTAAATAACCGCCTTCTTCATAACCAACATAACCAGGTGGTGCACCTATGAGGCGAGCAACAGAATGTTTTTCCATGAATTCAGACATATCAATTCTAACCATGGCCTCAGTAGTATCAAATAAAAAGGCAGCTAACGCTTTACAAAGTTCAGTTTTACCCACACCTGTTGGGCCTAAGAAGAGAAAAGAGCCAATAGGTCGATTAGGATCAGAAAGTCCTGCCCGTGAACGGCGGATAGCATTAGAAACTACTTCTACTGCTTCATCCTGACCGATTAAACGTTTATGCAGCGCTTCTTCCATATGAAGTAATTTTTCTTTTTCGCCCTCCAGCATTTTAGCCACAGGAATGCCAGTCCATTTAGAAACAACTTCAGCAATTTCTTCTTCAGTCACTTTATTACGAACTAAACGATGCTCTGTATTGTCTTCTTTTTCATTCACTTGTAACAATTGCTTTTCAAGCTCAGGGATGCGGCCATATTGCAATTCAGACATACGTGCTAAATCACCCGCTCTGCGCGCTGTATCTAATTCTACTTTTGCTTGTTCAAGTGCTTCTTTAATATGGGTTGCGCCTTGCAAAGTCGCTTTCTCGGCTTTCCAAACTTCTTCTAAATCAGTGTAATTTTTTTCTAGCTCATCAATACTGTGTTGTAAATCTTGGAGTCTTTTTTTAGAGGCTTCATCATTTTCTTTTTTTAGTGCTTCTCGCTCTATCTTTAATTGAATTAAACGCCTTTCTAGTTTATCTAAGCTTTCTGGCTTGGAATCGATTTCCATGCGAATTAAGCTGGCTGCTTCATCAATCAAGTCGATCGCTTTATCAGGCAATTGACGATCACTAATATAACGATGTGAAAGCGTTGCTGCAGCAATAATGGCAGGGTCAGTAATTTCAACCCCATGATGAACTTCATAACGTTCTTTTAAACCACGTAAAATAGCAATAGTGTCTTCTACTGAAGGTTCATCAATTAATACTTTTTGGAAGCGGCGTTCAAGGGCGGCATCTTTTTCAATATATTGACGGTATTCATCGAGTGTGGTTGCGCCAATACAATGCAGTTCACCACGGGCTAGAGCTGGTTTTAACATGTTACCAGCATCCATAGCACCTTCTGCTTTTCCTGCGCCTACCATGGTATGTAATTCGTCAATAAATAAGATAATTTGACCTTCTTGTTTACTTAAATCCTTTAATACTGCTTTCAAGCGTTCTTCAAACTCACCACGAAACTTAGCACCAGCAATAAGAGCGCCCATATCAAGAGAAAGCAGACGTTTATTTTTTAATCCTTCAGGCACTTCACCATTAACAATACGTTGTGCTAAACCTTCAACAATTGCGGTTTTTCCAACACCTGGTTCACCAATTAAAACAGGATTATTTTTAGTACGTCGTTGTAACACTTGAATAGTTCGGCGAATTTCATCATCACGGCCAATCACTGGATCAAGTTTGCCTTGTTCTGCGCGTTCAGTTAAATCAAGTGTATATTTTTCTAAAGCTTGCCGTTGATCTTCTGCATTGGGATCATTGACAGCGTCTCCGCCACGGACATCATCTATTGCTTTTTCTATTGATTCTTTAGTAGCGCCTGCTTGTTTAAGTATACGTCCTAAATTTCCTTCTTCACTAATGGCTGCTAGTAAAAATAACTCACTTGAAATATAGGCATCTTTGCGTTGCTGAGATAACTTATCTGTTAAATTAAGCAAGCGATTTAAAGCATTTGAAATATGAATATCACCGCCTGTACCTGCTACCTTAGGTAGCCTATCCAATGCTTGATCTAAAGAAGTACGAAGCTGAGCAATATTTGCACCTGCCTTAGTTAATAAAGGCCGCGTGCTGCCACCTTGTTGATCAAGCAACGCTTTTAAGACATGTTCAGGCTCAATAAAACTGTTATCTCGGCCTAATGCAAGTGATTGAGCATCTGCAAGAGCCATTTGAAATTTTGAGGTAAGTTTATCCATTCTCATCGTATAACCTCTCTATCATAACTTATTTATGCTTGCTTGCATAAGTTAAGTCTGGTTAAATATCGACCTTTATCTCTTACATTACAAGGCTAAAAGGTATTAATTACAGTCTTACTGCCGTAAAATAAGGGCTGAAATTCAAAAAACAAGTAGTAAAGCGGTCTATTTATGAATAATTTTCCTAACCAACAGTCTGATTCACAAGCGCTATTAAATCAAATAATTCTTGAATATATGCGTGAACAAAAGCGCAAGCGCCGTTGGCGTTGGGCAATACGTATTCTTATCGTTGTATTAATCATTATGGCTTTTTTTAAGGTGAATTCTTTATTAGACACTGATAAAGAAGTGCCTGATAAAGCGCATGCTGGTTTAGTTGATTTAGAGGGAACTATTTCTGATGATGGTGGAGGCAATGCCGAAAATTTTGTTAAAGGTTTAGATAAGGCGTATAAAAATAAATCTCTCAAAGCCTTAATCATTCGTATCAATAGCCCTGGTGGAAGCCCTGTACAAGCGGATTATATGTATAGCGCTTTACGGCATTACCGCGCTCAGTATCCTAATGTTAAGACCTATGCCGTGTGCGTTGATGTTTGTGCTTCAGCGGCTTATTATGTTGCTTCCGCAGCCGACGAAATTTACGCAAATGAATCAAGTATGGTAGGCTCCATAGGCGTACTTTATAATGGCTTCGGGTTTGTTGATGCCATGCAGAAATTAGGTATTTCAAGACGTTTGCAAACAGCAGGTAATAATAAGGGCTTTTTAGATCCATTTTCGCCTGTTACACCTGAGCAGCAACAAATTCTACAAACCATGCTCAATGATGTACATCAGCAATTTATCAATCGCGTCAAAGAAGGACGAGGCTCGCGTTTACACGTTGATAATCAAACCTTTTCAGGTTTATTTTGGACAGGAAATCAAGCGAAAGCACGCGGGCTTATTGATGGCTTTGCAAGCAGCGGACAACTTGTACGTGATGTCTTAAAATTAAATACTGTCATTGATTACACTTATAAGCAAAGTGTTTTTGAAAGAGTGAGCCGTAATGTTGGTACTGCCATTGCTGATGAGCTTCCTAAAGCGTTAGGCCTTAAGCCTGGTATTAGGGAATAATTCTAAATTTTAGGGGTAAGAAACTATAAGTTCATTACCCCCTACATAATTAACCTTTATTGGAGTTGTCGCCAAGATTGTCTGCCGGTAGGCTGTTGTCCTGGGTTTTCATTAACTTTCTGTATACTACCACTTGTGCCTGCAAGATATTTATATTCTTTAGTGCCTGCATTTAAGATTGCCGGAGAGGCTGTAAGACCGACTTCTGATTTAATACCGCTGGCGGTTAAGGTCATTTGCTGGCCATCGGGCGTTGTTATGGTCACTGCATCTAATGAGTTAAATTGCCCATCTTGATTTAAATCAAAGACATTAAAGTTTAAGCGGCTGCCAGTATTGGCATTTAGTTCCATAAGCCAACTTGTACCGCCATAATCACAAGGATCACTATTAGGAATAACGGTGGTAAAAATAATACGGCCATTTAAATAAATCATATCAGATACAATACGTTCACCTTGCGCTTGACCATTATAGATTAAATCCATATACCAGCCGCGTTGAGTTGTCATCGAATTATTACTTGTGACACGCAAATTATCTTGCTCGCCGGTAATGGTCTGCTCTAGAAGCTGTGAGCGGTCAATACTTGTAGAAGTATCATCATCCTGAATTGCGTATATTGTCTGGACACTTAAATCCGTTTTATCACTCGTTTCTATATACTTACCCGTACCAATATAAATTTGTAAACCGCCTGTACTGAAATTAAGGCGGGATACAGCAGGACGGGTGGTAATAGGTTGGCGCTTACCCGTGCTATCTTTAGCAATAAAGAATGGCGTGGGAGTCGTACTAGTACTTGATGGGCCTCTAAAGCTCCATAAATTTGGATCAGTGGCAGAAATATCTATTTTCCATAAATTACCAAATAAGTCGCCCGCATAAATAACATCGGCAATCATATTACCGTCTCTATCGACTACAGTTGGCGTTGACATGCCGTTAGGCCTGGCGAGATTTAACGGATCAGCACTCATACCAACTTTAGTTTCGAATTTTCTAATAAGACTGCCAGTATTAATATCAACGACATAGATAACTGCCTGCCCTGTTGAACTAACAGCTGTATCACTATGAGTGTTGTTGTAGCCATTGCCAAAGATAGCTGCCCATTGTCCATTAGCAAGACGTACAATAGAGGCTTGCCCGAAAGAAAAACCCATATCAGGATCATTTACGTCAGTAAATTCCCACTTACCAATGTCACTTGCCTTAGCTTCTGAAAAACTGGCTGGATCAGTCACATCTAATGCAAAAATACCTTGGCCACCGGCATTAAGAGAACCGACTAATATAGTTCGCCATTGACTATTAATAAAAACATCAATTGCATTAGGGGAGCCATCTACATAATAGCGGTGGGTATAATTTGGGCTAGTTAATTGGTTTAAGTTAGCAAATACACTGGCAGGTACATAAGCAAATAACTCATTACCTGTATCCGCATCGAAAGCATGTAACATACCATCATTAGCGCCAACATAAATAACGGGTTTTCGATTTAAATTAGCATCTCTAAAGGTACTATAAGGTGATGTATTTTCAGGCGCACTACCAGTCCAAACGAGAGGGTAATTTTGTTTCGGTACATCGACCAGTATGGGGCCTGAATTAATAATATCACCTAAAGGTGTGCTTCGATTGCGAAAAGTGCCACCATTTTGTTTTTCTTTGCTGCGATCGCCACGAATATAATTAAGCCGTTCACTACCTAGATTGTCTATAAGGGCGGTAGAGGGATTAGTATTTAAGGCAGTCGATTGTACTGTATCTAATTCATTTAAAGATGGTGAGGAGAGGTTAGTTGGCCACCTAAAGGGTATTCCTGTTTTAGTGGATGGTTTATAAGTAATAATATTGCGACCTGTACTGAAATTCTGTAACTTTAATTTTTCAGCAGCATCCCATATTGCGCCTTGCGTTGAAGAACCCGTATGAAGAATATCGCCATTGTCCGGATTAATCGCAAATGCAAGAAGTCGACCGCTCCAGTCTAAGGTACGGAAAATAGCTTGATAAATTAAAGTACCTGATCTTAAGGAGCTACTACTTAAGGTAGCCGATGAAAAGGAGCCCGATCTATCCATAATCGCTTGAAAAGCTTTTAACAGTTGTGCCCCTAAATTGCTGGCATTGGTAATTAGAAAATAGTTATCTGGATTGCCACTGCCTGAAGTATCGTATTCGCTTTGTATATCAGGCACATTGTTATTATTGCTGTCGGTAAAGCCGCCCCATTTTGCTGCATACCATAAGGGTGAATTAAAGGTTTTAGCGGGTCCTACCCCACTAGCAGTAAACGTGCGAGTCGTTACCCAAGGAAGGGGTTGACCATCACTCCAAGTACCGCCTGGAAAGCTACCTGGCGGGGTATCGTAAATATAGTCAACATCTTGGTTCGTTGCCGTATCTTTATCTCTAACCTCTAAGTAGATTCCATCCTTTGTTGTGCCAGAAATAACATAACCTAAATGTTGTTTTTTACCACTGTTGGCAAAAAGGCTTTCAGTGGTAATAGTAATCGTGTTATCTACATTGACATTGATTGTGTAACGAATAATAGTATCGATACCAAAACCAGAGCCTGACTGTAAATCAGAAAAGTTAACCGTAAATATACCTTGATTGGCAGTAAGGTAATCAACATAAATGTCAACGACAGCACTAGTAGGCTGGTTATTGCCCCCATTTTCATTAATCTGCGAGCCGGAAACCGATTTAGCAAAAGGAATGATACTAACGCTACTACCACCCACTTTAAAATTAATCTCTGGTCTGGGCGGTGATAAAACAACTGCAAACAATTTAGCATTTTGTTTGCCTGTTACACTGCTTAAGTCATTTAGCCAGGCATAATAGCCTATGCTGGCAGGATAGTAACTACCTTCATAAGCGGTGTCATAAGGCGCAAGGCCACGAATATTGCCAAAGCTTGTGACAAGCTTGGCGGTGGGATTTCCATCGGCGTTGGTGCCTGACTCACCAACAAAGGCAAAAAGACTTGAAAAGCCTTCACCATTAAAAATAGTTTGGGCAAGTGAGGAAGCATTAAGAGAGGGTAAATCACCTGAAAAAGGATTAAAGGCATTACCTGGCACGTAATCACTGTCGTAGGTAGGGTAAAAATCACTAATAGAAAGAATATTAGCTTTGGCGCAGAAAGGGTAATTTACATAAGGATTTTGCCAACTCGCTTTAGGTAAATCAAGGCTGGTATCTCTTCCAGAGGAGTAGTCAAAAGCAGGGGTTGCGCCTCCTTTACCTGCAAAATAACGAACTGCTTCATAGATCATTTCAGCAATGGGTTCACCAAGCATTTCGCAAGCGCCGCTGGTTAAATTTTTATAAGCGCATACAAAGGTAGTGGTATTAGGGTGCGTAAAGGTTAATTTATTGATAGTGGAGATAATACCGTTAACGGCTGTAAACTGACCTGTTGTTAGGTTTATCTCATCACGAATACTACCTATATTTTTGCGAAGAACCCCGCCATTAATATTATTCGCATAAGAGCCTGTGATAAGCCCAAAGAGCATGGAATCATTTTCACCGAACTCTTGTAAGAGTCCAATGGGTTTATAATTGCCGTTAGGATAGACTCGGCAGTTAGGTTCAAGCCCTACGTTTGCATCACAAACCCTTACTTGAATAGAAAAGTCATTAACGCCTGGAATAGCGTCGGCACTACCTTTAAATTCAAGATCTAGCCATTGCCAGGTTGTATAGGTTTGATTTAAAGCAACTCTGAGCATCGGGAAGCCATTTTTGTTCAATGAGCCACTAAAAAAGATGTGTCTGTAAGATGAGCTGCTTGGTGCAGCAAATGGGGTATAATCACTAATATTGTAGCCATCTGTAAGCTCATAATCTTTTGCCCAACTGTGCCCATCTAAAGGAACATAAGCACGCCGTAATACCGTTTGCGAGGTAGTATCAACAACACGTAACCCACCATAGAGCACTTTACGAACTGCATCAAATCGAGCGGTAGTTAGATAATTTAAAAAATTACCACTCCAACTTCCTGGACATTTTCTATTAGATGCAATTGAAATTGGATAGAAAAGATTACCGCCTGTATCATACGCGTAACATTTGTTGCTATCAAAATAACCGAAATAGTCAAAAGACGGTTTAAAAGTGTATTCGATAGTCCCATCACCATCTAAATCAGTGAAATCATCGTACGCTTCAAAATAAAATTTATGATCCCGCCCTAAAACAAGCATCGTCATCGGTGCGACGGATTCAGTGAAAAAAAGTGGCGATTGCGCTAAATTTAAGGGTGCGGCATAGCTTACACCATAAAATAAATTAGCTATTGTCAAAAGCAGCAAGAAAAAACGTCTCATTAGAATCGCCTCGCTACAGTAGTTTGTAAATAAGTTACCGATTCGCTATTGGCGCCTACGCCACGGGCCGTAATTCGATAATAATGTACACCTGTCCCAAACGTAGCACTGCCTACCACAGGTGAATCAGGGACAAATTGTAAATATTCAATGACATAACGAGGTGCTGCTGCGACATTACTAAGCTGGCTTACATAGGCTGCAGAGTTACTAGACCACCATGAAGCTGACTGACTATATAAACTAGTACTGTCATACATTTGCCGTACACAAGGATAAGCTGGGCAATTATTTGTATAGATAACTGGCTGCCTTGTTTGTGTAATTAACCAATCCTCACCCGCATTCAAAGCTGATTCAGCAGCTCTAAGCGAGATTTCTTTGTCTTGTAAATTAACTGACATTCGTTCTTGCATATGGCCAACTTGAACAGAACCAACTGCAAGAATTGTAATCACAAATAATAAAATAAGGGCTATAGCAAGCGTTGCTCCATGCTGCTTTTTCATACGGGTAACCCTCGATTACGTAAGGTTATAAAAGTGACCCACTCACGCCTAATTTTTCTGTCAGTAGGCGTAATTGTTACCCCATTAAAAGTATAAGGTCTAGGTCTATCAGCTACATTATCAACAGTAGCTAATAACAAATTAATTTGTACACTAATAACATTATTCCAGTTATTACCATTATTTACTTGGGTTGCTGTTTGGTAGCTATTAACTGTATTATCACTGTCAGTGTCTACACCATAAGCAATGCGAAGTTGCTCAACGCCTTCAGCTATTTCATCTTCATTTCCATTCACATCTAGTCTTACTAGGGATGTGATAGGCTGATTTTGACTATTCATGCGGCCTGTATCTTTGATATAAAAGGCATAGTAAATGAGCCGCATAACTTGGGCATTGGTTAAGTATGCGATGCTTAAATTATCTGAGGTATTAATGCCTGTAGGATGAGTAATGGCCGTATCACTGGTGCCTGTACCTGCCATAAAAATATTACCAATCACGCAGTTAGTAATGATTAATGGGGTCCCACTTTGCGCCCCCAGTCCCGAATAAACATTAATGACACTGTTAGGCTGAGCCATATCAGCGCTTAAATGTACCCCATTACTTGAAGCCATACGGATTTCTATTATATCGCTCCCACTTAAAGGCGATTTGGAACTTATATTAGTAGGTAAATCAGGTGTAAAGGAAGTTCCACTGCTACTAAATCCTTGCAAAGGTTTGTCATAATTTAACATTGTTGAGTAATTTGAGACCAAATTTGTCAATGCAACTTGTCGTTGGTTAGTACAGCCTTGAAAGCCTGCCATGCGAATGTCACGGGCTAGAATATAGTTTGCATAGCGGCCATTTTCCTGTAACCGAGCTAAAGCAGACTGGACTGAAAAAGTAGCCTTATTACTTAAATAAACAGCACCAATGCCCGCGACCAATAGAGTACCAATCGTGGTGGCGATTAAAAATTCAAGTATAGTAAAGCCTGCTGGTTTAATCATAACTCGACCTCTACACGCAGGCAGGTTAAATCGACATTAGTATTACCACTGCAGGTTGTTCCGGTTGCGCCTGTGCGGTCGTTATCCCAGAATAGAGTAACAGTGAAGCGTTGTCCGTTGCGAGTTACAGTACCTTGTCCTGATGGCAAAAGTTGAGCATTAGTCGTATTCCATTGATAAATATCTCGTTGTGCTATTTGGGTACTTGAACAAGTGGTGCATGTTGGCATAGTCCCTGTGCCGGAAACATTATTATAAGCACCGGCATTAACGCCTGCGTAATTAGATTGCATACGATCTATCATGTTATTAATTTGATTAATTGCTATAGAGCGGAGTAGTGCGGAATGGTTATCATGAACAGCGCGCGCTTGTAATGCTGCTATCCCTAAAAGACCAACAGCAAGAACAATTACACTAATTAAGACCTCAAGCAAACTAAAGCCATATTGTTTGCTTTTCCTTACAATCATATTGACTCATAAAATAGGGATTATCATAAAGTTAAGCAAAAAATGTACCGAAATTAGACTTTTACATTCAAACAAAATCAAACTTAAGATTTATTGTCTAAATTAAAATTGCATTTTATAAAAAACGAGTTATGCTGAAATAAGTAGTTAACTGTTTAAATAAGTTTAAAGGACTATAACTTTTTTCTTGACCTTAAGCTTAAGTAAAAAAATAACTTACTTTAATATTAAGCATCTTAAATACCATGTCACAGACCTCATTATATTTCTGTAATTTAAAGTCTTCACAGCTTAACTTTGTCAATAAAGAGTTTGAGCCTGTTGTGCTCGATAGTTTAAGTGGTTTATTTGCTTATATTCTTTTTAAGGATATAAAACTTTTAGTTATTAGTAATTTAAAAGATTATCAAAGTAATCATGCCGGTATAAATTTAATTCGAAAAGCATTCAGAAAGAGGTTAATAGAAGAATCTCTTCACAAATCTATTGGTATTACTTTATTCCCTGACGAGCCAGATTTAGGTGGAGAGATATTGCTATTAAAAGGGGAGATCATTTTTTGGAATTTTAAAAGCAGAAGCTATTCTGAGAAGAATGCAGCGTTACATGACGAAAGTTTACAATTGCAGCAGCAAATACAAGAATCAGGTTTACTTCCTGAGTGTTTTATTAGTATTAGAAAATCTGAGCTTTTTGAAAAATTTTATCTAAAAACTTATTTTGCTCCTAATGGGCAATATCAGCAAAATCCTTCTAAAGTCGCCCAACTGCTATCTTTAGCACTAGGTTTATCGCCACTGTTAAGTAAACAGAAGCTACCAAGTATGCCTTGGGAAGCAGGTGCAGAAATTAAAAATAGTTGCTCTGCTAGTACTACTTCAGCGGCAAATAATGCATTTTCTTTTTTTAATAGAACTTCAGAAAGCCAGGCATTATTAACTATTGAGCCTGATTCACCTAAACTTTAATAGAAAGTTAGCGGCTTACAATAGGAGCTAATGTCTGTAATATTGACTTAAATACTTTAGGTGTTCCTGCAATAACATCGCCTTGATCAAAATAATTTTCCCCGCCCTGTAAATCACTCACTAAACCGCCAGCTTCTTTTACAAGTAAGGATGCCGCTGCAAGATCCCATGGGCGCAATCCGAATTCCCAAAAGCCATCTAAACGGCCACAGGCTACATAAGCAAGATCAAGTGCTGCTGAGCCTGTTCGACGCACGCCAGCACATTTAGTAGCCATTGCCTCAAAAGTAGGTAGGTAACGTTGGGTTAGCAAAGCATTCCGGAAAGGAACACCTGTGCCAAGTAATGCCGCATTCAGTAACGTTTGTTTTGAGACACGTATTCGTCTGTCATTTAATTGTGCTCCCCGGCCACGACTTGCTGAGAAACATTCATGACGAATAGGATCATAAACTACGCCATGTTCAATCCGGTTTTTTATTTTAACTGCAATAGAAACGGAGACAAAAGGAAAGCCATGTAAATAATTTGTGGTGCCATCCAGGGGGTCAATAATCCAAATGGTTTCTGCATTATCATTAAACACACCACTTTCTTCAGCTAAAATACCATGCTCAGGATAAGCTTTTTGAATTGTCTTAATGATAGCTTGCTCAGCCTTTACATCCACTTCACAAAAATAGTCATTTGAGCCTTTAGCACTGACTTTAATTCTATCAACTAACTCTAAATTACGTAAAATAATTTCACCTGCCTGACGGGCAGCATTTATAGCTATATTTAATAATGGATGCATGCGTTGCTCTTGGAAGACAAAATCAGGTATTCTAGCATGTTTTTTTATTTAAGGCAGTTATTGTAAAATTTAAACTTAAGTTGGTTAATCAAGTCAGACTGTCTTATAAGCTTACTTATGATGGCTTAAAATTGCGCACTTATGTACTTAATAATTAATCACTTTCTTTTATAAGAATAAATTATCTAAGATTATTATGAATTTTAATTCAATCCGTATTGTATTAGTAGCTACTTCTCATCCCGGCAATATTGGTTCAACAGCACGGGCGATGAAAACAATGGGCTTTAATCGGCTCTATTTAGTTGCGCCTAAATCTTTTCCCGACCAAAAAGCATTTGAGTTGGCGGCAGGGGCTGATGATGTATTAGAACAGTGCCTGGTTGTTCATTCTTTAAAGGATGCTTTGCATGACTGTCAACTAGTGATTGGAACGAGTGCGAGACCTAGGGGAATTGATCTACCAGGTTTATTACCTAAAGATTGTGCAAAGCTCATTTCTAAACAGCCAGATAGTACTGAAGTCGCTATTGTGTTTGGCAGGGAGCATGCAGGTTTAACGAATGAAGAATTGTTGCAGTGTCATTATCATGTCAATATTCCTAGCAACCCTATTTATAGTTCATTAAATTTAGCCCAAGCAGTACAAATTATTGTGTATGAATTAAGAATTTCTCTGCTAGCGCCAACGCTAAAAGTTAGCCATACTCAAAATAAACTAGCAACTGTAAATGAAATAGAACAATTTTATAGTCATTTAAGGGAAGTATTGTTAACGATTAACTTTTTAAAGAAAGACAATCCGCGCAAATTACAAGAACGATTACGACGATTATTTAATCGAGTAGGTCTAGAGCAAATGGAAGTTAATATTTTACGTGGCATTCTTACATATATACAAAGAGCATTACAAAAAAGCGAGAAATGAAGCAAGTGGATACTGAAAAGTTACCAATTTATTTTGATTATATGGCTACTACGCCAGTCGACCCGCAAGTTGCCCAGAAAATGATACAATACCTGGGTCCTGAAGGGATATTTGGTAATCCTAATTCAATAACTCATGAATACGGCAGGCTTGCGGCTTTAGCCGTTGAGAATGCCAGGTTACAAATTGCTAATTCCATTGCTGCTACGCCACGAGAAATTATTTTTACTTCAGGTGCAACAGAAGCAGATAATCTCGCTATTATTGGTGCGGCGCACTTTTATCAACGTAAAGGTCGCCACCTTATTACCATGACAACTGAGCATAAAGCGGTTCTTGATAGTTTTGCGCAACTAGAAAAAGAAGGGTTTGTAGTGACTTATTTAAATCCTAAATCAAATGGTTTACTAGATTTAGATGATTTAAAAGAAGCCCTGCGGCCTGATACTATCCTAGTTTCAATTATGCATGTTAATAATGAAATTGGTGTTATCCAAGATATTCAAAGCATTGGTAACTTACTTAAACAGCGAGGTATTATCTTTCATGTAGATGCAGCACAAAGCGCAGGTCGATTACCTATTAACTTACAAGAATTAGCAGTTGATTTAATGGCTTTTTCTGCTCATAAGAACTATGGCCCTAAAGGCGTAGGTGCATTATATATTCGCCATAAACCGCGTATTCGTATCGAATCACGTTCTTTTGGTGGTGCTCACGAAGGGGGATTAAGAGCAGGAACATTAGCCACTCACCAAATAATCGGAATGGGTGAAGCCTTTCATTTAGCCCAAATAAAACGCATTGATGAACAAGCCAGATTATTAAAATTAAGGCAAAAACTCTGGCAGGGCATCGAAAATATTCCCGGTATTAAACTCAATGGTCATCCAACTGAGCGAATTGCAGGTAATCTTAATGTAACCTTTTCAGGAATTCATGGTGAATCTTTGTTACTTGCTCTGCGTCAATTAGCTGTTTCTACCACCTCTGCTTGTGCATCAGCAAGTTTTGCACCGTCATATGTTTTAAAAGCATTAGGTTTAAGTGCTGAAGCAGCCTATAGCTCTATCCGACTTTCTATAGGTCGCTTTACAACGGAGGAAGATATTAAGCAAGCTATTGAAATTATTAACACGCAGATTTTGCGACTGCAGCAGATGGCACCTTTATGAGTTATAATGATCTTGTGAAACGCTATTTTTTTCAACCAGAGCATATTGGAAACTTAGATTGTACTTTAGCTAGGACTGTATATTGTTCTATAAGTGATGCATCTAAAAGTAATTATTTTGATTTATATTTATCTTGTGATGAGTCAGGACGAATTATAAAAGCATGTTTTAAAGCATGTGGTAGCCCCTATTTAATTGCGAGCCTTGAATGGCTTTGTAGCCAATTAGAAGGTAGCTTTATTAAAGTACATCCTGAACTAACTTACTTAGTGTTAGTAAATCATTTAGAAATACCTAATCACTTATATCCAATAGCAATCTTAGTTGAAAAAGGCTATAACAATATTATATTGGCTATGAAAAAAAGGCTCAATGAGGAAAAGAAATGAGTGGAGTTGTAAATTATACAAGCGATCGTAATCAAGGCGTTACTCTAACTGAAGCAGCAAAACGTCATGTGATATCTTATCTTGATAAAGAACCTAATAGTCAAGGTGTTCGTTTCTCAGTCAAAAAAACAGGCTGTTCCGGTCTATCTTATGTGGTGGATTATGTCATTCACCCCCAAGAAAATGATATCGCGCTACCCTTAGATGAACGCTATCAAATTTGGATTGATAAAGGAAGTTACCCTTTTTTAAAAGGCATGATTATTGACTATGTTAAACAAGGGTTAAATTATAAATTTGTTTTTGATAATCCTAATCAAACGGGTCAATGTGGTTGTGGCGAAAGTTTTACTGTAGAGCTTATTTAATAGTTCTCTAAATTGCCCTAATTTCTAAAAGTTTCGAGCTGTTTTAGGCAGGGATGCTGTCTTTGTTTTCTAACTGTTAAAGTTAATAATTATGTCTCCTTTGTATTCAAATTTAACTAATCTGACTTAAGTTTTACTAACTAGAGCCAGGCGCATTAAACTTGATTAAATTAATATAAAAATGTACAATAAAGGTTCGAATTTAAATTTTGAGATTATAGATGATTTGCTGGAGTAATCTAAGAACATATCATTTTGCGTGTCGACTATAAAAAAAGCTTGATAAATGCTCAGTTTTTCCTTAAGCTTCCCTTAATAAATGAATATGATTAAATCAATATTTACATAGTTTGTAATATTTGGTAGTATATAAGTCACGGTGTTCTGTTTATGATAAATGGAACAGTTTTTATTTATTTAATTTTAACTATTTAAGTATATGGAGAGATGTAATGAATGCAGTAATGCAGGATATTGAGCAAGTTAATGAAGCATTAACTCAGCAAGTGATAAGCGCAGTGAAGGGATATCTAAATACAGTAGGCAGTAAAGATGCAAATTTAAATCTTTATCAACTTATTGTTGAAGAAGTTGAAGCACCTTTATTTCGTACTGTTATGGAATTAACTCGCTATAATCAATCAAAAGCAGCTCGAGTTTTAGGCGTTAGCCGAGGAACTTTACGTACTAAATTAAAACGTTATTTTGATGACGAATTTATTGGTACGCGTGGCTAATTCTGGCATTCTCAAGCTCAATTTGCTACGATAATAACAAGCTGGTCAGGCAATCGCTCTTTGTCTTCAAAGGGAGGAAAGTCCGGGCTCCTTAGGGTAAAGTGCCAGGTAATACCTGGGAGGCGTAAGCCTACGGAAAGTGCCACAGAAAATATACCGCCTTTTTAAGGTAAGGGTGAAATGGTGCGGTAAGAGCGCACCGCACAACTGGTAACAGTTGTGGCAGGGAAAACCCCACTTGGAGCAAGACCAAATAGGAACCCATTCTCATTAATTTGAGTGCACATGACCCGTGTGGGGTTCGGGTAGGTTGCTTGAGGTATATGGTGACATATATCCCAGATAAATGATTGCCCGCGACAGAACCCGGCTTATCGACCAGCTTGTTTATTATCTAATTTACGCCAATTCTTTATCGGCAATTGCAAATGAGTAGTATTTTTTTAAATAAAAAAAACAAAAAGAAGTCTTGGAACTATATTTCCGGTTTGAAATGTTCTCCTTCTATTAATAGCCCCTGTCGTAATCATATTGCTCTATTTGGTGTAATGAAGCGCTTATTGAAGAGCTCTTTATTAAGCTAAAGCTTGATTTTATTTTTTCTGAGACTTACTATCGACCCTCTCTAATGCTGGAGAGCTTTCGCTATGATGTTATGCATTGATGTTGGTAATTCTCATATTTATGGTGGTGTTTTTATTGAAGAAAATTTACAACTTCGTTTCCGACATACTTCAAAAATAAGTGCATCTGATGAGCTAGGTATCTTCTTAAAAACAGTTCTACGAGAAAATCAATGTGAACCTGATGAAATTAGCGAAATAGCAATTTGTTCAGTTGTACCGCAAATTGATTACTCATTACGTGCAGCATGTATCAAATATTTTTCTATTGATCCATTTGTGTTGCAAGCGGGAGTAAAGACTGGTCTAAATATTAAGTATAGAAATCCGTTAGAAGTTGGCGCTGATAGAATAGCAAATGCAATTGCTGCAGTGAATGCTTATCCTTCGCAAAATATTATTGTTATTGATTTTGGTACAGCGACCACTTTTTGTGCTATTAACGCTCAAAAGGCTTATTTAGGTGGTACTATTTTGCCAGGTGTGCGCTTATCTGTCGATGCGCTCTCTAGTAATACTGCCAGGCTTCCAGCAGTAGAGATTACGAAAATGGAACAAGCACTTGGCCGTTCTACAGCCGAAAGTATTCAAGCGGGTGTATTTTTTGGGGCATTAGGGGCTTGTCGAGAGCTTCTTTCTAAGATTAAATTAGAAGCTTTTCCAGAGCAAGAGGTACTCATACTTGCTACCGGCGGATTTGCATCATTATTTGAGGAGCAAGCACTTTACCATCATTTAATTCCTGATCTAGTCTTACAGGGTATTCGTCAAGCCGCTATTTTAAATCGTTAGGTATAATCCTAGAAAAAGCAGTTAAAACCTACTGCGCAAGCCAAAGGCCCGGAATCTGCTGGACTTTTTTTAATTTTTTCGTTCACCGTAGTGGTGACTACTGCTTTCACGAAAAAATTAAAAAAAGTCCAACATCTTCAGTACCTTTAGCTTGCTCGCTACGGTTTCAACCGCTTTTTCTAGGATAATGTTTTATTACCGATCAGAGTAGTTTATTAATATTCACTCCAATCATTTTTCTTCGTTTTTACATCAAACAGAGAAATTTTGATCCATCTAACGCTAGAAAATTACATTTCTATAGTGTATAAAAGTGGAGTAAAATATAAAAAAGTGGAGAATTGTGGGTAAATTCGAGTTTACCCATATTACTTAAATATGTTTCGTGGAATCAATACAAGCACATTAGATGGAAAGGGGCGCTTTATGGTGCCTATCCGCTATCGTGAAGTATTGTGTGCTGAGGAAAGTAGCTCATTGGTCGTTACTATTGATACAGAGCTCTGTCTTCTTGCTTATCCTTTAGCACAATGGCAAATTATCGAGAAAAAATTACAAGATTTACCTAGTTTTGATAACGTAGCACGTCGCATTCAACGCTTACTTATTGGGCATGCTACTGATGTTGAGCTAGATAATAGTGGACGTATTTTATTACCCAGTGTTCTACGTGAATACGCTAAATTAGACAAACATATAGTCATAATTGGCCAAGGTAATAAATTTGAAATTTGGAATGAAATGTTGTGGCAGCAAAAGCGTGAGCATTGGTTGGCTGAAAAAGCATTGCAGTTAGATAGTTTACCAGAGGAAATGAAAAATTTTTCTTTATAATGGGAAAATATCATGTCGCATCAGTCCGTGTTGCTACAAGAATCAATTGAAAGCTTAGCTATTAAAGCTGATGGTGTTTATATTGATGGAACGTTCGGCCGTGGTGGCCATAGTCAAGCTATTTTGACGCACTTATCTAATCAGGGCCGGCTAATTGCCATTGATAAAGATCCACAAGCTGTAGAATTTGCAAAGTGTCATTTCACTACAGACCCACGTTTTCAAATTTTTCAAGGTTCATTTGCCGACTTGCCTAAGTTTGCCAAACAAGCAAATGTTTATCAGCGAATAGATGGTATTTTACTAGATTTAGGGGTGTCATCACCGCAATTAGATGATGCTAATCGTGGATTTAGCTTTATGCAAGCAGGTCCTTTAGATATGCGTATGAATATACAGCAGTCTTTAGATGCTGCTACTTATATTAATCATGCACAACTAGATGATATGGCAAAAATATTTTGGGAATATGGTGAGGAGCGTTTTGCACGTCGTATTGCTAGAGCAATTATTGACGCGCGAGCAAAGGCACCCATTACCTCAACAACCGAGCTTGCTGAGATTATTAAACAAGCTAATCCTAAATGGGAAAAGCATAAACATCCAGCAACGCGGGTTTTTCAAGCGATTCGCATTCATATCAATGACGAGTTAGATGATCTTAAAAAAGGCCTTAAAAGTGCATTTGAAGTCTTAGGCAAAGGCGGTCGTTTAGTTGTTATCAGCTTTCACTCGCTAGAAGATAGGATTGTTAAGCAATTTATGCGCGATATGGAAATCGGTCAGCAACTACCTTTTGATATTCCAATACGCGCACAAGAGGAAATAAAATGTTTTAAACGGGTAGGAAAAGCAATTAAGCCTAAAGAAGAAGAGATTAAACAAAATATTCGCTCACGCAGTGCCATCCTAAGAATAGGAGAAAAAATTGTATGAACGCTGCAGCAAGAATAATTAATCAAAGTACATTATTTAATGGCCAATTATTTGCCATGCGTATTTCTAAAAAGCTCTGGCTCACTTTATTTCTGATGCTGCTTGTTTTATCCAGTGCCTTGGCGGTTATTTATATAACTAATGAGTACCGTACTAACTTTAGTGAATTACAGAAACTTGAGCAGCAAACACATCACTTACAACTACAATGGGGCCAACTACTCCTTGAGCAAGCAAGTCTTGCTACACCTGCACGTGTAGAGGTACTTGCAAAACAAAAATTGCAGATGCGACTTCCCGAGGATAAACAAACATTTGTATTACAGGCCAAATGAAAAAAAATGGACACCGTTTAAGGTTAATTGCTGTATCACTTTTCTTTATAATGATCTTTGGCATTTTGGTTTGGAGAATGCTTGATTTAACTGTGTTACATCGGCAATTTCTAAAAGGCCAAGGTGACGCTCGTAGTTTACGTATTCAAGATATTCCAGCTTATCGTGGGATGATTACCGATAGACAAGGTAGTCCGCTTGCAGTAAGTACGCCTGTCGAATCTGTTTGGGTCAATCCTAAAGAATTCTCACCTACTAATGAGCAGCTTAGTAAATTAGCGAAACTAATTGGTGTTAAAGCTCAAATATTAATAGACCGGGTTAAGCAAGCAAATTCAAGAGAATTCCTTTATTTACAACGCCAATTGCCACCTACATTAGCTAAAAAAATTGAGCTCTTGAAGATTCCTGGTGTTAATTTTCAGCAGGAATTTAAACGCTATTATCCTGAAGCAGATAGTGCAGCGCAATTAATTGGATTTACCAATATTGATGATGTGGGTATAGAAGGATTGGAGTTGGCATATCAAGATTGGTTAATAGGTATACCGGGTAAGAAGCGTGTGCTTAAAGATAAGATGGGTCGAGTTATTGAAGAATTAGGAATTATTAAGGAGCCACGTTCAGGACATGATTTAGTATTAAGTATTGATAGAAGAATTCAATATCTAGCTTATCATGAGTTACAAAATACATTAGAAAAATTTTCTGCTAAATCAGGCTCTGTTGTCGTATTAGATACACAAACAGGTGAGATTCTAGCTGCTGCTAATTACCCTTCTTTTAATCCCAATGCACGTGCGCGCTATTCCCGTGATAAATACCGTAATAAAGCATTAACTGATATTTTTGAACCAGGCTCCGTCATTAAGCCCTTTAGTATTGCTAGTGCCTTAAGTAGCGGCTTGGTAAAGCCTAAAACTATTATTGATACACGACCAAGCTGGATGGTCGTTCATGGGCGTACTATTCGAGATATACATAATTATGGCGTATTAGATGTCACAGGTGTTCTTCAGCACTCAAGTAACGTAGGTGTTACAAAAATGATTCTTTTAAACCCACCTGAGCAATATATAGGTTTGTTGCAACGCAGTGGTTTTGGTCAACGTACAGAAAGTAGTTATCCAGGTGAAAGTGATGGGAGTATTGTTAAGATTAAGGATGCTAACCCGTTTGTTTTAGCCACTTTAAGTTTTGGTTATGGTTTATCAGTGACAGCTCTACAATTAGCTAAAGGTTATTTAATTTTTGCTAATGGTGGTAAGACGCTACCTGTAACACTTCTACACAAGGATGTTCCTGAAGCTGGGAAGCAAGTTATCGATGAAAAAACAGCCAATCAAGTGTTGGCAATGCTTGAAGCGGTTCTAGGAAATCAAGGGACAGGTAAATTAGCACGTATACCAGGTTATCGAGTAGCAGGAAAGACGGGTACTGCTCGTATTGCCGGTAAAAAAGGTTATCAGGAGAATAAACATATTGCCAGCTTTGTTGGTATTGCGCCTGTGTCTAATCCTAAATTAATTGTTGTCGTTGTTATTCATGAGCCGACTCGTAATAGTTACTACGGTGCAGCAGTAGCCGCGCCTCTTTTTGCACAAGTCATGTCAGGCTCACTACGAATTTTAAATATTCCACCCGATAAAACAATAGGTTAATTGAGTTTATGAAATTAAATACGCTACTTGCACCATGGATAAAAACATCCCTACCAGAATTAGATATTCTAGGATTACATAATGATAGTCGCAAAATAAGCAAGGGTTTTTTATTCTGCGCTTATCCAGGCGTTACTACAGACGGACGAATGTATATAGACCAAGCAATAAAGGCAGGTGCTATTGCCATTTTGTATGAGCCAAAAGATTATACGCCTCCTAATAAGGTTACCGCGATAACTTGGATACCTTTTCCGAATTTAGCGCAACATTTAGCTGCAATTGCGAACCGATTTTATGAAGAACCTAGTAAAAAATTACATCTTACAGGTGTAACAGGAACAAATGGTAAAACGACCATTGCCTATCAATTAGCCCAAGCACATCAGCTACTAGGTAATCAAGCTGCTTATATTGGAACGATTGGGCAAGGTAGGGTAGAGAATCTTATCCCTTTAGATAATACGACCCCTGATGGAATTTGCTTACAAAACCTTTTTTCTACTTACTTGCATAGCGGTATAAAACATGTATGCATGGAAGTTTCTTCACATGCCCTAGCACAGCAACGAGTAGATGAAGTTAATTTTGAGCAGGCCATTTTCACTAATCTAACGTTAGATCATCTTGACTATCATCAAACAATGGATGCTTATGCGGCTGCAAAAGCAAGATTATTTTCATATACATCACTTAAAACTGCTATTTTAAATTACGATGATGACTATTCTAAATTTATGCAAGCACACTTAAATCCTGCTTGTAAGTGTATTACCTATGGCTTAAATAAGGGCAGTGATATACAAGCGCTAGATTGGCAAGTAACGATGGAAGGGACTTCAATTACTATCCATTCTGCTTGGGGTCAGGCCCGTTTAAAAATTCGCACGTTAGGTTACTTTAATATTTATAATGCATTAGCCGTTTTTACTAGCCTACTCGCTTGGGGTTATCCAATTGAAAAAATTACTCCTATCATGGCTGAGCTTTCTCCAGCACCAGGTCGGATGGAGGTTGTTATTCATGAGCCATGTATTGTTGTTGATTATGCGCATACGCCTGATGCATTAGAAAATGTATTAAAGACATTAAATCACCTTAAAGAAGGGCGTTTAATTGTCGTTTTTGGTTGTGGTGGCGATAGAGATAAATTAAAACGTCCTATTATGGGCGCTATAGCAACCCGTCATGCAGATATCGCTATTATTACTAGCGACAATCCTCGTACAGAAGACCCAGAGCAGATTATTACAGAGATTAATCAAGGTATTACAACTAATGGCGCAGATGTTTATCGAATAACAGATAGAAAATTGGCTATTGGTAAAGCAATCAGTTTAGCGGGTTCGAAAGATATCATTTTAATCGCTGGTAAAGGCCATGAAGATTATCAGCAAATTGGCCATATAAAGTACCCATTTTCAGATCAACTGATTGTCAAACAGATGATTAATTCGCTGTGCGGTTTAAATAATCAAAAATAAATCTATTTGTTTATACGCTATTGTGTTCATCTTTACGTCGAGCATCTTGCGATTCATTCTTAAAGTTTTTATTATGAGTTATTTTAATATTTCCTTATTAGAGACATTTCTACAGATCTTAGCTTAAAGTTAGATGTATTTTTCTTAGCTAATATTGCTAGCCACTCTAATGAGCAATAATAGAAGTTTTATCTCATTTATAGTATAGTTCTGCTATTTTTTTCAGATTCCATCATGAAATTTATCTATTTAACAATCGATGATTCTCCCTCTGAACATATGATAGAAAGAGTGAATTTTTTGTATGAGCATGAAATTCCTGCCATATTTTTTTGTAGAGGTGAATTATTAGCTGAAAATCAAACAGCAGTGGTTCATGCAATCAAGCTAGGTTTTTTGATAGGAAATCATTCTTATTCACATCCCTATTTTTCTGAAACTGAAAATGAAGTTTTTTATAATGAGATTCTCGCGACAGAAAAATTAATTGATGAATGTTATTTACAGGCTGGTTGTCAACGTCCTGGGAAGTTTATTCGATTACCATTTGGCGATCGAGGAGCGGGCGGCTACTTGAAAAAAGCGATTACTGAGGCTCAGTTACAGAAGGTTGAAAGCTTACAAAATTTTCTTCGACAGCATGATTTTAAACCACTTAATTTTGGCAATGAGCATAATGATGGATGTATTGATGCTTTATGGACCTTGGATACAGAAGATTATAAAAAAGAATTAAAAAATAACCCAGATACATATTTTAAATTACTGAGCTCCAAAGTTGATGCATCGAAATTTTCATCAGAAGTAATGCTGATGCATGATTTTGGTGCGAAAATCGGAAATAATTTTCATTTATTTAAAAAAACAATTCAAATTATTCTCGAACAAAATATTTGTTTTTTGCCAATAAGCTATGACCCGGGAATTTCACTAAAAGTACAAATGAAGCATCATTTTTTCAAATCAAACGGTGGTCTTAATGATAATGATCAAAATGAAATTTCTTTTCAACCGGAAAAAAAGTTTTGAGCTAAAGCTATTTCAAAATTAAAGCTAATTTCTAGCTTAAAAGTGGCCATATAAATTCAGGTAATTGTGATTGATAAACGGAGAAATCATGTCGTTTTTGATGTGCCTTGCGCAAGTGAAGAAAGCATTCTTTTTTATTGGTTGCTTCTTTTAAAGCCCTTGTTTCATGGATAGGATTAAAGAGTGCCAACACATAGTCTTGCCAAGTTGTCACCGATTTAAAGTTAGGAATTTTTTGTGAAGGTAGAGAAGAAGAATAATCCGGAAGGGGTAAATTTAAGGCCTGATGGAGTTTTTGACTTACTTGAATAACAGCATTAATTTTAGCTTCTATACTATGGCCTGCAATATGAGGTGTACATAAGTAAGCTAGCTTAACAATGTCAGAATTAATATTGGGTTCATGAGAGAATACGTCAGTACAGTAAATAATTTTTAAATCATTACTTAAAAGCGCTGTTTCATCAACAATTCCACCACGAGAAGCATTAATAATAGCTGTATTAGGTTTTAATTGAGCAAGTATTGGTTCAGAGATTAAATTCTTACTAGGAAAAGGCAAATTGTTATGTAAACTAGCGTGAATACAAATTACATCGCATTGTAAGAGTTCATTAAGTGGGGCACTATAAAAATTATTATCAACTAACGCTTTAGGAGGATCATAACGAACAACCTCAAAATTAAGAGCTCTCAAACGTTTAGTAACTTTAGACCCTACAACACCTAAGCCAATAACACCTGCTTTTTTTCCTCTAAAAGAAGTATATTTCTGTAAATAAGCAATGGTTGCAAGGACATAATCAGCTACAGCACTTGCATTACTACCTTTGGCATCAATAAGTGTTATATTTTTTTGCTTAAGAAAAACGTCATCGATGTGATCAGTTCCACTACTTGCGGTAGCAACATAAGATAAGGAATAATCTCTTAATAATTCTTTTGTTACTTTAAGTGTGGAGCGACACAATAAAATATCTTGCTTTGCTAGTAAGCTTTTAATGTCATCTTGTTGATGATAAAGGGTGATTTTAAATGGAGGCGGGAAGGCTGTTATTAAACTGGGTAAAGAGGCGTCAGCTAAGATATTCATATATTAAAAAGGGCACTCAGCGCTACTAAAGACCAACTAATTGGTGGCGTAATGAGCCAACTTAAAATTCCTGTAATCAATAACAATAAAATAATAAAAAAGCCATAAGGTTCGAGTTTTTGGTATAGGATTGCTTGTCTTATAGGTAATAAGCTAGCAACAATACGGCTACCATCTAGAGGCGGTATTGGTATTAAATTTAAAAAAGCGAGTAATAAATTAATTATAATGCCAGCTTTGCTAGCAAGAACCATAAATAAACCAATGGTCGATGTCTGCGGGTTAAGTGATAATCCTAATTTAAAGAGACCAGCCCAGAAAATTGCCATAAGAAAATTACTTAAGGGCCCAGCACCTGTAACTAAAATTACATCACGTCTGGGATTTTTTAATTGTCCTGCATTAATGGGTACCGGTTTTGCCCAGCCAAAAACAAAAGTAAAATTACTTAAAGCTAAAACCAGAATTGGAACAATAATTGTTCCAATAAGATCAATATGGCGTATTGGATTAAAACTTACCCGCCCTAACATTTTAGCTGTAGTATCACCAAGCCGATAAGCGACCCATGCGTGAGCTGCTTCATGAAGGGTAATAGCAAATAAGACAGGAATAATCCAAACTGCAATTTGTTGTATAATAGTTAATTCTGGCATCAGAGTAATGCAGTATAAAACAAACAAACATTCTAACTAGTCTTTTAAGATATAGCTAGTATTTCAAACACTGGTCTTATATTATACGCATCATTAGGGCATATTCATAGAATTAGGCATTTGATTTTGGAAAAGATTAAAATAAGCTTCTTTTTATTGCTTTTCTCATTGTTATTATTTGCTTTTGGCATAACTAAGATACCTGTTATCGATCGCGATGAAGCACATTTTGCTCAGGCAAGTAAGCAAATGATGCAAGTAGGAAATTATTTTCAGATTCGTTTCCAAGATAAAACGCGATTTCAAAAGCCACCTGGAATTAATTGGCTACAAGCAATAAGTGTTAAGCTGCTTAGTAATAATAATCTGAGTCAAATCTGGCCTTATCGCATTCCTTCCCTATTAGGTGCATTTTTATCAATTTTGTTCACCTATCTTTTTGCAAGCCGATTTGTGGGCTCAATAACTGCTGCATTGGCAGCCGGCCTTCTTGCCTCTACTCTCTTATTAGTAGTCGAAGCACACATGGCTGTTATTGATGCAACATTGCTTTTTTCTGTTATATTGATGCAGGGTGCCTTATGGAACATTTATCAGTCTTATAAAGAACAAAGAAAGGCAGGTTGGCTTTGGCCTGTGTGTTTCTGGCTTGCTATGGCCCTTGGAATTGCTTTAAAGGGGGTAACACCTTTAGTAGGATTATTAACTATTTTAGGATTATGCTTAATCGACAAAAATGTATATTGGTTGCGGCAATTAAAGATTTTTCAAGGATTACTTTTAGTAATAATTCTAACTTCAGTCTGGCTAATATTAGTTAATAAAGCTGAGCACAGTAATTATTTATTGCAAATGTTTAATAAGGATTTGCTACCCAAATTAAAGGGCGGACATGAGTCTCATGGTCAGCCACCTTTATTTCATTTAGCTATCTTACCTATAACATTTTGGCCTGCTTCTTTATTTCTTGGGCTCGGCGGAATTTATGCTTGGAAAAATCGTATTAAAAGTCAGGTAAAATTTTTATTAGCCTGGCTTGTGCCTTCTTGGATTTTCTTTGAATGCATGCCAACGAAATTGCCACAATATGTTATGCCTTTATTTCCAGCATTAGCCATTTTATGTGCACTAGCAATTAAAGAATATACTTATGCGCTAACAAGTAAGTGGTTAAGGCTTTTGCAGTATCTTTGGCTAATCCTATCCATTATTCTTGGCTTGGTTTTAATTTTAATAACCTATTGGGTAAATGATGCATTAAGTTTAAGTAGCGTCATTATAATTGTGGCTATTGTAAGTTTTTCTAATAGTGCAATTTATTTTAGTCGGCAAGGCAAATTAAATTACAGTATTATAAGTATTTTTATTATGGCAATGATTGTTTTTCCACTTATATTTAATAATTTACTGCCCTCTTTAAAACCGGTATGGCTAACTCATACTATGGCGCAACTCGTTGATAAGAACAGAATTGACAATGGTTTGCCGTTATTAGTTGTTGGTTTTGAGGAGCCGAGTTTAGTATTTAATCTCGATACTAAATCAGTTCGCTTCGTTGACTTAAATACAGCTATTACACAATTGCTTGTTAATCCTAAGCAGCTAGCAATCTTTGATAGTAGAGCATTACAGGCTTGGCCTTATCGCTCAAATAAGATAAAAATTTTAGCTCAAGCAAGAGGATTTAACTACAGTAAGGGACGCTGGGTGAAATTATTTCTTGTAGGTCAGGAAACAGGAGAAACTCTACATGGCGCCATTTAATCGATTAATTTTAGTTATGACTAGGCCATGGGTTATTATGGCCTATATTTTAATTATTACATTGCTGTTTCTTTATATTGATAAACCGCTAGCTGAGCACTTAGCTTTTTTAAATTATCGTATCAATTTTATCTTTCTTAACCATTTCACTAAACTTGGCTTAGGTCTAATTTATCTTATTACTTTTTTTCTAGGTACGCTTTACTTTAGGTATATTAATATCAACCGTGTCTGGGAAGCACGTATGTGTTTTCTTTGGCTGTGTGTTGCTATAAGTGGCCTATTTTGCGGTATTTTAAAAGTTATATTTAGCCGTGCCCGTCCTGATATGTGGTTTGATGGACAATATTATGGTTTTTACTGGTTAAAAACTAAGGCGCCTTTCTGGTCTTTTCCGTCAGGACATACAACTACTATTATGGCTCTTGCTTTCGGTTTATGTGTTCTTTTTCCACGTTATTTTTATGCTTTTCTGTTAATTGGCTTCTCAATTGCAATATCACGCGTTTTATTAGTTCATCACTATTTTAGTGATATATTAACTGGCACCTATTTATCTTTACTTACCGTAGGTCTAATACTCTGGGTTTTACGTAAAAAATCTTGGCTGGAACCTGTTTGGCGAGATACGTTATACTAGTTATTATTTTGCTTAGGAAGGATGTTTTGAGTAAGTTAACTTATTTATCTGTTATTATCCCTGTATATAATGAAGTCGATAATGTAGCGCATTTATATGAGGAAATTGTGCAAGCGTTACCTGCAGAGCAATTTGTTTTTGAAGTTATCTTTGTTGATGATGGCAGTATTGATGGTACAGTAGAGCGCCTACAAACTTTAGCAAAAGAAAATGCTTCTTTACGACTTTTGTGTCATAAACATAATTATGGACAAAGTGCAGCTTTAGTTAGTGGTGCGAAAGCAGCACAATATCCAATATTAGTGACTTTAGATGGCGATGGCCAAAATGATCCTAAAGACATTCCTTTGTTATTTAATTACTTAAATGATGATAAAACCGTGGTATTAGGAAACCGAAAAAAACGCGATGATAATCATCTGCGTAAGATTTCTTCGGTGATTGGTAATAAGGTTCGTCAACTCTTTTTAAATGATCAGTGCCCTGACACAGGCTGTAGCCTTAAGCTATTTCCACGTGATGGGTTTTTAAATTTACCTCATTTTAATCATTTACATCGGTTTTTACCGGCTTTGTTTAAACGAGCAGGTTATACATTAGTTAATGTTCCGGTAAATCACCGGCCACGTTGGCATGGTGTATCTAAGTATGGCGTCATGAATAGATTGTTTGTAGGTATACATGATTTAATAGGTGTACGTTGGTTATTAAAACGTCCCTGCGCTCCGGAGATTTCTAATAATGAATAAAGATTATATTTGGCTGGTAATTGGTTTAATTGGCCAAGGCATCTTTTCAGCACGTTTTATTGTTCAATGGTTAGTAAGTGAAAGAGAAAAAAGGAGTGTTATTCCAGTTGCTTTTTGGTATTTAAGTCTTTTAGGTGGGATTACGCTGTTTATGTATGCAGTTTACAAACGCGATCCCGTTTTTATCATTGGCCAGTTTAGTGGCGTTTTTATTTATTCGCGCAATCTATATCTTATTACCAGAGAACGTGCATCTAGATTAAATAAAAATACTGTGTCTATTTAAAATTACCTCAGTGCAGGATAAAACTTAAAAACTGCTAAAACAGGTAGGCTCTCTTCCTCATATTACCACCGTATCTACGTCTTGCGGCTTGTCCGCGGGATCCAGTGAGTATAGGATAAATAGAAAGTTACTTAAGTTATTTGCTTATCTTGTGTGTTGTAATTTATAAGGACCTGACCTGCCACAATTCGATCATTTTTCTTGTTTTTAATCCAATGTATATCAGTAGGGTTAGATTGTTTAATGAATTGCAGAGCCCAATACGGTATATTTTCACCTTCCCATAATAAGAGGGTTGCACCAGAAGGTATACTGGTTTCTTGATTAATTAAATAGGATTGAGCATTTTTAAATTGTAATTTCATATTTCCCAGTAGCCAATGTGAATCAGATATAAGAAAGTCAATTTTCTGAGAATTATTTTTATAAATTTTAGCAATTTCAAAAATGGGGATAGATTGCCGTTTATTTTGTCCATAGTAACTTCTATAACTTAAGATTATCAGGAAAGTAAATTGCACAAATAGGCAAAAGAGAATAAAGCGCTTACTGTAGCTAGCTAAAGAACCAGTAGGTTTTAAATAACTAAAAAAAAGAAGTGGGCTTAGAAATAAAATAGGAATAAGCCAGCGTGTTTCAAAGTTATGAATGCCTGCAAATAAAACAATTAATACAAGGAAAGGAAAATAAATAATATGGTAGTGGAGTAATAAATTGTTGGCAGCTGTTTTTTTAAAATTAAATGGTAGTGGAAAAAATAAATAGGCCACTGTTAAAACGGGTGCAATAAAAAAAAGACTAGCGCTTAGGAGATTAACAAAGCCATCAAAGAGAGTTTTTTTCTCTGGTGCTAGTTTGTAAACAGCATGTAAACCTACTTGGTAATTATGTAGTAACCATTGTCCATATGGCAAAGCAGTTAGGATTATTAACAAAATAGTAAGAAAAATGCGTCGATCTGCTAATTTTAAACGGTATTCTTTTTGTAAAGTTACACTCATTAAAAAAGTAATTAAAAATAATAGATAATTAAATTTAGATAAAAGCCCTAAACCAATAATAATACCTAAGCGTAAATACCAGTTTAAAGCCGATTGTGTATTGGTAATAAACCAGTACCAAGTTAGACAAGCGGTTAAAAGAGCTAAAATGGAATGCGTATTATCTTTCAGTAAATCTAAACTAATTGAACTAATTAATGCCCAAGCGGCTGTTGCACTTAAGGCAAGAAATTTATTAGGGCAATAAAATTTACAAATTAAATGATAACAGTATAAGCAGCCTAAAAGTAAACTATATTTTAAGAGAGAGAGGCTGATTAAATTGGTTCCTAGAAGCTGAAATAAAAAATATTGCAGCCAAGAATATAACGGTGGCTGATTTGGATAGCCTGAAAGAAGTTGTTGAGCCCAAATAACTTGCTCTGCTTCATCTAATTCTAGTAAAGGGCTGCGTAGACACAGACGGGCTAAAAGTGTTATTAGAAAAAAAAGCAAGAAAAAGAGTTTAGGATTATTTAATAAAGAATGTTTAATATGCTCAGGTAATTTTATCATTTTAATTAAAATATCGTTATTTTTAACTAGCGTTATATCTTAAGTTTAAGCGCAAGTGAACAGGGTGAAATAGATAAGACTTAAGTCGTGCAAACCCTGCAATACTGGAAAAGCTCAATTGATGTCGCTATAAAAAGCTTGTTTTTTTCAATCACTACTTTAATCTATATTATGAAGGACGTGAGTAATTATCTTTTATTGCTAGTAAGGATACAATAATGAATAGCCTTAAGCAAAGCCTAACTGATATTGTAAGTGCTTATACTCAATATGATTTATCTACTAAGTCCTATCATTCTAAACAATTATCTGCAGCCGAATTACAAAAGCTTGAAGTGCAACTAATTACACTTTTTTCCCAATTTTTAACAACCGAAGGCGTAGAAGAAAACGAAATTAATAAACAACACAAGATTCTACGTGGACTTTTTCATCCCGATAAACTTGTTATAGCAGCTCCTGAAATTCAATGGCTAGAACATAGTTTAAGTGCCGGAGCTAATAATGGGATATGTTTTAAATTAATTGACAGTTGCGCAGAAGAATTAAAGCAACCCAAAATAAATAAAGAGGATTTTATTTTTTCTGAAGATGATTTAGGCTCTCTGCATATTGATGAATTAATTAGGCAACTTAAGCAAATAAGGAAACAGGCAGTTACCTTAACACAGCAAGCATTAATAAATAGTACCATTACCCTTTTGCAAAATATTAAGCGATTTCAATCTACAACAGAGCAGTTTGAGCCAGGATGGCTTAAAACAATTCTTGATTCTCTACCTTATATAACGAGTGGATTTTGTATTGGTTTATATCTTAAAGAACTCTCTTTACTGTATGCCATATTATGTTTGATTGCTAAAGGAGGAAGCTGGTTACAAAAGGGAGACATTCGAGGTTGGCGTGCCTTAGGAGAAATGACACGTGAAGTGAGTGGTGTGATTTCGAATGCAGCTACAACACTCATGCTCTATTTTATTAGTATGAATTTCTCTGCCATGAATACTGCTTATTATATTGGCTTTGAAGCTTGTTCAAAAATATTTCAATTAATTGGCCTTTCGGAAACAAGACAGATACCTAGTGCTTATGTTAACTCGCAGGCTCTAATATTGCCGCAGCATTTTTTGCCAGGCAAATTCAATTTTGAAACCTTAGAATTAAAATTAATCACTCTTAAACTAGAGCAATATCAAGATCAGCAAAAACAGCAATATTTTGCTTCATGGCGAAGGGGCTGTAAAAAGAGCAGTTTAATTGAGAGAGTATTTCAGCAACTTAAGTTAATTGATCTTAAGCCTATTTCAGTAAGTGAAAAGCTAATTGAGGCTAATACTATTATTAATAATTTAGCCTGTCATCCTTATTTTAAGGCGAATAAAAGTAGAGCAAAGGAAACAATAGAAGCTATAAAGATGATTGTACAATCACTTATGAAAAATAAAAGCGAACAAATAATTACAGAAGATGATTGTGCACTTATCGATAACTTATTCTCCCTTTCCACCTCTTAAATACTTTTAATAGCTTTATTTAGTAAGTAAATTAGCATTAGAGCGCTTGCATAACCTGCATCTTTTTCTTTATTGCGGTGCTTATTTATTCTCTGTAAATTCTGCTTCTTGAAATCTTTGCGCCTTGTCTAAAGCTTAGTGGGCGGCGCTATAGCTAAATCAGTTGCCTTTATTTCAGTAAGATTATTTGTTATTCACGCAAATTTTATTAATAATAATGCCTTAAGTTGATATAGCGAGAGAATAATGAATATTGCAGTTTTTGGCGCTGGATATGTTGGTTTAGTATCTGGAGCCTGTTTCGCTAAACTTGGACACCAAGTAATTTGTGTAGATATCAATTCTAAACGAATAGAAATGTTAGAAGGTGGCCAATGCCCTATCTATGAGCAAGGATTGGAAGAGTTACTTAAGGAGCAATTAAGTTTAGGCAATTTAACTTTCACCAGTGACTTAGTTCATGCTATTCAATCCAGCCAGATTTTTATAATTGCTACCGGTACGCCTAGTTTGCCTGATGGTAGCGCTGATTTATCGCAAGTTTTTTCAGTGACGAATTTAATTGTAGAACATATTAAACAGGATGCAATATTAGTAACTAAATCAACGGTACCTGTTGGGACAGGCGATATTATTGAAGGCTTAGTTAATGACAAAATGAGTGCTGCAAAGAAAAATATTAAGCTAACAGTCGCTTCTAATCCTGAATTTTTACGGGAAGGTTGTGCAATTAGTGATTTTTTAAATGCTGATCGTATTATTATTGGTGGGAATGCCTATGCAATCTCTAGTTTAAAAAAACTTTACCAGCCGTTAATCGACAAAGGTATTCCTTTTTTAACGATGAGCAGGAGCTCTGCAGAATTAACAAAATACGCTGCTAATGCTATGTTAGCCTGTCGAATTAGTTTTATGAATCAAATTAGTCAACTTGCAGAAAAAGTAGGCGCTAATATTGAGGACATTAGGGATGGGATGGCGCTTGATCCTCGTATCGGGCCTTATTTTTTGCAGGTAGGAATTGGTTATGGTGGCTCTTGCTTTCCAAAAGATGTTCGAGCGCTTGCTCAGACTGCACAAACACTAAGTATCAATACTGCTTTTTTACAGGCCATAGATAAAGTTAATGAATTACAAAAAAATTGGTTGTTTTATCAAGTAGCAAAGCATTTTAAACAGCAATTGCAGGGCTTAAAAATTGGCTTGTGGGGCTTAGCATTTAAGCCAGGTACTGACGATTTACGAGAAGCGAGTAGTCTTGTAGCAATTCATGCCTTTTTAAAAGCGGGTGCAAATATAATAGCCTTTGATCCAGCTGCAGTTGCAAAAGCACAACGATTATTCGAACCATCTGATAATATTGTATGGTGTCAAGATATAAATGATGTATTTAACTCTCAAATTGACGTATTAATTATTGCTACTGAATGGCCTGAGTTTAAAAATTATTCCTTAACTGTCTTGCGTAATAAATTAAATGGCGCGCCTCTTTTTGATGGGCGGAATTGTTTTTCATTAGAGTCTATACAAAAAGCAGGGATAGCTTACTATTACTCAGTTGGCCGGCCTATTATTTCTAATACAGAAAGCATGGAGCTTATCGATTATGCAAATTAAGAAGGCTGTTTTTCCAGTAGCTGGCCTAGGTACACGGTTTTTACCTGCAACCAAAGCAAATCCAAAAGAAATGCTTCCTATAGTTGATAAGCCCTTAATTCAATATGCGGTTGAGGAAGCTGTAAGAGCAGGTATTACACATATGATTTTTATTACTAGTTCAACTAAACGTGCTATTGAAGATCATTTTGATAAACATTTTGAGCTTGAAGCTAGACTAGAAGAAGAGGGAAAAGAATTTTTGCTTGAACTGGTAAAGAATGTTTCACCTGTTCATATCCAATTTACTTATGTTAGACAGAATCAACCACTTGGTTTAGGACATGCTATTTTATGTGCTGAGCATGTTGTTGGTAATGAGCCGTTTGCTGTGCTTTTAGCGGATGACTTAATTGATGAATCGAAATTACCTTGTTTATCCGCAATGACAGAGCATTTTAAATACAATAAGCATTCCATTTTCGCAGTTCAACAAGTACCTTGGGAAAATGTACATCAATATGGTGTTGTTAAATTAGATTCAATCAATAGAGATTATGCTAAGCTAAACGCTATGATTGAAAAACCTACTGTTGAAGAAGCGCCTTCAAACTTTGCGGCTGTTGGTCGTTATATTTTCACAGCAAGTATTTTCTCATCTTTAAAAAGAATTAAAGCTGATCATCGAGGCGAAATACAATTAACTGATGCTATTCAACATTTATTGAATTATGAAACAGTAATGACTTATCACTTTCGAGGTAAACGATATGATTGCGGTTCAAAATTAGGTTATTTACAAGCGGCTGTTGAGTTCGGGCTGCGGCATACTGAGATAGGAATCGATTTCTCAAAATATTTGTATAATTTATTAAATCACGCTGCAGAGAAAGTTTATTAAAAGGGACGGTTCATATCATTATTGATTTTAAATATAGATTAGCTTCGTTTCTTAAAACAATTAATTTAAATTAAACTATATTTAAATTACAAGCAAAGAAGTAAATCTTAATTGTTATTTCGATAATATTTAATGATGAATATCGCTTCCAAACTTGAATTGGATATATACCTCTGGCAAGATGCTTGTTGATTTGGATTTCCAGCGAGGAAGTATGAAAATTCTTGTTGCAGTAAAACGTGTTATTGATCCCTACGTCAAGATAAGGATTGCACCAGATCAAATGGGGGTTGAAACACAAAATGTAAAGATGTCCATGAACCCTTTCGATGAGATCGCACTTGAAGAGGCAATTCGCTTAAAAGAAAAAAATATTGCTTCCGAGGTAGTCGCTGTTACTATTGGAGGTGATTCGGCGCAAGAGACCTTGCGGCATGCACTTGCTTTGGGAGCGGATAGAGCTATTCTAGTTAAGAGTGAAAAGCATTACTGCAGTTTGAATATTGCAAAGATTTTACAAAAAATTGTAACGCAAGAACGACCAAATTTAGTACTTATGGGTAAACAAACTATTGATGGTGATAATAATCAAACCCCTCAAATGTTGGCAGCGCTTCTTAATTGGCCGCAGGCAACTTATGCTTCTAAGATAGAAATTGAAAATACATCCATGCAGGTGACTCGCGAAATAGATGGTGGTTTAGAAACACTCGCTTTAACACTACCTGCTATCGTTAGTACGGATTTACGTTTAAATGAACCGCGTTATGCTAGCTTACCTAATATTATGAAAGCAAAACGTAAACCGCTTGATATTCTATCAATAGAAAGCTTACAACTTGATTTAAAAGATCATGTTCAAGTGCTTTCAGTAAAGCCTCCTTCGGCACGTTCAGCTGGTGTCATACTTGATTCAGTTAAGTCACTTGTTGAAAAATTAAATGAAGCCAAAGTGCTTTGATAAGGAGAAATAATGAGCGCTTTAGTAATTGTTGAACATGATAATCAAAAAATGCATGCATCCACGCAGAGTACTTTCTCTGCTGCGTTAAATCTAGATGAACATCCAGCTCTCTTAGTAGTAGGGTATCAGTGTAGGCAAGTGGCAGAAGAAGCTGCAGCCTTAGCTGGCGCAAGCATAGTTTTACTGATAGATAATGAGTCTTATCAGCATCATTTAGCAGAAAATACCAGTCAACTTATTACAGCAATCGCTAAAGATTATGCCTTTATTTTAGCGCCTTCAACAACTTTTGGTAAGAATATAATGCCTCGTGTTGCAGCACAATTAGGGGTAGCTCAGGTTTCGGATGTCATTCGAATTGTTGATCATGAGACCTTTGAGCATCCTATTTATGCAGGTAATGCAATTGAGACAGTCAAAGTACTTGATACAAAAAAAGTATTAACTATTCGTACAACTGCCTTTTCAAGCACGCTAGCAAGCCAAACACCTTGTTGTATTGAAACAATAGATAATGTAGTTTCAGCAACGAACACAACATTTGTTAAACAGGAATTAAATCGTTCAGTAAGACCTGATTTAGCAAGTGCTAAAATTATTGTTTCAGGAGGACGTGGTTTACAAAGCGCTGAGAAATTTAAGCTTATTGAAGAATTAGCAGATGCTTTAGGCGCTGCTGTAGGTGCATCAAGAGCTGCTGTTGATGCAGGATATGTTCTTAATGATTGCCAAGTTGGGCAGACAGGTAAAATTGTTGCGCCGGAACTCTATATTGCAATAGGAATTTCGGGAGCAGTGCAACATTTAGCCGGTATGAAGGATTCAAAAATCATTGTTGCCATTAACAAAGATCCGGATGCTCCTATTTTTCAAATTGCCACTTATGGTCTAGTTGGCGATTTATTTGAATTAGTTCCAGAACTAATTGAACAATTGAAGCAACATTAGGAGATATTATGATCGTCGGTGTACCTAAAGAAATTAAACCACAAGAAAATAGAGTGGGTTTAGTTCCTGCAAGTGTTAGGGAAATTGTTCGAGCTGGAAGTTCGGTTTTTGTCGAGAAAGGCGCGGGTGTTGGTATTGGTATTAGTGATGCAGATTATCAAGTGGCAGGTGCAGAGATTCTTGATACGGCTGATGAAGTTTTTGCTAAAGCAGAATTAATTATCAAAGTAAAAGAACCGCAACCTATTGAATGTAAGCGTTTAAAAGAAGGTCAAACAATATTCACTTATTTGCATCTAGCACCTGATCCTCAACAAGCACGCCTACTAAAAGAATCAGGCGTTACCGCCATTGCTTATGAAACTGTAACACAAGATGATGGTGGGCTGCCTTTATTAACGCCTATGTCGCAAGTTGCTGGGCGTATGTCGATTCAAGCTGGCGCGCATTGCCTTGAAATGGCTCAAGGGGGAAGTGGTGTTCTGCTAGGGGGCGTGCCTGGCGTAGCAGCTGCTAATGTCGTTGTCATTGGCGGTGGTGTTGTTGGTACTAATGCTGTGCGTATGGCTATGGGTATGGAAGCACGGGTTATTGTCTTAGATAAATCATTACCTCGTTTACGTGAATTAGATTTTCAATTTGGCGCTAAATTAAATACTATTTATGCTACCTCTGACGCATTAGAACAATATATAACAACTGCTGATTTAGTAATAGGTGCTGTGCTTGTACACGGGGCTGCTGCACCAAAGTTAGTCACGAGAGCTATGCTAAAAACCATGCGTCCGGGTTCAGTCATTGTTGATGTGGCCATTGATCAGGGGGGCTGTTTTGAGACAAGCCGCGCAACTACTCATCAAAATCCTACTTATGTAGTTGATAACATTGTCCATTATTGCGTCGCTAATATGCCAGGTGCTGTACCGCGTACATCAACTTTTGCTTTAAATAATGCGACATTGCCTTTTGTTATGAGTTTAGTAACTAAAGGTATTAAAACTGCTTTACTACAAGATCGTCATTTATTAAATGGATTAAATGTTCATAAAGGAATGATTACTTATGAAGCAGTTGCGTTAGATCTAGGTTTTGAATATATTCCCGCTATTAGTGCTTTAAATAGTTAAGAAATAGTCTAGTTTAAAAGAGGCCTAGGCTGATGTATTTTCGTAATAGATCAGCCTCTATCGCCGAACGGGTGTATTTGGTGCATCTTGCGCGAAAATAATCCTTCAAAATGCTCACACAGGCAGCTATGCTGCGCTTTTTCAGCATTATTTTCACCCAACCCGCACTCAAATCCAACCGTTCATTAAGATATTGACATACCCCCTAATCTATTACTTATTTTCTTAAGCGTTCATACATGCTTTTTTAACCGCTCCAATGTTTAAGTATAACTAGCCTCGAACAGTTATTAAAATACTTCCTTTTCCTCCTGAGAGGTAGCAAAACTTGATGTGTTTGCTGCGCCTTCTTCACTAGGGACATCTTGTTCTCGGAAATATTCAACAATACTGTTGCTTTGATTTTGTTGGGCTATTAATCCTGTTTGAGGATCAATGCGTACAGCAACAATATTCTTAGGTTGCGGAAGCGCTCTTTCAGGTATATCTTGTAGGGCGACTTTCATAAAGTCTATCCACATAGGTAAAGCGATACTAGCTGCATATTCGTGCAGCGATTGAGGATTATCATAACCAACCCAAGTTGTCACAACTAAATCAGGTGTAAATCCAGCAAACCATGCATCAACTTGTTCATTTGTCGTGCCTGTTTTTCCAGCTAGATCTTGACGGTCAAGTATGCTTGCAGCATGCGCTGTGCCATGCTGAACGACGCCTTTTAAGGCCGAAGTCATAAGAAATGCGGTATCAGCAGGAATTACTCTGGGTGCTTGCGAAGAAGAGTCAGAAGTAGCGTTTTGCTCGCAGTCTTGTTGGCAAACTTTAGTAGGCCTTGCTTGTAGTAATACCTCGCCTTCATTGTCTGTAATATGATCAATTAAATAAGGCTCAATTTTATAACCACCATTAGCAAAGACAGCATAAGCTGTCGTTAACTCCATAGGACTTACGGATAAGCTGCCAAGTGCTAAAGATAATCCTCTAGGAAGATTTTCTTTATGAAAACCAAAGCGAGAAACATAATTAATAGTATAATCAAAACCTAAATCGTCTAATACACGAATAGAAACCATATTTCGCGAACGTACAAGTGCTTCCTTAAGTCGGGTTGGACCATTAAAAGTTAAATTGTCATTGTGTGGCCGCCATAAATCTGGCTGACTGGGATCTTCAACAACAATAGGTGCATCGTTAACTAAAGTTGCTAATGTATAACCTTTATCTAAGGCAGCGGCGTAAATAAATGGTTTAAAGCTAGAGCCTGGTTGTCTATTAGACTGGGTAGCACGGTTAAATTTACTTTTATCAAAATTAAAACCGCCAACTAAGGCTAGTAGCGCGCCATCATTGGGATTTAAAGCGATTAAGGCTGCTTCAACCTCAGGGATTTGACTTAAAAACCATTCATCTTGTTGTTTTCTTACATAAACAATATCGCCTTCTTTAAGAATCTGTTTAGCATGAGTAGGTTGTTTGCCAACCCATCCTTTTTTAAGTGCAGGTCTTGCCCAAGACATGCCAGACCATTTTAAAGTAAAGTCCTCATTAAAACGAGTTAATCCATGTGCCTGCTGATTATCAACATCTAAGATGATTGCTGGCTCTAGACCATTAAAAGCAGGGTAGTTTAGAAGGTACTTATTTAATGATTCTTTTGGCTTATCTTTTATATCAATATTACTAACAGGGCCACGATAGCCATGGCGGCGATCATAATTAAGTAAATGTTCGGCTACAATTCGATTAGCTGCTAGCTGAAATGGCGCTTTGATTGTTGTATAAACATTGTACCCTTTTGTATAAGCAGCAGGCCCAAAATGATTATAAAGAGATTGACGAATCATTTCAGCAACATAAGGAGCGGGTACTGCGACTTTAGCGCCATGATATTTAGCTGTAATAGGTTGGCTAATGGCTTCCTTATACTGCTCTTCGGTAATGTATTTTTCTTCAAATAAACGTTCTAAAACATGATCCCGCCTTTTACGGGCTGCAGCTGGATTTACAATAGGATTTTGCGTCGAGGGCGCTTGAGGTAAACCTGCAATCATAGCTAATTCTGCTAAATTGAGATCCTTTAATGACTTACCATAATAAACATTTGCAGCAGCGCCTACACCATAGGCACGGTTACCTAAATAAATTTTATTAAGATAAAGTTCTAAAATTTTTTCTTTGCTTAATTCTCGATCAATTTTAATTGCTAACAGAATTTCATTAAATTTACGTAAAAACGTTTTTTTGCGGCTTAAAAAGAAATTTCGTGCCACTTGCATAGTGATAGTACTACCACCTTCCGCTTTAGTGCCTGTTTTGATCATTCGTAATGTAGCACGCCCTAGGCCAAAAATATCAACACCAGAGTGTTCAAAGAAGCGCTGATCTTCAGTAGCAAGTAGGGCATAAATAAGCATTTTAGGAATTTCTTCATAAGTTACGGGTATACGCTTTTTCTCGCCATACTCTTGAATTAACTTTCCATCTTGCGTGTAAATTCTGAGCGGCACTTGTAGATGCACTGTATTAAGAGATTCAACATCAGGTAATTGGCTTGCTAGGTATAAATAAAGAAAGCTTATTCCAATAATAAGTAGAAAAAATAGGCTTAAAAGAGTCCATAAACCTTTACGCCAGAAGTAAATCGCTTTTTTCATATTAAATTAGTGTAATTTTGTACAATCATGTTGAATTTGCGATTATAGCGCTATTTTATACCACTTGGCGAACGATACTATATATTTATAGGGAAAATATACCTGAATTTTATAAAATATAAGCCTCATAATGAGGCTTACAATTTAAGTTAGAGAAATTTTGCTTATTATTGCGTATCTGTATTACTACTCCCAGGTGAGAACGTTGATGAACGAGGCAATGTAGGATCTGTATTAGGATTGCCTAAGTAACTAAGTCCAAAGATATTGGATGTCCTAGTGGGAAAGAAATTTAGCGCAGGATAATTAATTGAACGATTAAAAATAGGTACTTTAGGCTGATGCTTAGTTTCTTCTAATTTGCTAGTTATTTTTTCTTCCTCAAGTTGCTTAGAATCTAAAGTGTTAATTTCATGTTGGGCAAATTTTAGCTCACCTAGGTTTTTTGCTTTTAATTGTTTATTTTCTTCTTCAAGCTTATTAACCTTCTTTTGTGATTCATGTTGTTTAGCTTCTAAATTATGAATTTGCTGTTTAGCAGTATCTAGTTCGTCTTCTAGCGTTTTGACTTGATTAGATAATAAACAAATTGTTTCATCTTGTTTAACGCTGGTTTTTTGCTCAGCTAAATGAGTTGCTTCTAAAAGATCGATTTTCTTTTGCAGCTCTTCGATTTTTTCCTGTTTTTTGTTTAAAACTTGTTCTAACTCTTCATTAGATTCAACTACATTTTTTAATGCTGTATTTAAGGCATTCTTTTCTTCTTCAAGCTGCTTTTGCTGCTTTATTAAAACAGGTACCATTAAAATACTTTGATGTTCACGAACAAGTTTTTCAACATAAGCACAAACTTCATCATTGGTTTTAGCGCTGATATTATTTATTAAGTAATCTGTTACAATAGTGCCCATGCCAGAAAGCTTACTAGTTTTACTAAATGTCCAATTACTAATAAACCGTGGTGCGTTTTTTGTAATATTATTATATTTTAATTCTACTTCATTTGTTTTACTAATATCTAATAACTCAAAAAGGGTAAGTAGAAAGTTATTTAAAACTAACTTTATTGATGATATTTCTTGCTCATTAAGAGGAGCATCTTGTTCACATACTTTTTTTAATTCGTTAATGACATAAAGAAAATAGTCTAAGCAAGGCCGTCTAGTATCATACTTAACCTTAGTATCAATGATATTTATTAATTCTTTAATCATTTCCTCGTGGGGCTTTGTTAAAATTTCCTCAGCTGGATAGCTTGTTTTTGGTGGCTGCGCTTCAGCATAATGTATAATCACATGGCCTAGCTTGCTCATAAAATCTTGTAAACGTGACATAATAACTCCTTTACGTTATTCCAGGGGTATTTTCCTCTTGTTACACTATATTTAATACAAACGAAGAGAGCAACCCTTGAACAATTTAAAAATTTAGGGATTAGTATGATTATTAAATTACTAAATTAATTTAAAATTTTAAGTTTATAATTCTTTGTAAATAAAACCTATTAATTTAATAATTGTTCCAGAAGGATTTCTTTTTTATACCGCATAAGCTAGCATGCTATATATACATATGGAGGTGGAGTCAGTGTTTAATTTTAGTTCTAAATGCCCTCCTATCTTAGGAATAGATATTAGCTCAACGTCTATTAAAATTGTTGAAATGTCGGGAAAGGAAGGCCATCGTATAGTTGAAGGTTACGGTTATCAGCCCTTACCGCCTAATACAATGGAAGGGCATACCATTAAGGATATTGATGCTGTTGGACGAACTATACAAGATGTTATCAATCGCAGCCGCTTAAAAGCTAAGCTAGCTATTTTATCTTTACCTGATTCATCAGTCATAAGCAAAGTTATTCAAGTCAACGAAGGATTGAATAATTCTGAGATTGAAGAGCTGGTAATTATGGAAGCAGATAAATTTATTCCGTTTCCCATTGAAGAAGTTAACATCGATTTTGAAATCATAGGCCATTCAGCCAAAAACACAGCATTACTTGATGTGCTAGTTGTTGCATCACGTTCAGAAAATGTAGCTACCCGAGTTGAGGCAGCAACAAAAGCAGGATTGCAAGTCAAGATTATGGATGTTGAATCTTTTGCAGTAGAAAGAGCGTGTAATTTAGCCATAGATATAGGATCGCCTATTGACAATAAAATTACAGCTGTTATTGATATTGGTGCTTTATTTGCTAACCTGTTCGTTTTAAAAAACAAGGAAATTATTTTTACCCGTGAAGAAGAGTTTGGCGGTAATCAGCTCATTGGCGCCATTGAGCAACATTATCATATTTCTCATGAGGAAGCGCTGCAGTTAGTAACGCAATCGCAATTGCCAGCAGACTATCAAAAAGAAATTATTAATCCTTTCTTAGAAACATTAATACTTCACGTAAAAAGAGCACTACAATTTTTTTATTCAACAAGTAATTACTCAAATATTGATCAAATTCTATTAACTGGTGGAGTAGCTAAGATACCGCATATTGAGCAAAAAGTGGAAGAAGAAATAAAGATAACAACCTTAAAAGCTAATCCTTTCTCTTATCTAGCTCTAGGTAGAAAATTAAATCCAGAATATGTTGCAAATGATGCTTCGTTATTAATGATTGCATGCGGATTAGCTTTACGAAATATTGGTAAAGCGCTATGACAAATATTAACTTATTACCCTGGAGGGAATTACGCCGTGAACAGGAAAAGAGAGAGTTTCGGACTTTAATGTTGGGTGCTGTTTTAATTGGAATAGGTATTGTAATTCTTATAAATTATTATGTTCATGATTTAATTAGCACCCAAACATCACGAAATCAGCGCCTGCAAGATGAGATTAATACTTTTAATCGACAAATTAAAGAAATAAAAAAGCTTAAACAAATCCGAAGTGAAGTCATTTCACGTATGAGAATAATTCAAGGTTTACAAGCAAAACGTACTTTGACAGTTCATTTATTTGATGAGTTAATTAAAGTAGTTCCTGATGGAATTCATCTTACCCAAGTAAAACGTGTAGGTGATAAAATTACGGTGCAAGGATTTGCTGAGTCAAATACAAATGTTTCTATTTTAATGCGTAATATTGAGCAAAGCCCATGGATTCAAGATCCGATTTTAACGGAGATTAAAAAGAGCAAAGAAGCCACAGTAGTAAATAATGAATTTACCCTAAGCTTCGTTCTTCAATCGAAAAACCCTTCATGATGAATAAATTAAATTTAAATGAATTAACTTTAGAGAATGTCGGACAATGGCCACCATTAATAAAATATTTGGCGGCACTATTAATAGCAGCTATTATTATTGGTTTTGGCTATTTATTTCTGATTAAACCTAATCTTGAAACACATGAAAGTCTTTTAAATCAAGAAAAAACTTTGCGTGCTGAGTTTGAGCAAAAGCAGCGATTAGCAGCTAATTTAAATGCATATAAAGTACAGTTACAAATAATGAATGAACGATTTGGCGCCATGTTAAGACAGCTGCCAGCAGAAAATGAAATGCCAGGTTTGTTAGAGGATATTTCAAAAACAGGAATAGCAAGTGGTTTAACTTTTGAGAGATTCGCGCCTCAAGCAGAGGTAAAGCATGATTTTTATATTGAACTACCCATTAATATTGCTGTGGTAGGTAACTACCATCAGTTAGCTGTGTTTGTTAGTCGTATTATACAAATGAGTCGTATTGTGACATTACATGATCTTGAAATAAAGCCCCAAATGGATGAAAAACAAAAAAAACCCATAGGCGATTTACTTGTGATGCAATTAACAGCAAAAATTTACAGATACAAAACTAAATGAAAATACAGGGATGGTTAATTTTAATATTGATTTTAATGCTATCTGCTTGCTCAAGTGCAAGCGAAGATGACTTAGATCAATATATTAGAGAAGTCAAAGCACGTAAGGTACGTCCTATTGAGCCTTTACCTACGTTTGTTCCACCTATAAAATTTGCTTACCCTGAACTTGATAATCGACGTAGTCCATTTAAACAAAAAGAAGTCGTTGTTATTGTCACGGATGAATTAGCGCCAGATACCAGAAGGCCAAAACAGCGTCTAGAGCAGTTTCCTCTAGATGCTTTAAAATTTGTAGGTACTTTAGAGCAGACTCCTACAATATGGGCTTTAATTAGCCTTCCTAATGGCGAGATTGTACGAGTCAAGCCTGGCGATTATATGGGGAAAAATTTTGGTCAAATAATTCGGATTACCCATACGGAACTTTTCCTAGAAGAAACGATTAGAGTTGCAGGGAAGTGGCAGAAAAGGAAAATTAAGTTTAATTTAAATGCAGGGAAATAGGAGTTGCATTTTGCGTAAGTTCATTTTGGCAGTCGCATTGCTTATCTGTTTTTGTAGTGCTTTGTTTGCTAAGGAAAATACTTTAGTGGGTTTAAAGGTAACGCCCTTACCAAGTGAAAGAGTAAGAATTGATTTTGTATTCAATGAACCATTAACGACATTACCCACAAGCTTTATTACTAGAAAACCAGCACGCTTGGTGCTTGATTTTGCTAATACTAAAAGCTTGCTCGATCAAACATTAATTACAAAAAAAATTAATCTTGGTGCATTGAGTGATTATGTTATTGTTGCCGTTGATAATCGGGTGCGCGCTATTTTTAATCTATCAACATTAGCTATTTATTCAGGTTATATTTCTGGCAAGGTCTATACATTAACATTAAGTGGAAAACCTAAGCCAGGTTTTGAACAACGTAAAGAAATTTTTATTACTCGCAGGCCAGTTAAAGCCCATTTTCATATCAATAATGTTGATTTTCGCGGTATAGGAAAACAAGCGGGCCGCGCAATTATCGATGTATCTAGCAGTAGTGTGCCTGTTGAAGTCACGCAAAGGGGAAGGGATGTTGTGGTTGATTTTCTAAGCACGCGCATTCCCGAGCGGTTAATGAAGCGTTATGATGTAGCTGATTTTCAAAGCCCTGCTAAAATCATGACATTGCGTCAAATAGGCAAAAAAACTCGATTAGTTATTAGAAGCAAAGGTGATTATGGTCATTTTGCTTATCAGGTTAATAAACAATTCTTTGTTGATATTTTTCCCTTAACAGCTGAGGAAGTAAAGCAAGCAAAATTAAAAAAACAAGTCTATACAGGTAAACCTATATCTTTAAATTTTCAAGATATCTCTATTCGTGCGGTCCTACAATTATTAGCTGAATTTAGTGGGTTTAATATTATTGTAAGCAACGCAGTAGAAGGCAAAATTACACTGCGTTTGCATGATGTTCCTTGGGATCAAGCGCTAGATATTATTCTTAAAACAAATAACCTTGATAAACGGCAAACGGGAAATGTTATTTTTGTTGAAAAAGAGGAGAATTTATTAAAAAGGGAGCAAGCGGAACTTAAAACGCAGCAAGTGGTAACGAATTTGGCGCCACTTCGCTCTGAGTTAATACCATTAAATTTTGCCAAAGCTGCCGACATTGCCACACTTTTAAAAGATAAGAATACCTCTTTATTATCAAAACGAGGATCGGTTAGTGTTGATGCACGTACCAATACTATTTGGATTCAAGATACAGGCGAGCAAATTGAGCGGATTCGAGAGCTTGTTAAACAGCTTGATATTCCTGTTAAGCAAGTCCAAATTGAAGCCCGTATTGTTAATGTGACTCGAGAAGCCATTAAAGATTTAGGCGTTCGTTTCGGTATCTCTCGGCCTCCGCATTTAAGTGGAACCTTAGAAGGGGCTAATCAGCTTGCTGCCGGAGTCCCTCCAGCTGAGGTAATTCCATTAGCTGATCGGTTAAATGTTGATTTGGCTGCGCCTACTGCAAATCCCGCCTCCATTGGTATTGCGTTAGCTAAATTGGGCGATGATATTTTACTAGACTTAGAACTCTCCGCATTAGAAAGCGAAGATAAAGCAGATATCATTGCAAGCCCCCGTTTAATGACCACCAATCAGCAAGCAGCAATGATTGAGTCAGGCGAAGAAATCCCTTATCAGGAAGCGACATCAAGTGGAGCTACGGCTGTCGCTTTTAAAAAGGCGGTTTTAAGTTTAAAAGTAACACCACAAATTACGCCTGATAATAGAATCCTTATGGAGATACAAATTAATCAGGATTCGCCTTCTGGCCGCTTAGTTAACGGCGTACCTGCCATATTAACTAAGCAGATTCAAACAATGGTATTAGTGAATAATGGCCAGACGGTTGTTTTAGGGGGCATTTATCGCCAGGATAAAAATAATACGGTAAGCCGAGTGCCCTTTTTAGGCGAATTACCTGGGCTTGGTGTTTTATTTCGCAACAAACATTCTAGAATTAGAAATGAAGAGTTGCTCATTTTCATTACTCCAAGGATAATAACGGATAATTTGGCTATTTTGGCCGTAAAGGGTCAAGGTATAGAGTTAGATAAGTTCGGAAAGCCAATTAATGTTTATAAATAAAACGCTTGAATAAACAAGAAAAAAGTTAATAATTTGCAATCTTAGTCGCAACATAGCGCCACTATTTTTTATATTTAGTAATTTACAAATCATAATTTATAATAAAAAATGAGCCTAAAGTTTTGGACGTGAGCAAAATTGAGGTGATTTAATATCGGCTTTAGGTATTACGTTAATCAAACAGAATTGTTAATGTGCAATTCTCTATTAGCAAAGAGGTATGTGATTAAAAATGAGCATAGTTAAAGTACGTAATATTTTTTTAATTGGGCCTATGGGAGCGGGAAAAAGCACTATTGGCCGTACTTTGGCAAAAGAGCTCAAATTAGAGTTCTTTGATTCTGACGAAGTAATTGAAGAACGTGCAGGGGCTGATATCTCCTGGATATTTGATATTGAAGGGGAGGAGGGCTTTCGCAAGCGTGAACAAAAGGTTATTGATGAGTTAACCCAAAAAAATAATATTGTGCTAGCTACTGGTGGGGGGGTTGTTATGACGCCAGAAAATCGCAATGCGCTTGCTGGCCGGGGTACGGTCATTTACTTAAAGACTTCTCTTCAACAGCAGTTCGAACGTACTAAGCGTGATACAAAAAGGCCACTCTTGCGAACAGACAATTTAGAAAGTCGTTTGGAGATGTTACGCGATGAACGTGAGCCTTTTTATGAAGAGTTAGCAGATATTAGTTTTGAGACAGATAAATTAACTGTTAAAGCCGTTGCCAACAATATTATAAAATATATTTATGGCGAACTTTGATTTGTTTTATACATTAGGAGTCAATTTACCAGGGCATGATTATTCTATTTTTATAGGCAATCACCTTTTATCAGGTAAGTGTAACTTATTGTCAGATTGTATTAAGTCAGATCAGGTGATGATTGTTACAAATCAAACCATAGCCCCTTTATATTTAGAACCTGTGCAGCGATTACTTGGTAAGCGACAGGTTGATAATGTTATTCTTGCCGATGGTGAAGAATTCAAAAATCAGAAAAGTCTTTTCCAAATATTTGATGCATTAATGAAAAACAAGCATCATAGAGATACAACTGTTATTGCTTTAGGAGGCGGCGTTGTTGGTGATATTGCGGGGTTTGCAGCATCGGCTTATCAAAGAGGTGTTCACTTTGTACAAATTCCCACAACATTGCTCGCTCAAGTAGATGCGTCAGTAGGTGGAAAAACAGGTATTAATCACCCCTTAGGTAAGAATATGATCGGTAGTTTTTACCAACCGCAAGCGGTAATTATCGATCTGACTGTTTTAAATACGCTGCCTTTAAGAGAGTTTCGCGCAGGTCTTGCTGAAGTGATTAAATATGCCATCTTAGAAGGAGGTCGCTTTTTTACTGATGTAGAACAGGCCTTACAAAAAGGCTTAAGTCCTAATTCATCTCTACTTGCTGAAATTATTTATCATTGCTGTCAAATAAAAGCAGGCTATGTAGAGCAAGATGAACGAGAGGCAGGGCTTAGAGCTTTATTGAACTTAGGGCACACCATAGGGCATGCCCTTGAAGCTTATACCCATTATCAACGTTGGTTACATGGCGAAGCAGTAGCAATTGGCTTATACTGTGCAGCTTTATTATCTTACCAAATTGGTAATATAAACTGGGAGACTGTTAAACAGATAGATAATCTATTACATTTAGCAAACTTACCTAGGCGGATACCAAAAGATATTAATCTGGAACATTTAAACATGCTGTTAGCAACAGACAAAAAAATTAAAAATAACACCTTGCGCTTTATTGTAATTAAAGAAATTGGAAATTGCGCTCTTGTAAGTGATATTAACGGACTAATAATTCAAGAAGTTATGGCAAGCGCAGTTGGAGATTAACACGATGTTATCTGATTCTCGTGAAGCCCTCATACCTTTGCAAGCTACAACCTCTTATTTATATAAACCTCATAATTGGCTGGCTAAAATAAATTTCATTAATCATCTTATCTTATTTAATGATTTAATGATTGTTGTAATGGCTGAACAAGGTGGCGGTAAGACATCCTTTATTCAGTTGTTACAAGAAAATTTAGATTTAGAAATAAATGTCAATCTTATTGATGCAAAAACACCTTTGGCTGAAGCACAAGTCTTAACTGAGTTAGAGGAATTTTGTAAGCGACCTACAAGCATAAAGCCTCAATTAAGTGAGTTAGTCAAAGAAGTTAATGCGATTAAAAAGCATATACTGATTATTATTGATAATGCCCACTGCCTCAAGGAAGATTTCTTAAAGAGTCTGTTAGAAGAGGTAAGAAAATATCAGCATAATTTTTTTCATATTTGTTTAGCAACTGATTTTTCCCTAAATCCACTGCTTAATTCCTTGCATGGTGATGTCTTTAAAGATTTAATCCACACTATTGAGCTAGGGCCATTAAGTAAAAAAGAAACAAGAAAATATTTATTAAAAAAACTGCCTTTATCTAAAGGAGTTAATAAGAGTTTAACTGATAAATGCATAAATGAATTTTATAATTTAACCAGTGGTCATATTGCCCAGATAAATACTCACTTAGAAGCTTTTTTTAATTTAAATAGAACAAATCAAGTTTCTTTGCTCAAGCCGATAAATTTAATAGGTGGTCTATTGTTATTAATACTATTCATTGCTTATATGGGGAAAATTAAATTCAAAGTCTCTGAAAGTTCAGTATCGCAGTTTTCTAATTCTTTTAAGTCTACTTTAATTGCTCAGAATCAAAGTATTATACAAGAACCGTTAGATCTAAATAATCATGTTTCTACCTCAATTGAAAAATCAATAAACAGTGCTTTAGAGCAAGTATTTGCAGGTAGAAAAGCTTCATCAGGTTATTTAAGTCATCTGCATTTTATTAATGAAGAGATCAGTACGCTAGCAGAAACTATTTTTGTAGAAGAAGTAGAATTGCCACTGCCTAAATCTAATTTACAGCCTATAAATAAGTTTTTTGAAACAAAATTAGTTTATAACTCAACATCTGAAAACTCATATTTTACGATTCAATTACTGGCAGGGCCTAATCGAGAAAATTTACAGCGATTTTTAACGAAGAATATGATTTCGAATGCTCAAATTAGGCATATTAAGCTAAAAGAAAAAGATTGGTTTATTGTAACTTTAGGCCAGTATAGTCAAGCTAAGCAAGCAAAAATGGCCTTAAATCATTTAAATCCTGAACTCTTAAAACTTAAACCTTGGGTTAGAAAATTACCTCAGGCTTCTATCTCATAGCACCGCTTTATGTAGCGGTTTTAGTTGCCTGTTCTATAAGCTTTAAAGCGCTTTGATTATTATTACTATTTCGTAATATTTGAAACCAACTATAGTAACCATAGAGAGCCATGATGGTATAAAGAATCATTAATGAAACATGAAAGGGAATTTGCTTTTGCAGATATAAATAAGCATAAATTGCATCGGTAATAAACCAAATTAGCCAGGTCGCTATAAATTTATGACACATAAGCCATTGGCCTACTAAACTTAATGAAGTTGTAAGAGCATCAAGTGTTGCCACATCTGAATTTGTAAAGTAAGTTAGCGCATAATATATAGTTAAAAAGAGACTACTAATAGCTATTAAAACTAAAAGCCACTGCTTTAAGTTTAAGATAAGAATAGATTGATAAATATTCTTATTAGTCCGATGCCATCTAAACCAGCCATAACAAGTCGTAATAAAATAAAATAATTCTAAAAACATATCAGCATAAATCCCTTTTTGCCAATAAAGCCAGCTGTTTAAGCTTATGGCTGCTAAGCTGATTAGCCACGCAGAACTATTTAAGCGAATAAAATAAAATGTCGCTAAAAAAGAGGTGATTGCACCAAATATATCTAAAAACATAACTAAATCCCTACGACGGCATAACCCGAACAGGTTCAATGGGTATAATCTCAGCCCTACAAATTAGTACCTACTTAGCATATGTTTTATTAAGTAACATTACTTATAAATCTCATAAATAGTTAAATTAGCTGTAGATACATTGATAGGCACCCCTTAGGCAGAAATGTAACAAAAGTTAAGCAGTGAAAGCAAATAGTTAAATGAAAATTTTATTATTTTCTGGTAGGCTTATATTAGAGGAATTCTAAGGGAGATTAGGATGTATAAAAGAGTAATGTTTGCTACTGATTTTGATGAAGTAGGTATAAAGGCTGCACAAAAAGCTAAGAAGATTGCTGACGAGAATAACGCTGAATTATTATTAGTTCATGTGGTTGAACCTATTCCAGCTTATGCCTATCCGGGCTTTGCAGGGTTTGCAGAGGTGGAAATTTCTATTCGTGAACAAGCTGAAAAAGAACTCGCTTCACTAGCTAAAATGCTAGGTGTTGATGAAGCACATTGTATGATTGAATATGGTTCAACCAAAAATGAAATCCTTCGCGTTGCTAAAGAAAAAAATATCGATCTGATCGTAACAGGTAGTCATGGTAAACATGGGCTTGCATTACTGTTAGGATCAACAGCCAATGCCATTTTACATGGTGCTGAATGCGATGTTTTAATAGTAAGGCCAGTTACTGATAAAACCTAAGATAAACATGAATGGCCAGTGGCTATCTTAGAGAGTTTACGAAAGATAGTCTTTCTGGCTGGTTGCTTTGTTCATATCCAGGAAGACAGCTTTTCTTTTTTGGGCTTAACCTAATTTCTCTAATATCAGCTTGATCTAGATTTTAGCGCTCGCCTTCTGTCTGTTATATAGCTTTGTAATTTAAAATTCTACAATAATGTATCGACGTTTTAAACCTCCCTGAATGATAATTTGAGGCAATATTTAGGCAGCTATTGTCTTAATCTGGCTTAATAAATTGTTAATATAAATTTAGTATAATTGTATTAATTATATACAATTTGGAGATTTTTATGCCTAAGCGTAGCTCTGATCCTGAGAAGAATAGACGAGTTAATGAGAGGGGTGAAACAAGCACTGAAAGCGGCTCAATTCCTCACTCTACTTGGTATGGTCGACAACGAGTTGACCAAGATAGTGGTAAACCTAGCAAAGATCCTAGTGCAGTTCCAAGATATAGGTACTATAGACAACAGAAAGTTGACTCAGATGGTAAACTGACTAAAGGGACTAATGGAATTCCTCGCAGTACATATAAACTAATAAAAAAAATAGAGAAATCTTATCAATCTAAGTCTACTGCTACTAACTCTGATAATCAGAGGAGTCCCTCTAGTGAAAGTACTCAGCAATCTCTCAGTTTTTTTAAGTCAGGTATGACAGACGAGCAAAAAAAGGCAGTTAAGGAACAAATGAATATTAAGTCACTTTTAAATTCTGAATAAAATAATTTAAGAGATTGAAGAAATATTAGGTTTCAAAACGGATGCTTTTCTTAGGTTTGTAGCAATGTTCGATTTGCTTGTAAGAATAAGCTGAATAAAAATTTCTTTAGATCGATAATCTTAGAATTTATTATTAAAAAAATAGTCTAACTATTTGCGTTAGGCTGTATATCATCTATTTAACTATCCTTGATGCTGCGAACAAGTCGCAGCACGTAGGTAGGCTTGAATTGTCAACATGTGCTAATTAATTATTATTCTTCTAATAACGCATCAACTTTGGCAGCACAAATAAAATCATTCATTGTAAGTCCCTTTAAAGCATGGGTCATGAAATTAACATGACAATAATTATAACCAACTTCTAAGTCAGGGTGGTGATTTTCAATATTAGCTATCCAGGCTAGCGCATTAACAAACGCCATGGTTTCATAAAAATCATGAAATTTAAACGAACGGGTAATCTTTTTATTATCAGCTGAAACTTGCCATTTATCGTTGAGTTGAGGCATTAAATTACCCACTTGTTGACTGTTAAGTGCTTCTCCAATTCCTTCACACGATTGACAGTGCTTTTGTTTTAATTCGCTATTCATAAAATATTCCTCATTTTCCAAGAATAATTGCTAAATTTTTAAGGAAACGCGTATTTTGTTCAGGCAAACCCACGCTCACTCGCAAATGATTAGGGAGATTATAATTATGCAGTGGTCTGACTATAATTCCCTCATCAAGTAATTGCTGATAAATAGATAAACTATTTTGACCGCAATCAAAGGTAATAAAATTACCTACAGAGGGTAAGAATTGTAAGTTAAGGTCCGTTAGACCTCGCCGCATCTGCTCTAATCCCTGGGCATTGACAGTAACTGTTTCGGCAAGAAAGTTTTCATCTTCTAAAGCTGCAGCACCTGCTTCTAAAGCGACTTGATTAACAGCAAAAGGTAATTGAACTCGATATAATAAATTAATTACATCAGGATGCGCTATTGCATAACCAAGTCTTAAGCCAGCAAGCCCATAGGCTTTTGAAAATGTTCTTGTAATAACTAAATTGGAAAATTCATTAAATAAACTAAGAGCTCCCTGTTGGCTCGGTTTATAAGTATACTCATAATAAGCTTCATCAATGACTACTATGGTTGAGTCAGGAACCTGTTTAAGCAAATAATGAATCTTTTCTAAAGGAATAAGTAATCCAGTTGGATTATTAGGATTTGCTAAGAAGATTAATGAAGTGTTGGTACTGGCCATGTTTGCCATTGCTTCAATATCAACTTCCCAGGTCGGTAATAAAGGACTTATTTGTACTGGAATGTTTAAAGTTTGAGCCTGGATGCTGTAGGTAATAAACGCATACTCATGAGTAAGCATAGACTTATTCTGATGCAGCCCAAAAATTGTAAGTAGTAAAGAAAATAATAAATCAGATCCATTACTTAAAATTAATTGATTTTCAGAGACAGCTAATTTTTCGCTTAATTTCTTTTGAAGCGGATGGCTAGCAGCTGCCGGGTATGTAGCCATCTTTAAACTTGTTAGTTGAGTAATCGCATCTTTAACTTTTAAACTAGAGCCTAAAGGATTTTCGTTACTGGCAAGCTTAATGATTTGACTTAAACCTTTTTCTTGCGCCAGTTCTTCGATAGATTTTCCAGGTACATAAGGGTTTAAATTTCTGATACCTTTATGCGGCAGTTGTAGATAATCACAAGACAAAACTCTCTCCTTTTCTCAATACTTTAAGGAATGCTGCTCATCTTACTTAAGAAATGCTGTAAAGGGAATGTGTTTAATATAACAAAATATTTCTTGCTTAGAAGTTAAGAAAGAGGCTATTCTATGCGCGCAATTTCAAACCTCAATAATGGATTACGGTATGCAACGCGGATTTTCACTAATCGAAGTGCTTGTTTCGCTATTTATAATAAGCACAGCTATTTTGTCACTTCTTAATCAACAATTACATCATTCTTTATTAAGTAATGAAATTATTAGCCAATGGCCTCAGTTTGTTAATGCAACCAACTTAATTGAACAGTCACCGCCTTAAGTTATGCTAAAGATAGAGCGAGTTCATTGTCTTATTAGCTATTGAGTTTTTTTAACTAAAACAGAATATAAATAATGATAAAGCAGCGAGGTATAAGCTTACTTGAGCTAATGATAAGTGTTTTCTTGTTTTGTTTATTAATAGAGATTCTCACACAGACTTATCTAAATAGTAAGCGCCAATATTTAACAGCTCAGAAAAAATTAGATAATGCGCTTGATATTCAATTAATAAGTCAATTAATTCGCGCTAGCATTAGAAGTGCAGGATTTACCCCTTGTCTAAATAGCGATTATTTGATAATGCGAGATGGGCGCAAAAGCAGCAACTTACAGCTATCATCTATTCAAATTAAAGATAATAGCCTAATTATTAGGCGTATGAGCGATGATTTTTTTACAGTGAAGCGCCAGTTTGACTCGCAACATTTATTAATTACCGATAATAAAATATTAACTAAAGGCGAAGTTGTGTTAATTGCTGACTGTGTGCATGGCGAAATCCATGAGCTAAGCTCAGTTGAGTATACTTCATCAGGTTTATTAGTTGGTTTAAAAAAGCCGCTCTCTTTTCATTACCTGTCACCTATGTATCTAGGTAGCTGGTTAGAGGAACAATTTTTTACCAAAATTGATAAGTATGGGGTAAGGAATTTATTCTATAAATTAAAACATGCCGAACAGTTAACTTCTATGGTTAATCGCTTTTCTGCCAAAATGTTAAAAAAGGAAGGCTATCGATTTATTGAGGTTATTTTAGGCATAGGCGATAAGACTATCGATTTGCATACTCGAGTACGGATATCGTGCAGCAAAGGGGAATAATTCTATTAACAACTGCGCTTGTACTAAGTCTAGTTATACTGCTGTTGTTAGCACAAATAGAGTTAATAACCTTACACCAAAAAGCTCATAACCAGTTTATAACTCGTGCTCAAGTGTTACAGCATTTAGAAAATTTAGCTTTCCAATTAGTAGATAAAATTAATTATAAAGGTGGGAGTTTGCCTTGTGTAATTGATAAGCTTGATCCAAATAAAGTGATTAATTTAGTAAAAAAGCAGCAGGGCGGGTGTTTTATAACCGACAGTAAATTTACTTACAATTATGTCATTGAATACCTTGGGCCGTTTAATTGTATAAGAATTAAAAGCAATAGCGACACTTATCCTACTAATCAATGGCGTTTGACTATCGCTTTATTATCTTCGCAAACCTCAATTCTACAATTGCGATTTGCTAACATAAATTTTTTAAAATTTAAAAATTGTAAGCAACAGGTGATCATTAAACCTGGTATTTTAAGCTGGCGCTATCTAACTTAATTAGTGTATAATGGTGTTTTTTTAGTTAATCTGATTTTTTTATGACTAAATTAGTAAAGAAATGTTTATTTTGTTTAGCGCTTTTCTCTTTCTCTATAATACAAGTTAATGCTGATTCAGACGTTATTTCAGTATTTCCTATCGAACATTACGACCAGAATGTTTCTTCATGGATTAAACCTACTGATCCTAACTACAATCAACCCTTGTTAAGCCAGGATATTCAGAAGCAGCGTATGACGCAATTTTTTGAGCATTATTTTGGTAAGAAATCGCCTTGGAGTGCTGATTTTGTTAACTATTTATTACAACAATCTGCTCCTTATAATTTGAAAGCCTTTGAAAAAAGCGTATTGGATGAATTTAATAACGAAGGTAAAGAAAGTAATTCTATTGGTTATGGGGAAAATTTTAGGCCGTATACTAGCAATTGGATAAATAAAATTGCGCAAAATATTGATTTAGAGCAATTAGATACTCTAACTTATCAAAGTAATAATCGAGGTATTGCCATTAACAATCTGGATGCCCGTGCACTACCAACTCATGATGTTGACTTTTATCATTATAAAATTCCAGGTCAAGGCTACCCGTTTGATAACTTACAGCAGTCTGCTCTCTGGGCAGGAACGCCAGTATATATTCTAGCCCAAAGTAAAGATCATGCCTGGCTGTTAGTACTTACGCCAGAATATATTGCTTGGGTTGATAGTAAAGGAATTGCTCGTACCAGCGACGCCTTTGTTACTAAGTGGAAAGCAGCAGCACAGGCTAAAATGGCGGCTATTATTCGCCCAGATACTCAACTCTTAAATGCAGAAGGGCAATTCTTAGTGACCAGTTATGTTGGCGCAGTTTTTCCTACCAGGCAAGACAATGGCGCTTTGCGTTTATTAGTACCTATTGCTGACACTAAGCAACGTGCTCTAATTACCGAAGCCACTGTTACAAACAAGCAAGCTGTTGTGATGCCTCTTGCTGCAACGCCTCATAATTTTGCTAGAGTGATGACTAACCTTATTGGTCGGCCTTATGGCTGGGGCGGTATTTACTTTTATAATGATTGCTCTGCTGAATTAAAAAGCCTCTTTACACCATTTGGCATTTGGTTACCAAGGCATTCCTCTCGACAAATTGAAGAAGGCAAACAGGTGGACATGAGTGCTGCATCAGCAAAAGAGCGAGTTGACTTTTTATTAGACCATGGCAAGCCCTTTATGACGATTATTTATATCGGTGGCCATATTATTCTATATGTTGGTAAGTATTCTAATCCTAATAATCCGTCAACATCCATAGCAATGACTTATCAAAATCTATGGGGATTAAAGCCTCGCTCAGGTGACAGACGTGAAGTAATTGGCGAGTCTGTATTATTTCCAATGCTTCTAGAGTATCCAGAAGATCCAAGCTTAATATCTCTGGCCGATAAGTCTTATTTTCAAATGGCTTATTTAGATCAATCACCTAATCTATTACAAGAATCTAAGGGCATTGATATAAAATCAATTATGGTCCCTCATAAATAGAATAGTTATAAGATAAATTAGAAGTCACTTATCTAGGTGGGAAATGGACATTCCCTAGACTGATTAAATTAGATCTTACGACTTTAATTAAATGAACTGAAATTTAAATGATTATAGGCTGAGTAATAGGCTCACTATCGAATATTAATTGTTTAAAATCGGATATAAACAACCATCAAGAGTTATGTAGTACTGGCCATATTGATTAACAATAGCTCTAATTCATCCCCTTAGTGTAGCAATCTTCTTCCGATAGGCAAATCTTTGGGTTCCCCTTTTTTGTTAGTTGAATCCTTAACCCCTGCCTTTGTTCCAGTAGGTTTGCCCAGAAAGCGATTATTATGACTTTTTACGGTAGATTTTGCTTTAGAGGTTGTGCCAGATGTCTCTAACGAAGGGGCTTTGCTTTTAGAGGCTGATTTTGCTTTTACCCCCTCTGAATTTGCTCCTTGGCTTTTTTGCCGTTTTTTTAACTCTTCTATCATAAGGGCTTGTTGTAAAGGAACACTGTTTCTAGAAGTTTGTTTTTTTTCGGTGGCATTTCCTTTATCTCTTCTGATATCATTTTCAGGATAAGAAGGATAAGTTGTAATGAACTCATCGGCCTCCTCTTGAGAATTAAGAAGGCTAAGAATCCGAGGAATTGAAACCTGATAATCCCCATAATTCGGTTTAAGGTTGTCTAAATTTGATAATTTTTTTCTGATTTGGGCTATTGTACCGTTTTCAGTATCCCCATTATATTTTTTAGTCAGTACTTGCTCTAAGGCATTAATAGACGCTAGGATATTCTCGTTATTATTTTTGCATTTTTTAACTGATCTAGCCATGCGTTGAAGCCATCGTATTTCATATGTGTACCTAAATTAATCAATTTATATAATTATAAAACAAAAATATTAAAGAATTATTAATAAAAATTCAAAGACAGTTGTTTTTTAACGAGCACAAATCGTGAAATAAGAACATAACTCGCTATAGTTAAATGTTATTTAAAATGATAATTTAATTATCATTAATAAATCCTGAAGTTATTTTCTAGAAAGCCTAGTCATTTCTGCATGTTAAATAGTCTAAAATGGTACAGATATTGCTACAAAAAACTATCTGGTGAGATAGATAATATTAATAAGAGATTTAGGCAAAATAGGCTTCTTGGCATGAATAGATTTCATGATACTTAAGCTCACTTAGCTAGGGATTAACTTATGAATCGTGAACAATTGGCTGAATTTCCATATTGGCCGCATTTGATCACGTTGATCATTATCGCCTTAGCTTTTTTAGGCTATCGTTATTTTGCCTACTACGATACACGTTCAAGCGATTCATACGTATCAGCCAATGTAATTAATATGGCTTCTATAGTGTCAGGACCAATAAGCGCATTATATGTACAAGAAAATCAAGCTGTAAAAAAAGGCGATAAACTTGTTGAGATTGATCCAAGACCTTATATTTATGCCCTAAATAGAGCAAGAGCATCACTCAATTTAGCTAAGATTCATTATGAAAATGAAAAGTTAGCAATTAAAATCGCTGAAGAAAAATTAAAACAAGCACAAGCTTTCTTAAGTTTAAGTCAAGATTATTACAAACGTTTTAGTAAACTAACTCGACAAGGTGCTTTGGCAGAAATTCAGTTAGTGAATGTTGTTGCGCGAATAAAAGAACAAGAGGCAGCGGTACTAGCTGCAGCCCATAACCTTAAAATCGCTCAGCAAAATTTTGATGATAATGAAGTTAAAGCAGCCCAGGCCATTTATGATAGAGCCCTCTATTTATATCAACACACAACAATTGTTGCACCAACAGATGGACTTATAACAAATTTTAACCTCCGCGTAGGACAATATGTAAGAACAGGGGTATGGTTATTTGCTTTTATAGATACTAAGCAATGGTGGGTTGAAACACGTTATCGTGAGACTGCTATACGGCTAATCAAACCTGGTGATAAGGCAAAAATTTGGTTAGACATGTATCCTGGAAAAACGTTTCATGGACATGTTAAAAGTATTGGCTGGGGTATTAACCGGGTACAATCCGAGGGCGCTGCGCCATCTTCTTTAGTTTATATGGAGCCTACTGAAGATTGGATTCGCATTGCTCAACGATTTCCCGTGCGTATTTATATAGATGACGTTAGTCCTGATTATCCACTCCGGATTGGCGCAAGTGCAACTACGGTAACTTATCGGTGAATAAGGTGGCAATTTTAAAACAGTTTTGGCCGCATTCGCTAGAAAATCGAGCTGCTTTACGCACAGCTATCGGTGTCGTAATAGCTGTTGTAATTTCTTATGCGCTACATCTAGAAAAGCCTTATTGGGCAGGAATAACAGTAGCTATGGTAGCCAATATTTATACAGGTAGTATTATTGATAAATCAATAATGCGCTTAGTAGGAACTTTTATTGGCGTTTGGTCAGGATTTTATCTTGCTCACTTTATCGTTAATAGTTTCTTACTCTATGTTGTGATCAATTTTTTTATTCTTGCCGCTGCAACTTATTATTACAATTTTAGTCGCTATGCCTATGCTTACTTATTAGGTGGAATTGGTGCATTTTTTGTTGTAGGCCAGCTTGCCATGGACCCACAAGCAACTTTTCAAATCGCCATTTGGCGCCCAGTTGAAATGGGTTTAGGGGTTATTGTTTCCGCTATAGTTGCCTTGTTTATTTTCCCAAATAGCCTAAGTAGAGATGTTGCTAAAGAAATAACCGTTCTTCTTACTGCTATTGATTCGCTGCTTAATAAAGTTAGTAGTTTGTATAAAGCTTCAGACACTCAACTTTCTCTAGCGTTTAGGCAGGAAAATTTAAAGGTTAAAAAAAAGATTCGTAAGACTTCGGAATTAATTAGTTTTATGCATAGAGAGTTTGATAATGATAAAAATATGATTGATCAATTTCGGTTTTTTACCACTTCTCTTGCCGATTTAAGGCAAGCTATTGATTATTTTCATTCATTAAGTGTCACGAGTGAAAAAGTCATCAGTTCTAACTTAATTAATTTAACTGACACTTTATTTGTAACAGCTAGGCAAGATCTTGCTCATTTACATCAAGCTTTTATAGAAAGAAATTTAAAAGTTCGTTTAGAATTGCCTAGCTTAATTGCGGAATTAGAAAACTTAGGCACCTTAACCACTAAAGAAGAATTAGCCATTACCCATTTTTTTCGGCAAACAAACACAGCTCTTCTTGATTTACAAAAAGCATTGTCTGGCATAAGCAAGAAAAGTCAAAAAACCAAAGTAATCAGTACTGAACAGCAATTGCGCAATGATCCTGATGTATTAATGCATAGTATAAAAGTTGGATTAACTGCATTAATCGCATTATCTTTATGGATCATAAGCGACTGGCCTGGCGGGTTTGTGGGTATTATTAGCAGTATTATCATCTCAGTTAAAAAGAATTTGTTTGAGATGAAAAATACCAGCATATTGCGTTTTCTAGGGGCTTTAACTGGTGGTAGCATTCCACTTTCAATTATGTATTGGCTGCCTTTAAATTTTTATCTTCTAATCATTATTATCTTTTTTACTGCTTGGGGATTTAGCTATCTTTCTTTTAAGTCTACAGCTTATTCTTATTTAGGATTACAAGCGAATGTAGCTATGCTAATAACCTTAGCTCAAGCTGGCGGTCCACCTGTTGAGATAGCAGCACCATTAGAACGTCTGGCAGGTGTTATTATGGGGATTATGGCAAGTTTTATTGTAGGGAATTTGATTTGGCGTACTGATTTAATAGCTATGTTACGAAGGCAGCTTAATAAATTAAAACGCTATCTATTTCATAATTGCATAACTGTTTTAACACTACGAAAAGGCGGTATTTTATATGATCTAACTAACCTATTTTGGTTATGTCGTAGCCTGATAGATACCTTATCTAATGAAACGTTAAATACTGATAAGCAGAGAAGACTAACAGAATATATAAACACCTTTAGGGCTTCAGTATTATTAAATATGTCATTAAAAAATATTCTAAATACCATTAACCAAGATCAAGCTGAGCAAACAGCGGCTAAACTCTCAATAAATTTAGTGCAGCTCGAGCAAACAGTTGCTGTGTTATATCAAGATTCAATAATTGTAGAAGAGATTGAAGTGAAAATGCAATTAGAGGAAGCTATATCAGCAGTGTTATCAAATGAATTTAAAGAGCCTCTTTCTATTACTGAAGAAGAAAATCTCGTCGCTTACTTACATGCGCTAATTCGCTTAGTTGAGATTAGAAAAAATTTGCATTCCGAGACAATATAACTTGGGTCTTAAATTATTTCTAATGCCAGTCCACCAATCCTTTAGGCTTTTGTAGCCAATTTGAATCAGGATATGGAAAAGCAGCATCAATCACATGTAATGTGTAGGCATGCCTAGAGTTAGGAGATAAATTGGCATTACTTTTATGAGGGAGGCGGCCATGCAACAAAATCACACTGCCTTGTTTGACCTCTAAAGGAATACAATTTTCTTCTTGCCAAATTAACCGATGGTAGTCCTCAAAATAAATTTCATTGCCTCTACGAATCATTCGCTTACTTAGTGGAGTTGAAGTAGGGCTTGGAATAACTTGTAGACAGCCATTTTGTATGGTGGCATCTTCTAAGGCAAACCAAAAACCTAAAACCTCACTATTTTCGGCATGTAAGTAGGTGCTATCTTGATGTAAATTAACCTCTGCGCCAATATTAGGTTGTTTAAAAATATACATGGATTGCAGCAAACTTGGTTTTTGAAAATGAAGCTGATGGCAAATCTTTTTTAATCTCAAATCGTAAGAATGTTCTTTAAAAATTGGATCTAATTCGTGTAAGGCATGACCAATTTTATTTAGAGATTTTTCTAAAGGCTGCTTTAACTGGCCATTATTATCAAAAGAATCAGGCTCAAAAAAGAAATGAATTTTATCACCAGAGTTTAAAAAATAGTCAGTGCGCGCATGTTCGTTAGTATGAGTTGAAAAGATGGTAGCAGGAATGGCATGTTGTTGATTAGCTAAAATCCAATGAATACGATCTTTTAATTTTTCACAAATTGATTGCGAGAAGAAGTCATTAATAACTAAATAACCATTATCATTAAAGAATTCAATTTGAGAAGTAGATAAATCCATTTTTATAGCCTAATTGAGAATAAAGTCCTTTATCATAATCAGTGAATATTTTTTTATCAACACTAGTGTCTATAATAATTCATTTTCTTCAAAATAATTAAACCTTTTACGTTCTGCGGCTTGTCTGGCATTGATCAAATAACGAAACAATGCTCTCAAATAACTAACATCATTCCAAATACTAATGTCATTCCCGCGCAGGCGGGAATCCATCTAAAAATTAACCTTAGTGCTAATTGATGAATAGATCCCCGCTTGCACGCACTGCTGTCCGGTTAAAAGCAGTCTCCGGTTACTTTAAGGGGTGCGACTTTAATGCTGAGTGTTTTTCTACTTAGCGTCCCTGTTTTTTCTAACTGCACTTTAATCCAGACCATCATTAAATAAAGAGGCATAGAGAGAATGTTAGTGTGTTTGAAAAGAAAGACCAGCAGATAAGCGATGATGGCGGTAATGAGTTGAATTTTGACAGCATTGTGCGATTTTCCAAGGAATTTTTTTATTTTTAGATGTTGCTTTATCCATTTAAAAAAAAGTTCAATGTCCCATCTTGCTTTGTAAAGTTTAGCGAGTTGTTCAGCGGGTTGATTAAGCAGATTGGTGATGATGACAAGCGGTGTTTTACCTTGACGTTTGACATAGATTCGCCGCAAAGGTGCGCGATAGAGATTCTTTTTACCGCCTCTTGGTCTTAATTTGTAAATCGGATGAGGGTATCTTGCAAGATAGACGAGTCTTGTTGTGTCTCTAACACCTGCTCTATTTTAACGGCGGCATTAGTTTTTAATCTTGAGACAAAAAAAGCCCCTTGTTGCTGGATATGCCACCACCAATTGTAATCACAATAACCTTTATCAAAGACATAGACGGTCCCTGACTCAATAGGCCATACTTTGCCCATCGATGAGTCATTGACATTGGGAGAACTCAAGCGAACTCGAATCGGTGCCTGTAAACCTAAATCGTATTCAACATGAAGTTTTAACCCTTCGCTGCGTTGGGTGGCATGGGCTTTAGCCCACTCATAACCATGTCCTTTAAGTTGAATAGGACTACTATCAAGTAAGCGAACAACCTTGCCAAATTCAGCTTTTTTCTTCCTAGGTAATAACACTAATAGCTGCTCTAAGAGCCATAAAAAACAATCCGCTTGGCGTTTACGGTTAGCATCACTTAACGTCGAACGACAAACTTTTGTGGTTAACCCGATACAGTGGTTATTAATCGAAACCTCTAAGCTCCTTAGACTGCTGATTTGATTTAAGTCCACATAAAGCATCGTTTGCAGGTGTTCATAGGTCTTAAACTTCTCATAGGCATAATCTGAATGAAAACGGCTAACACATGCTTGCATTAAACGACTACTTAAGGGTTTCATTAATTGTTGAAATACGCTATCTTTCACAACTCACATCCTTGACCTAAATGGGGATTTAGGGCGCTATTCTTTGCGCTTTATCAAGGATGTGCAACCTCTTTTTTTCTTTATCCGGACAGCATTGCGCCTCCGCGAGGATGACATAAGGCCAATTTGACCATCATTAGTTTTCTAATTATTCATGCAACAATGACGCCACTTAAGGTTCGTAGAGTAACCGTTAACAGGCCCTCGTGTATAACTATCTCTCGCTAGCCTTATGTTACAATATGTCCAATGTGATTATTATTAGCAGTTCATGATTAAAGTTGATGTTATTATTGTGGGCGCGGGTGCTGCTGGCATGATGTGCGCTATTGAGGGGGGTGCACGCGGTCGACAGGTTTTAATTCTTGATAAAAGCAATAAGCCTGGTAAAAAGATTTTGATGTCAGGTGGTGGGAGGTGTAATTTTACGAATTTATATGCAAGTCCAGACCAGTTTATCTCGCATAACCCACACTTTTGTAAATCGGCTTTAAGTCGCTATACTCAATGGGATTTTATTGATCTTGTCAAACGCCATAAGATTGCTTTTTATGAAAAGACTCAAGGTCAATTATTTTGTGAAGAAAAATCACAGCAAATTGTTGAAATGCTATTAGCAGAATGTCAAAGAAGTAAAGTAACGATTAAATTAAATCAATTTATCCAATCAATAAATAAAAAAGAGAAGCAATTTGTTGTGCAGTGCCAGCAAGATACTTATTATTGCGATTCTTTAGTGGTTGCCACAGGCGGTTTATCTATTCCAACGTTAGGATCAAGCCCTTTTGGTTATCAACTTGCCACCCAGTTTGGCTTACATGTTTATCCGACGAGAGCAGGACTTGTACCTTTTACCCTTCATGAGAAAGATAAGGAATATTTATCAGCCTTAACAGGAAATGCCATGGAAGGATTAGTAAGTTGTAATGATATGGCTTTTCAAGAGCAGGTCCTTTTTACCCATCGGGGACTAAGCGGGCCTGCCATACTGCAGATTTCATCTTACTGGCTACCAGGACAATCCATATTTATTAAATTTTTACCCGATTTTGATTTATATCATAAACTACACCAAGCTCAAACTTTCTCACCCGATAGCTTTTTAAAAACGATATTAGCCAATTATACTGCAAAGCGTATTGTGGAAGTCTTTTATAAATATTATCCCTTAGATAAACCTATTAAGCAGTTTAGCACTAAGCAACTACAAGAAATTGCCCAAATCCTACAAAACTGGTCAATCAAACCTAATGCTACGGAAGGCTATCGCACGGCGGAAGTTACGCTCGGAGGAGTAGACTGCAATGAACTCTCTTCTCAAACGTTTGAAGTAAAAAAAGTACCTGGTTTATTTTTTATTGGTGAAGTGTTAGACGTAACAGGTTGGTTAGGTGGATATAATTTCCAATGGGCATGGTCTTCGGGGTGGGCAGCAGGGCAGGTGGTTTAATATAAGTTAAAGGTATTCTTTAAATTTTAAAGCTAGAAGTGTTGAATTATTGTGGTACAGGCTTAGTCTTATTAAGCCTGAGCAAGTTAGAGCAGTAACAAACTAAAATAAATTTATCTACTATATAAGTAGTTAAATAGTAACTCACTTTAAATTTCGAAATTTCATGATTTTTTATTTCTATAAATAAAATTATAAATTTGTACTAAAAATAATCTAAAAATGATATAATAGCCCTTAATGTTAGCTTAATATACAATTAGTATAATGATATTTAAATATTTTAAGGCTTTTATAGACTTGTTCTAATTTAAAGCATATTGGAGAGTTAAATGCGTGAGGTAGATAGAGTATCTGATGGTAAAGAAGAGGAACAAGAGATCCAAATACCTGAGCTATATATAGACATTAGGGATTTAGCTGCGTTAACTGAGAAGGCGGATATTGAAAAATTAGAAAGCTATATTAACGCGTTAAAGCTTTTTAATAAATTTAAGGAAAGGCTACAAGAGAGAGAGGAATTATTTGCGTGGCAAGAGTGGCAACTTCATTTTCGTAATTTATATAAGAAAATGATTAATGAGGCTTTCGAGGCTTTCGGAGTAACGGTTCCAAAAGGCATGGAAGTATATTTTGCCGGCTCGCTTGCTAGAGCTCAAGCCACGCCATTTAGTGATTTAGATGCTTTTGTTCTTCTTCAAGATGAAAAGGATATCGAGAATGTAAAAAGAGTATTTCAGGGACTAAATAATTTATGTACCCGTATTTTTTTTACTGAGAATCAATGCTACCCTGATCCTATTGGAATGAATCCAGCCACTCTTACTGGCACACCTGATACGCTATTTAACCTATTAGAGAAAGGTGAGGAGGTTGATGCTCCACCAACCGTTCGTTCAATTATGTCTTCGCTTCCCATATTTGGAAATTATGAACTTGGGAATCAATTAAAAAATAAAATTAGAGGTAGTGCTAAGTTAAACCGTCACTTTACTCCTCACGCGCTTTATGATAAAGCTATTAAAGATTATCCAGCACCTGCAGAAAATCCTGAAACTATTGACATTAAGTCCCATATAATTCGCCCTATCGATTTTATTTTCATGGGTTTGCGTGAGGAATTTGGTTTATACAGTAACGATGGCTCACACCTTACAGTTCCAGGGACTATAAAATTAATAAATGAAAGCAAAATAGATTTACCTCAGGAAGATGCAAACGCTATTAGTCTTATATTAAAAACATACTATGAAGTTATAGGGTTACGCTGTGAGGTACATCATAAAAATGAAAAAGAACAAGATAAAATCCCCTATGCTAATGCTGAAAATAAAAAACAACTTAAAGAAATGCTTGATAATGTAGAGCGCTTAAGACAGATGGCTCAACGACGTTCAAATGCATTGAAAAACAAGATTATATCTTCTGAAGAGGAGAATAAACATCCTCAGCCCGTAAGTACATGGGCTAAATTCAAAAAAGCAGCAGCAAGGCCTGCTACATTTTTACGTAATTTTCTTTTAGGGCCAGTCTTAGGTGCTATAATTGGTGGTGGTGCCGGGGCACTCATCGGTACATTTATTTTTCCTGTTATAGGAACAATGGCTTTAGGTATCATTGGTGCCTGCGGTGGTGGCGCTTTAGGTGCAACTGGCTGGTCAATTTATGAGACAGTAAAAAAGCGTAAAGTGGAAGCGACCGCGGCAGGTGTTTTAGCTTCTATGGGAGTAGGCGCAGCCATTGGCGCAGCTATAGGAACATTTATATTTCCAGGTATAGGAACTGCTATTGGAGCGGCGCTTGGCGCAGGCGCAGGGCTTACGGTAAGCTTAGGTTTTAGTGGCCTTGTTCATGCCTTTACTGGAAACCCTAAAGCGGGTGCTGCGCTTATGGGTACGGGCGCTTTAGTTGGTGCAGGTCTTGGTGCTGTGATAGGAACATTTATCTTTCCTGGTTTTGGTACTGCAATTGGCGCAGGAATTGGTGCTGCTATTGGCGCTGCCCCTGGTGCTATTGCTTTACTTATAAAGTTTGGCCAGCTTTGTGTAAGCGGGGTTAGGTATCTTATTGAAAAGGTGAGTTCTAAGTCAGCTAGTACATCTGAATCTGGAAATGAAAAAGACAAAGAGCCAAGCTTGGATAATAAAAAGGGATTTGGTGGAGGCTCTTATGGCCCTGGCGGCCCACTAGGGCTTCTTGATGATAAGCAATCAGTAGCTCCTCAGATAGGGCAAACAGGAGGAAATGATATCTTAGTAGACTCAAAACATACAATCATATTTTCCCCAGCAGTTGAGCCTACGAAGGTTGAGTCTACAAATGATGCGTTGCAATACCAATAAAAAAATAATGTAGTTTACATAAGAGAAAGGCTAGTTTTAACATAAAGAAAGTAGCCTTTCTCTTTGAAGGAAAGTGAGCAGGAAACCATTAGGGTAGTTCAAAAGCCGCCACAGAATAAGTCTCTGCAGTATAGTAAGGTTCTTCATCAACTTGATAATCTTTAGCGAGTGTTGCTGCTGTTTTATGGTTAACACAGTGGATGCCTAACTCTTCACAAATAGTGACAATTTCTTCTGGCTCAAAAAAAGTTTTAAAAGGCGACTTTTTGCTAGCGAATTCATCTAGCGTTTTTTCTAGACATTTTTCATTAGCAGCTGAATCTAGTGTCTGTGTTTTAGTTTGCATTAATGCGTGCATATAATCAAATGTAATAATTAAATGACTAAATTGCCTGGCTAAATTCTTAAGAATTTGGATAACTTCTTCTTTCTCAAGATAAAACGTATTACCTTCCCAAAGAATAAGAGTTGGTTTGTTAAAATCAATTTCATTCTTTTTTAATGCTTCAATTAAATTATCCTTAACATAATCAAGGCCAATATAAGTGGCATTTTTATTAATATATTTTTCCGCATAAATTTCTTCTTTTGACTTTAAAATTTGGGGCTGGTCAATTTCGAAGAACCGCACTCCAAAGTGCTCACTATATTTGGCTTTTCGGGCCGCTAATGTATCAAAGCCACTGCCTAAAATGACAATCTGTTTTACGTCTTTGTTTTTGACTGCATCAGATATAGTTTGCCTAAAAAAGCGCGTTCTTGTTGCAAGCGGAAGCCACATTCTTTTATCTAGTCGCTGTTCAGCCTCTTCTTTAATGTCTTCATTTACAAATTGAGACATCATTTCATCTTTAAAAAGATCCTTATCCCGCCTACCTTGTTTTTGAGTTAGTTCTGGCCAATTTTCTTTCCTTTTAGCTTCATTCTTCCAATAGTTAGCTAGGAGAGAAGTAGTAGCAACACTGTAATCATTTAAAATTTTTTTAAGCATAGGTAAATTCTCTTCACAGTAGTAATGCATCTATAATTTGATTGGCGCCGGAATAATAAGCAGCATGATCGGCGTCTAAGTATACAATATTATTAGTCACAGCTTTACTCATACGCAATTGATCAGTTAACAGAAGGGCTTGATCATATCGGCATACAAGAGATCGCTTAGCAACGCGTGCAAAGTTTTTACCAACTTTGACTGGCTCAGTTAAGGGTTTTAATGGCTCGGGTTGTAATTTAAACAAGGCTTTTTTAGCATCAACTGAGTTGCAATGATTAAAAAAAATATCCACTAAATCTGGTGAGCGCTTTAGGGAAATCGTCTGATAATCTTCATTAATAATAAGGTAAGGAGTTAGATTGTTTGACTCTAATGCTTGCGCGATTGCGAATAAAGATTGGTCATTTTGAGGTATATAGGCTGCCACAAAAATAAGTTCTTGTATCGCATCAGGTAGTGCCTCCGCAACTTTTGAAATAACCAAACCAGCCATACTATGACCAACCAGTGTCACTGGCTCTGATTGTTCCTTTATAAGGTCAATAAGGCATGTGACATAATTTTGCAAGCCTATGGTATTAGGACAATTCGCACTTAATTGACGTCCAGGTAAATTAGGCATGAGAACTTTCTGCCCTCTTAAATTTAGTGCTCTAGCTATATATTCCCAACACCAAGCAGCATGCCAGGCACCATGAACTAAGATAAAGGTTCGAGAATCTTGCATAAAAAGCTTCATAGTCAAAGATTATTTTACCGAAAAAGGATAAAAATTAATCGGATAGTTGTTTTTTTTTCCTAATTTAATAGTTAATTTTGTGACTTTATTAGGATTAGTCAATGAAATCAACTAGAAATATGATATTTTTAGGCACAGTCTATATTTAAAATATAAGTAATTGAACTTAAAGGGGTTAATTTTGTGTTAAAAAAAGATATAGTCATTGTCGGTGGTTCTATAGCAGGATGTGCACTCGGCGCTTTGTTGCAAAGGTTGGATATAGATTTTGTTATTTTAGAGCGTGCAACAAGCCTTGACCATCAAGGTGCAGGATTAACTCTACCAGAGAGCCTTATTAAGCAGTGCATAGAATCTGACTTGCTAGATGACACTATGCCACGTTTACCAATCACTGCTCGTTCATTTTCGAGAAGAAATGAGAATGGCCAATCTATAAGATTTTGGACGCAACCTGTTAATGTTCAGGCCGTCAATTGGGTGCATGTTTACGAAAATCTCTCTAAGCGCATTAATAAGAAGTATTATTGTTTAGAAACTCAGGCACTTTCTATCACTAAAGAAAACAACAACTTTATCATAGAGACCTCAAAAGACACTTACCAGACTGAATTTATCATCGGGGCGGATGGAATTAATTCTTTTGTGCGCTCTCAATTGTTGCCTTCTGCTTTGCCAAACTATGCGGGTTACATAGTATGGCGTGGCTTATTAAATGAAGCTGAAGTAGCAGATATAAACTCATATGAAAAACATATGTTTTACTACTTTTATAAAGAGGGGCATAGTTTATTTTATAAAATTCCTGATAAAGAAGTAGGGCATAATTTATTAAATTGGGTACTGTATGAGAATTGCCAGGGTAAGCCTTTAGGTGATTTGTTAATTGATAAGAATGGGAAAGAGCATAAACAATCTCTCCCTAGAGGAAGTTTATCTGTTAAACAAATTAATTATATTAAAGAATTGGCAAAGAAAGTGCTTCCTATATCCGCTGCAGCACTAGTAGATAAGACATCCGAGCCATTTATTCAAGCTATTTTTGATTTCCAATTACCACCTTATATAGATAATCAAATCATTTTTGTAGGTGATGCAGCGGTAACTTTAAGACCTCATACTGGCTCAGGTGTGCTTAAAGCCTTAACCGACGCTATTAAGCTCTATGAGCTCTTACACAAAAGTAATAGCAAAAAACTAGGTAGTTCTACAATTGAAGAATGGAAAAATTATCAAGCAACCATTGCTACTGAAGAGACAGCAAAAGCAAAAATGATGGGCGAAGCATTAGTAACTAACCCACCCCAGTGGTCTTTAATGAATTATGAAAAGACAGAAAAATGGTGGGCTAATCTTATGAAAGGAAGAAATTGGTATGCAACAAAATTAAAATAATTTAACAGATATTTTTTCTCTTATTATCCTATCTAGATTCTAAAGTAATAATATTGCCTTAAGTTCTTTATGATAAAATTATTGGCTAAATAAGTATCAATTAGTTAGATAATTAAACTTATGCGATTTGTTTAATTTATAATTTTATCTTTTGAATTAACCTTAGTGAGGTGTTACATGGAAACTAAAATAGAGCAATATACTTACGAAGAACATAAAAAAAAGTTTGCTAGCCAACCAGAAAAGTGGAATAAAGGTGATTATTTAAGTGAGTTCATTGCTCAAGATCCTAAAGCGCAAAGTTGTGTTGAAGATGTTTATGGATCTGGTCAAACAAGTCAACTAAGTCGTATGTTTGATAACTTACCTGCACTCGATGGCAAGGATATTGACGTTTTTGCAAGTGAACTTTTGCAAGCAATTAAAAGTGGCGATTTCGCTGCGTTCACCCTAAGACAGATCTATGACGTTTTGCCTAGTTTAGTTGATTGTAATCCTACTCTAGATAAGGGTATTCCTAATCCGCATTATGGGCAGTTAAATGACTCTCTATTACAAACTTTCGCAAAAATGCTAAATAAAACACCAGAAGAAGTTAAAGAGAAATTGTATAGTAGTCCCGTGGAAGAAAAGAAGGTTAAGGCTGCTGCTGATTTAATGTTAGCTGCTTTAGTCATGGCAATGAGCGTTCGCTTTATAGATTTATGCGCTAATGAACCATGGAGCAAAGAGTTTAGCCAATATGGATATCTAGCTAGTGGCTTTAGCTTAAATGCAAAAGGGATGGCTTCTGCAGTTAATACGTTTACATTTAAGAGCTTAGAAAAGTATACGTTCGATACCCTCATGAAAAGTTTTGCTCTTAATGAGCAAGTACAGAAATCTCTAGAACACTTCAACTTAGTTATTGCTAAGTGGCGAGAAAAAAAAGATCCGATAGTTAAAGAAATTTTAGATATGTTAGAAAAATCTGTAAAGAATGCACAAATGATTATCGATATGGGAGAAATGCTCACACCTGATTATCTTTGCCAACGAAAAAATTCATTTAGCTTGCTGATTGATGAAAAAATTAAGCCTTTAGAAGAGGAGAAAAGAAGATTTTCTGGAGGTTTATTTTCTGGCAAAAGCAAAATGGCAGCAGTAGAAGGTAAAATTACTCTTTTAAAAGAGTTAAAAGATGACATTAATGCAAGTCAAGTTAGTTCATCTACTTTAGATGTAGGTGGCCCAAAATAAATTAAAAAATTATTTTACTTTATTTAATTTTTATTGTGATAGTAGGCGTGTGTCATGTCCTGGCTAACATACCGTTCTAGGAGAGCAAATGGAACATAAAGCAGAAATTTATACTTATGAAGAGCATAAAAGAAAATTTATTACAGATGCTAGCAGGCATAACATACCTACTTATATAAGAGAATTCATTCTTACTGATGCTGACGCTCAAAATTTTCTTCAAAAAGCTTATGATAATAAGACTACAGGCCCGCTGGGACGTATTTTAAATAATTTGCCTTCTCTTGATACTAAATCTATTGACGAGTTTGCCTTAGAGTATTTGCACGAAATTAAAAAAGGGAACTTTGCTGAATATACTCTTAACAAAATTGGCTTACTATTACATGAGTTTGTTGATTGTCAAAAATATTTACATAATGGCGATCGAAACCCCCATTATGGCCAATTAACTGATTCTATGTTAGAGACGTTTGCAACAGTATTAAAAATAACACCAGATACGTTTCGGCGTACATTCTATGATAATCCTCCTGAAGAGAAAAAAGTAATGGATGTTGCCAACCAGATGATTGCTACTCTAAGTATTGCTATAAGTTCAAGATTTACCGATATTATTAACCGATCTGGTACATCTGAAGGAGCTGATTATAGTGATTTTCAAAATTATAAATATCTTCTTACTGGCATTCAGATATTAAAAGATAATAATGTATGCATGGTCAAAGAGAAAACTTTTAAGCAGTTACAAGAACTAACACTTGATGATATAGTCCAGGGGCGTAGTTTAAACCCGGAAAGTTCAGAAACTCATCAAATAGTAAAACATTATATAGCGAAAGTAGGTGAGATCATAACAAAATGGGAGGTTAAAGCTAAGAATGAACCTGTCATTCAAATTATCTTAGAAAACCTAAAGACATCAAAAAAGAATGCAGAACTCTATCTCGATGAGAGACTCCCTGCAGTTCCTAATTTCATTAGTATACGTAAGGACATGATAATCGAGCAAATTAATGATTTGATTACTACATTACCAACAGTTAAGACGACTAAAAAGCCGACATCACTTAAATGGTTTTGGAATCAGAGCGCTAAACTAAGTAATCAGAAACATCCTACTGAAACTCTTTTAGAAGAATTAAGAAATGACATCAATAATATTAATAATTTTTCAGAGGAAAATGAATCTAGGGAGATTTTAGAACATACAGGTATTTTTTAGGAGGTCTTCTTTTCATGGTAATTTTGTTAGTGCAATTTTATCAGCCTGTTAACTAAATAATTTTGCACTCATCTAAAATTCAATAATAATATTGGCTACTCTTCTTGCAAGAATTAATATCAATTATTTCATTGAAGATTTAATTAAAATTATATTTATTCATGTTTATTGGTAAATAACCACTTAATTTCATAGCTATAATGGGAGAATAGTGGGGCGGAAATAGGGTTTCTGCCCTAGCCTCATTATATTAACTTTGTAATAGGATTCTGATTAACTTCTGCCGGGTATTGATTAATTAATTGGATAGAGCCATCTTTTTTTCTCAATAAGGCAGTTTGTACTTCCTTAACAGAAGTTAAGGCAATGGTATATCTACCTTGACATAAGGCATCACTATGAATAACGTTAGGCTCAATTTGCAGTACATAGCCGTAAGGTAATTTAATTGCAATAAAAGACCACTTATCAATACCAATTTGACGCCCTAAAATAAGGCCCCCTTGGCAGCTTGGCTCCATAGGTACGAGGTAATGGGTAAACTTATGCATATGAATGGGTAGGCCGCCACCTAGTTTTTCTTCTAAAACATAATTTTTCAGATAATTCTCGTTAAATTCATATTCAGCTGCATGTAAGGTAACGTTGTCTTGGTAATAAAGTTTTTCTGATAAAACATGTAAGGATACGCCATAGGCAGCTAACAATTCTTTGCTAATGGCCTGTGCATTAACGATGGGAAAATTGAGCACTTCAATATCATCAAGGATAGTAAAGATATCCAATTTACAATGGTTAGCGCCGCTTGTTGATTGCTTTTCTGTAACACTTGACCAATGCGCATTTATTTTTACCTCAGGTACTAAGCTATCTTCAATATAAGTGATATCACTTTCATTAGTCTGCCCTGTTGCAATAGTTGGCAACATGTCAGCAAAACTAATCATAGATTTTGGTTCTAACACGCCATAGATTGTGTGGGTTGTTAGTAGAGGAATACCAAGTAAAGAGGCGTGGTATGTGATTACTTCGTAAATAACTGGCCATAAACTTGGATATAGCTCGTCTTGTTTAATACCTTGGGCAGAAAAATATAATACGCTTTGTAGGAAGATCTGCGCAGCAATTTGATCCCGCGGGCTTCTTTTAAATCCTTTATTGATCTCTGCAAGTGCTGTATGAGTACTTGGCCGGTTAACTATTTTTACTTGCTCTTCATCCTCTTTAATTTCTTTGCAAGTAAACGCTAAGCCTTTAGCACAAAAACGTGCTGCTACACGCTCTCGAAAGCCTACTAGCTCCTCATCAATTTTAGAATAATCAATTGATTTTTCTTTGTTAAAGGCACTAAGTAGATGTTCAAATTCTGTGCGAAGCTGTCTGAGTTGCTCCTTCTTATCTAAATTAGCTTTCTGTCTAAGTTGCCTTATATTGAACTCCTTAGAAATAAATTCCAGCTCAGTTTGCTCGTATTTAGTAAGCATGTGTGGGCCTTGAGCTTCGGCTTTTTCTTTTAAAATTTCATATCTTACTTGTAAAGCTTGATAATCAAGATACTCAATTGAAGTATCAGGGCGACGTAAACAGCAAGCAAGTTTAAAAAGCTGTTCAATTGATTCTTGATCACCAAATCGATACAGCTTAACTGGGCTATTAAATTCAGCTGCAATCATTTGTTTAACATTATTAGCGAAGTGATTTAAATCATAAATAAACGTAGTTAATATTGTAAGCGGATCATCTTGCTTTACGACAGTGTAATTTTTTCTAATTAACTGGATGGTCTGCTTAGAGATTTGTATGTTTTTAGCCAGTTCTAATAAATCGCTGCTCTTATAAAGATTAAAAATTCCATGTTTGTAGATAGAATTTAAAACAACTTGTAAATCCTGCATTTCTTTTTCATTTTGTAATTTATCAAAGGGTAATGTGCCTAGCAAAACGGTAGCCACATAACGGCTAAATTGATCTAAAAAGTTGATAGTTTCTTGTTTGAGAACTTCTTTAGATTCTCCTTCCTCTAAAAAGATTTCACCTAATGCTAAGATAGAATGTACAGCCATAAGACCTGCAAAATGCCATCCATAACTATAGTGGGTATGATAGCCGCCGGATTGTATAGGGTGAAAGTGGGCATGTTCTGCAGCACTGTTTAGCGGCGAATTAAAAACAGGGTTTGAATATTTATTTCCTGAATGATCAAGAATAAATTCAACACCTCCTTCTGTGTCTGTCTCAAATAAACCCTTATAAACGTTAAAATAAGGGTAATTTCTAGTATCCCACATTGTAGCTACCATACAGGCAAGTAGCTTACGACCTGCTTGTGTTGGATGGGGGTAAATAACAATATGATTAATTCCTACTTCAATATAATCATAAAAGGGATGTCTACTAAATTGGTAAGTATAAAGTGACTTTCTTAATGCACTTAAATACTCTTTTCCTTTATCAATAGGAAGGTATTTACCTGGGTCTGAGTCGTCAATCTCCCTATGCGCGATAAGCTGCGTTACTTGTTTAGATTCTTCATGAAAAAAACTGTACAATTTTTTATAAGTAGATTGTATAAATTTTTTTGCATTTTTTTCTGAAAGCATACTGGGCTCCAACTTAAGTTTAATAAGCTGGAATATTTCGCTTAGCGTGCTTACTTCCCTTGTTTATGCTGTTTTAGTTATTAATTTCCTTTAATACGCAGTTAATCCCAGCAAGTAATAGGCGGTAGTATACAAGCAGTTAATTAAGGTAATATTAAGAAAATCCATAAATTGAAATACGAGTTTTTTAGTTTTTTTAGTTCTTTATGATTAATTTTTATTCATTTTTGAAGATATTTCACTTTAGTAACTCTAAATCATTTTAACCTTTCGCTTTTTTTATAAAAAGTATTTTCATTACTCTATGAAGCCATACTTCATTACTAATAATGATTGGAGCGAATTAATTAAAAAATTCTGCGCCACTGTAGATAAATCTTCAGTGACGCAAAGTTAACAGCAATTTTTTCAAATCTTATTTAATTTAGTTAAATAGATTAAGTTACGTATACCATTAACTTAGGTACGTAGTAACAATTTCGCCATTAATTGTGGAGCAGATTCATCCGGTAAATCCAAATCTTGCTTCGTGACGGGTGGAATATTTTTCTCACTAAAAAGTAAGTGTATATTATTAGCAAATAAACGACCTGATAAATAAGGTGTTACACCTTTATCATGACAATAGGGCTTTTTCCCTTTTACGGCCTCCTCATTAATTAATGCGCCTGCAACAGCTTGGCCAACTTTAAGAGCAGCCGCACAAGCATCAGGGCCTTTAACTTCCGCTTCAAGAATATAGCGTTTACTTTGAATTAATTTAGAAAATTGCTCTTCGTTTTCTTTAAGCAAAGTCTGTTTTATAGCCTCTGGGAGAATGATTTTAAATTGATTCTCTACTCCGATAAACTGATCGCATAAAGAGAATAACTTCTCACAATAATTTATAAGATCTTTTTGCCCTGGATGAATGCCAAAGCGAACTTGCATATGTGGATGCTCACTACCACTTTGTAATTCGTTTAAAAGCGCCTCGACAAATACCATATCAACGTCAATAGGTTGCGAAGTACCGGAAATAAAAAGTAGTTCATCTGCCTCATTTAAGAGTAACTTTTCTCTTGTGGCCTGATTATCAGTTGGCGGACTTGCTGTTAAGGCGCGATCAATACTTAAATGGCCAATTTCAGTGACATTTGCACCAGCATTCACAGTTAAGATATCAGTGCTTGCTGCCTTTAAAGGTGTTGCGAACTGACAATTTGGTAGGGTTGCCAAAGTATTAATATATTTTTCCCAAAATGGATGGTTTTTGGGCTTAAACATATATTCATAAGCGATAGTACAAGGGATAGAGGGTGAAATAACCTCAACTAGCTGATAAGCACTTTCTTCATCAACAGCAGAAGGAACACCAAAATAACAACTGGTGATGTTCTGGGCAGCGACAAACTCGCTGACTTTTATAAGTTGGTCTTGGTTTAAGCGATTATAGGTGTAAATATTGGGCTTTTCAGTTATTGTATCAAGGCTAGCTAGATGTAATTTATCTTTAAAAGTTAAATCTTTTACGCGATCTTTAGCCACTAAAGTTAACGGTATCACATACAAATCATCACTAAAACCTGTACTTTGTAAGTGCTCAATCGTTTTTTTAGCTAAGTCACTATCACCAATACTGCTAATAAAAAATGCTAAAGCCATATGTATTCTCTCTTTTTAAATGAAGATTCACTATCGATTTAACTAAAACATATATGCCTCTAGATAATAACTACCTAGATTAGGATAATATGCTTTGCTGTTGAACAATTTTGCCGAATTCTATATTAAATGATCTTGCATGACAAATTTTATTTAATCTGGTAATTATATGGACTGTCAGCTTATTTTAAGGGATCTTTAGTCAGAGTTATGGAATAAAATCAGGATGTGATAGATGGAATCCACTTAATCGTTGTGTTAATTCATATTATTGAAGTGAGCTTCGACAGTAGGCGAGATGTGGAGCAATTAAGAAAACCTATGCAGCGAATTACTGATCATTTGATTAAATAGATGTCTAGTATTTGAACATGATTTTAATTTCTAAAATTAATCAAAAGCTTAATTTTCAATGAAAGAAGTTTTTGGACTAGAAAAATGTACTTATTAAGGCAGGATAACAAGTTAGCTACAAAATACTTAACGTTCGAATTTAAGCCTAGAGTTACTACTTATGAACGATTCTAACTTTGTTTAGTCTATGGTTTATTACGCTCCTGGTGTTTAGCAGACTATACTTAATTAAAGATATAGATTGAGCTAAATATGAGAAAATATCTTTTTATATCTGTATTTTTTTATTGCTCTTTAATTTTCGGAGATGTATATGTAAAAGGCTATCAAAAAAGTAATGGAACTTATGTTGAGCCGCATTACAGAAGTTCGCCTAATAATACAACTAGCGATAATTGGTCTACGAAAGGAAATATTAACCCTTATACAGGGAAAGAGGGCACTATTTCTACAGATACAAATGATGAAGAATCGATCTCTTCAAGTGATAGTGATCAAAGTAGCGTTTCTTCTAGTGAAGTTAGTAGTACAATGCCTATTAGTTATCCACCGCCTAGTGCATCGTCTGTAGGGGTCATATTTACAAAAGTAGAAAATACAAACTATTACGTAAATAATAGTTTAACATCTTTTCCAATCTATAAATGGGTAGGTAAAAACAAGCTAACTTACTATTGTGATCATCCTCCTTTTTAGTTAATTGTTTTGTTGATCTAAATTTATTGATCTTAAAAAAAAAATTATTTGAGAAACAAGCTCATTGGTAAAGCAAATAACTTAATTCCATCATGCGAGAAAGGAAGTATTTCTTTCCCAGAATAAAAGAGCACGCCATATTGAAATTTAGATTGGCTAAACTCCGCTAGTTTTATCAAGCCTTTAAAATCATGTGTGCTAATAGTTGCTGAGGCTTTGATTTCAATTCCAATGATTTGATGATTATCTCGCTCTAAAACAATATCGACCTCATTTTGATATTTATCTCGAAAATGTAATAGGTCGACTTGTTCTTCGGCCCAGCTGTTTTGTTTAAGCAATTCCATATAAATAAAATTTTCTAACAGTCCACCAAAATTAAAGCTGCTTAACAACTGCTCTTCATTTTTATTCCTAACAGCAAGTAGCCTGGGAGGAGGGCGTAGCCCGTATCCCGGGTTTTCAATGAGTTTTTTGAAGTCAAGACTTGCTATAAAATACTACCAGGAAACACCAACCTCATCATTTATAATGGTTCATTACCGTCGAGACACTACCCCTGGTGGGACTTATTTTTTTACAATTGCGTTGAGAAATCGGAAATCCAAATTATTAACCTGTCATATTAATCTGTTGGGTGATGCATTTCGGCATGTGAAAGGCAAATACCCTTTCCATGTGGAAGCTATAGTTGTATTGCCAGATCATATGCATGCCGTTTGGAGTCTGCCTGATGAAGATGTTAATTACTCGTTGCGCTGGCATCAGATTAAATCTTATTTTACAAAAGGTCTTATCAAGTCGGGCTTTACTATAAAACCCGATAAGCGCGGAGAATATCATCTGTGGCAGCGAAGGTTCTGGGAGCACCGAATACGCAATGAATCAGATTTGCAGGCGCATGTGGATTATATTCATTTTAACCCTGTAAAGCATGGGTATGTTGCCACAGCTAACGAATGGCTTTATTCCAGTTTTCATCGTTATGTTCAGTTTGGGTTATTAGATAAGAATTGGGGAGGTGCTTCCATGAGAGGAGAGTTTGGTGAGTAATTGGTGTTAAAGGTAAACCTGGGATACGGGCTGCGCCCTTCTCCCAGGCTACGCCGGCTGCCGCATGAGCCATTATATGCATTTATCAGTTCGAGCTCGACGTCGATTTTATATTTATCGTGAGATGGGTCTATCAATCCGAGAAATTGCTTTGAAATTGTCTAGACACCGCTCTGCGGTAAATCACTATAAATGGCGTATTTCGGTGGACGATGTCTAGCTGAAATACGCAAAATTCACGTAAGTAGTTTTATCACCTAATTCCAGTATTTTTCCTTCTCCTTTAAATACTGTAATTAATAGCTATGAACAATAAATTAATTAGGGCTATAGGTTGTTTTATAATCTGTTGATGAACCCTGGTTTAAAGTAAAAGGATTACTTGCATAAAATCCAAAATTTGTAGCGAAGGAGCTATTTTCACTTTTAAGGGCTTTATAGGCATTAATTATTTTTGTACTAATTTCCTTAGTTTCACTTTCTTTTAATTTATCGGGATGATACTTTATTATTAATTTCTTATAGGCAGATTTAACTTTCTCTTCGGAAGCATACTGACTAACCCCTAAGATTTCATGGGGCTTTTCACTTTTAAAATTAGGCTCATGCTCAGCTTGGCTATCTTTTAAGATTTCAAATAATTTTTTCCCATTCTTTGCCATACCTGCAGCATAATAATGTTTATTTTTAACCAAGGCACCTGCTTTAAGAAGCTCAATAGCTACAGACTGATTATTATTTAGTAAGGCAAAATATAAGCAAGAACCTTTCACATCCTGTTGAATAAGTTCTGGTGTTAACTGAGTTTTAATACTTATTTGTTTATTATCTTTTATAACTTGAATTAAGGCTGTAAGTGCAGAATTTTCCTGTGTATCAGAATTATTAGGTGTTATGGCATTTTGTGGTAATAAATTATAGATTTCATTTGAGTTATTATTAATTTTTCTTGAAAGTCCTGCAGCATAATAGTGTTTTTCTTTTACATTGACATGAGCAGCAAGTAATTGATTAATCTGTTGTAAATGTCTTAAAGCTAAAGCTTGATAAAGACAGGAACCTTTTTCATCTTTAGTTAAAGCGCCTGCCTGAATAAATTTTGAAATATCGCAGTCTTTTTCAGTAATAGTCGTTAATAAGTCATCTAAATTATTATAATTTATAGTTTTAGTAGGCTTTTGATTGCTTTGATTAAAGAATGTAGGTAAGCCACGTATAGAGGCATTTACAGTAGTAAACAAATCAGCGCCATTTTCTATAAGAACGTCTAACATTTTTACACTATTACCATTACCGCCTATAATAGCACAATGAGTTGCAGAGATACCGCAGTGAATATTAATATTAGCGCCTAACGCTATACAGGTTTTAAGCGCTTCTAAATGACCATATAAGCAAGCAATATGTACTGTAGTTAAATGAGTAATACCTTCAATTACAATGGATGAATTTAATTTAAACTTTTCTTTATCTTCATTTGATATTAATCCAATTTGATTAATATTTACACCGCTATTAACAAGCTGTTTAATTTGGTCGGTATTATTAGTACGTGCAGCTGCAAAAAGAAGCTCTATAGTCATGGGATAGCCTTTTGTTGTTATTCTACGAAACATGTAATTTATATAAGAGAGGCTACATTATATTAATGTAAATTATTTTATCAACCTGGTTAAATGGTTTTTTATTAACAGGTAGGCATTGTTAGGCTCTACACCATTTAAGGGGGGCACTTTAATCAAGTTAGTATAAACTAACCCCTTGATTTAGCGATCGAAAAGGAGATGAAAGCTGCCCTTGTAAATGGGAACGGCTCCAGATTTTTAAGGTTTCGAGATGTTTAATGTAACTGATTGATTTAAAACGGATTTAATGGTGGCCAGAGATGGAATCGAACCACCGACACAAGGATTTTCAGTCCTAATTTAGCCGTTTTTAATACCTTTCACGAACTTTTAAATTCCTTTATTTTTCCTTTAAAATCAAATACATTATGCATTATTTGAATTTTTTAACTTTTAATACATTTTAAATAATCTGTCTACATGGCGTCTACATGAGATTTTAGTTAAAGGTTTTTTAAAGGAAGTTTTATGGAAAATAATAAGGCAATCAAGCTCACTAAATCGGTCATTGATAAAATCAAACCTAGTGAAGGAAAAGAGCAAGTTTTTTATCGAGATGAACAATTAAAAGGCTTTGCATTGCGAGTGACTGGCAGCGGGGTAAAAAGCTTTATTGTAGAAACGCGCATTGCTAATAAAGTGAAACGCATCACGCTAGGTAAATTTGGTCAGCTAACTGCTGAAGAGGCAAGAAAGCAAGCAAAACATGTATTAGGCCAAATTGCGAAAGGCGGTAACCCCATTGCTGAAAAGAAAGCAAACAAAATTAAATCTCTAACGCTGCAGCAAGTATTTAATGACTACCTTAGAGCGCGCAAAGATTTAAAGTTATTAACCATTAAAGATTATCAAAGCGTTTTAAAACAAGTTATTCCTGATTGGTTAGGTAAGCCCTTAATTAATATCACCAGAGAAATGATTGCTAAACGCCATGCACAATATGGGCAAACCAACAGTAAAGCGCGCGCAAATTATGCCATGCGAGTTTTACGCGCTGTTTTTAATTTCGCAGTGCACGAATACCAGCTTGAAAATGGCCAACCGATTATCGCCATCAATCCCGTTGAATACCTATCGCACACTCGAAGTTGGTATAGAGTAGATCGTAAAAATACCATGATTAAAAATCACGAGCTTGCTGCTTGGTATGAAGGCTTAACCAAACTTGGTGAACAAGAAAGCTACCCACAAGCCATGATGTGGAAAGATTATTTCTTACTTATTCTTTTTACTGGTTTAAGGCGAATGGAGGCAGCGTCATTATGCTGGCAGGACATTGACTTCAAAGCCAAAACATTTACGGTGCAGGATACTAAAAATAGAGAAACGCATATATTACCTCTAACTGATTTTCTTTATGACTTATTCTTAAGAAGAAAACAATTTAAAACGAATGAATTTGTTTTCCCAGCACCTAGTAGAACGGGGCATGTTGTAGAACCAAGGAAAGCTATGCTTAAAGTCGCTGAGCTATCAGGTATTCCATTTACTATTCATGATTTAAGACGAACCTTCGCAACCATTGCTGAAAGCCTTGATTTGCCAGCTTATGCTTTAAAGCGTCTGCTTAATCATAAAATGACTAATGATGTGACGGCAGGATACATTATGCGAGATGTGGAGCGGTTAAGAAAACCTATGCAGCGAATTACTGATCATTTGATTAGAAATATGGCAAGTCAATTAGATAGTTTAAAAGAGTTAGTAATATAATGAATAAAACTTCCCCTAGGACTTCTCTCCTAGGGCGCAGAGCCTCTTCGGAGGCTCTTGTTTTTTCTAGTGTACAATTTTTAACATGTAAAGTTTCTTTCTTTGTACGAATTAGTAGGCAGAAATTACGCCTTATTACGAATTATCCAGGGTCTTATTACGAATTATCCAGACTTTTATATTTAAATATCAATAACTTAAAAATTAAAGTGACATAACAACCCTGCATTAAGATTTCACATTAATAAGCATATTATTTCGAGGTAATTTTTAAATTTTATTTAAGCATTAAATAAAAATAGTGGGACAACTGGGACACTTGGGACAACCTTATAAACATTGAGCTAGAGCTGTCCCAGAATATTATTTTTTATTGGGACAAATGGGACAATTCATTCCGAGAAAAAACTTTCTCAATTAAAGAATATCAAAGAAGCCTGCTTAGGTTCGTTATTTCAAAAGTACATGGCGAACTTTTAAGTAAATGTACTGTAAGGTTAAAATTTTATGTTAATGGCTTTATAAAATTAATATAAAAATTATCATCGAGCTCCTTTTCATAGGGCATAATTGAATAGGTGGCTAATTTATGTCCGCAAATAAGAAGCATTATCATAGACTACAATGAATTGAATAATTACTAAAAACCTAAGTAATAATTAATGTATCGATAAAGAAAAAAATCATTTATAGTGCGCTCAATAATATCCAAATAACAATAAGAGTTTAAAATTATATTTTATGAGTAGTTTTAACAAGGACATCTTATATCATCCTGAATTTTATATAGTTAAGTTTACAAAAAATAAAAAAAGTCCTTATATTCTTTTTATTCATGGGGGGCCTGGCTTTAATTGTGGCGTTAACGAATATCTTATTGAAAAGAATGAACTGTTTACTTCGTTAGAGTACAATATCATATTGTATGATCAACGAAATTGCGGTAAATCAAAGCGATTAGCAGGAGTTGTTTCACATCAGGATAATATAGATGATTTGCAAAAGGTAATCTCCTATTTAACAGCTTTTCATGATTTGAATATTAATGCCTTAGTTGGACATAGTTATGGCGCAAAATTACTTTTTGATTTTTATAAGAGTTATTTATCACTTATTCCTGGTGTTTTTGTATCGACAGCAAGCTCTATATTGATACCTAGATTAAATAATTTAATGCTCGATTTATCCTATTTAAAACAAAATAACCCACATCAATACAATAAAATATTTAATATAAATAGCTTTGATCTAAATAAATTATGGGAAATATCAGAACAATTAACGCCACTATTTCAAGAGAATAAGAACAGACCGTATTTATACTGGGCTAATTTAGAAAAATTTAAAATGGTTCAAGAGGTTCAGCAGATAATTAATCTGCCTATTAATATGGAGACATTCCTTACGGTGAGAAAAGATCTATATTCAAGTGAAGCTAATTTTTCTGTAGATATTAACCAGCTAGATATACCTAAATTGTGGATCAATGGGTTTCACGATTTTATTATGAATGGACAGGAAACAGCATTGGCGCCAGATGTAAAGATCTCCACTTTTTACAAGTCAGCTCACTATCCGCATATAGAAGAGAATGAATATTTTAGCGAGATTCTGAATGAATTTGTTCAGTCTTTCTAAAATAATTTTATTATTTATTTCTCTGTTAAACTGGGCTACCGCTATTGGTGCCTCGGAAGTTAAAATTTGTTTAACAGGCAGAGTTGTTGGTAACTTAACATCTTATGGCCAGTCATTTCAAAATTCAGTATCGCTTGCCTTAGAGCAAAGTGGTTCCTCCAATAATATACGTATTAAAAATTATTTTTATGATAATAAGCCGTTAGAGCCGATAAAGATATACCGACAAATGAAACGAGATGGATGCTCGGCAATTATTGGATTTGAATATCTCTCTGATCTTTTATTAGCTATTAAAGTTCAGAAAAATGAAAAAATACCAATATTTACCTCATATGCTAGTACTACTCAAGCCGATAAATTACCTAAGAATGTTTTTATATTTATGCCAAGTTATGACTATCAATGTAAGAGAATGATGAACTTCTTACATGCTCATTTTAGTAGAATAGACAATGTGTTATTAATTACTGAGATTAATCGAGATGAGATGCTAAAGTATAAAGAAGTTTATACGTGGGCTCTAAGTAATGATTCTATTAAATATGATACCTTTGATTTTTTAGAAAATGATAATAGGGTAATAGAGAAACTAACTACATTTTTAAAGGATAAGAAATATAACTTCGTTTTCCTATTGTCAGGAGCGATAGCATCCGCAAAGATTGCAGATATTATGAATAATCATAATACCGTATTTATTGGCACAGAAAATTTTGGCTCCTCAGTAAGCCAGACTTTTTATATACGTTTAAAGAATAAAGAAATTACATCCTATTTTATTCGTAATTTAGATTTTATAAAACCAAATTATAATTTAGCAGAATTTGAAAATATCTATACCAAAAAATATAGTGATAAACCTACAGTGTTAGCTGCCTACACTTACGATGCGATGAAGATTATTTTAGCCTGCTTAAGTAAATTTGGCTTCATTGATACCAATCACATATTTCAAGTTAATTACTCTGGAATAACTGGAGCATATTTAAAAGATGGTAAATTTCAAAGGTCAGCAGAATTTACTATTTTGTCCGTTAATAAAAATGGATATAAATATGAAAAATAAAAGCCAATCAATCCGATCAATTTTTATAAAAAAGATGGCATATTCAGCTGTAATCCAGTTTTTTGTTTTTGGATTATTTCTTATATTAATACACAACTATTTTCAGATTATTAAAATCAATACACTATATAAGAATCTTATCATAAATGATTCGTTTACAACGGAGGAAATTGGAAGATATCAACTTCTAAACAATAAAGATGCACTAGATTTGACTCTCTACAATCTTGAAAACGAACGAAAATTAGACTCAATAAAATTTATTGCATTTCCACAAACGCTAGAAAATCTTGGAACATGTCAGTCAATTCAAGGCAGTAGCTTACTCGTTTGTAGAGGAGATAATGGCCAATTTTCAGGAGTAACAACTATAAAGATAGATGATAAAATAATTGGATATGTTGTAGCTAAAAAGTTATATAATTCAATTTACTCAATGCCTGTATCGTATAGTTTCTTATTTATGTTATTGATAGTTGTTGGCATATTTTTATTTAACTTTCTATTTTTATTCTTATCAATGAGGAAATCTATAGCAAATAATACAAGGTATTTACTTAAATTTATTTCTTCACAGAAAAAAGATAATGATCCTGATTTATCAAGAATTGGTATTGAGGAATATAGGCAAATAGCTGTTAGGTTTATTGAGGAACATAGCGAAATAATCAAATTACAAAAAGAAAAAGCTTATTATGAGATTCGGAAAAATATTGCAGAGCAAGTTGCTCACGATATTCGCTCACCGTTAGCAGCTATAAACACCGCTGTATTTAATGTAACTTCATTACCTGAAAACAAGCGTGTTATGATAAGGAATGCTGCTAAGAGAATTAATGATATTGCTAATAATTTACTAATACAGTCAAAAAATAATTTCATAGATGAGGATACTTTAAAACATAACCTAGCTCCTGAGCTAATCTATGTCGTTTTAGATAATATTGTTGCAGAGAAACGGTATGAGTATTATAAAAGCAATATTAGTTTTACCTTAAACGGCTCAAATGACTCATATCATTGTTTTTCCAATATTGATCTTAATTCTTTTAAGCGTATTTTATCTAATCTCATTAATAATAGCATTGAAGCCATTAAATCAAATGGCTCTATTATTATTTCTCTAACATGCAGTGACACTGATATTGAATTAATTATTGAAGATAATGGCTGTGGAATTTCAGCAGATATATTACCAAAAATTACAGAGAAAGGCTTCAGTTTCAATAAAGAAAATGGAGCAGGTTTAGGATTATTCTATGTAAAACAATATATAGAGAAACTTAATGGAAGGATGGTTATTAGTTCCAAAGTAAACATTGGTACAAAAATCATAATTAATTTAATTCGAACCCAAAGTCCTGACTGGTTCTGCGAGGTGCTAAATATAAAACAAGATTCTGTAGTGGTAATATTGGATGATGATCCGTCAATCCATGAGGCATGGAATGAAAGATTAGTAAGTTTTTCTAATATTAAAATAAAGCATTTTTGTAATGGCTCAGAGCTTTTTCAATATAAAGCAGATCAATTTTTATCAACACTTTACTTGATTGACTACGAATTGCTTGATGGTAAAAATGGTTTAGATATTATAGAAGAGCTTAAATTAAATGATAGAGCTTTGTTAGTCACTAGTTGTTTTGAGGATAGCTCTATTCGAAATCGCTGTGAAAATTTAGGCATTAAAATTATTCCTAAATCATATGTCCCTTATATTCAGATTGCTATAGTACTGAACAATGATTTTGATAATAAAATTGTTTTAATTGATGATGAAGAGATTATAAGAGAAGCTTGGGCTCTTGCTGCTGAAGAAGCTGGAGAAGATATTACAACCTATTCGTCTTTTAATAATTTTATGCTTGAAATAAACAATTACTCTAAAGATACAATTATTTATATTGACTCAGAGTTAGGTGAGAATATCAAAGGCGAAATATATGCTAAGTACTTATTCGAAAATGGATTTACTAAAATTTATCTTGCTACAGGTTATCCAACTACTCAATTTAACAGTATACCTTGGGTTAAAGCAGTTGTAGGAAAAGAACCTATTTTCTATACTAACTAAAAGAATCTTTTTTCCTAATAAGGTCAGATTGTTATGCGAAAAGAAATACGTTCTGCCATTTTATAAAGATCTGGATTTAAAAAAATCGTCCTCTTTAAAAGAATTTTTTACAAGGAAATATCTCGATAGTTTTTTCATCTTTAAAAATGGTATAGGCAAAAGTGACTTCTAAAGCATTTTTGAGCTCAAATTGTAATGTTTTCGAATCAATCCCTGTCTCATCCTGATATTGCTTGAGTACCTCTGGTAAAATAAAGATTAATTCTTGCTTGCTATGTGAAGGTTTGTAAAGTATAAGATCTTGAGCATCCAACGAAAATCGTTTATTACCTGATTCAATTTGTTTTTTGAGCCAGATTAGAAATTTAGGTAAAGAATTCTCAGTGGGATTCTTTTTTTTCTTTATATTTAGCTGCAAATTTTGATTTCTTAGTTTCATATCTGCATTTCGTTTTAGATAAGATCGATTGATTTCCATTTCCAGCCTTAATATTTATACTTTAATTGGTTTGAGAGGCCATATTTTTTCATATAGCTTGTAGTTAGTCATTCATCATCAATAGAATATTAAACTTTAATAAAATCAATAAATTAGGTTTAAAACTCATCTTTTCTAATTTTAAATTTTAGATAAGGCTTTAAAATGAAACAGAAAATAATTGATAATTAGTATGTTAATAGTTGATCTTAATTTTTTCTTCGCTTTAGCAGAAACAAGTGAGATAGCTTTATTAATTGATCGATTTAATATCTCCAGCTTTAATATTCGGATTGTTGTGTTGCTTATTATCTAATCTTGGTTAATCTAATCCTTCTAGGAGATTTATTAGTTGCTCAGACGATTTAATAATTAATAATTGTAAATTTTTTAATTTAGGATCCTCAATTCTTTTGTAAATTGAGCGTGACACAGAGTAAATTCCACTCGCATGGGTTCTAAAATCATGTGACATTTTCATTAAAAGATCAGTTTTAACTCGATTTACTAATTCTAATTCAGATACAGTATTCATAATTAAATGGTGTAATTGCTCAACTTCGTATATTTCATACCTTCTATTTTCCAAATAATATCTGCTATTAATATTTCCAATCTGCTTTTCTACGCTAGAAATACTACTGCTATTGGCCATATTAAACTGATTAATAGTATTTCCTAATTGAGCTATCCTGGATGAAATTTTAACTGCTAAAAAATGACTTCCTATAATTACTAAACTTAAGAAGGGAATAAATATAAAAAAAAAGCCAGCAAGAATTTGACTGTGAGTGTTATGGTTGTTAAAAAAATAGTTCCAAACTATAAATAAAATCAATGCTCCTAACCATAATACAAGTGACCCTAGTGTAATTTGCGATTGAAGACTATTTATAGGCATTAGTCTTAACAATTCCTGCTCTGTCGCAGTTAAACTTAAATATAAACCTACACAAGTTATCATAAGTCCGAGTAACCGGGCTGCCTCAAAGTTCGAATAAAGAGTTGTTCCTGATATGGAGAAATATCGAATCATCAAATCTGACAACACAATAATGAAATATCCTGTAGTTATAAAATAAATTAGCTTACTTTTAAATCTAGCTAGGCAAATAGTGGCTAGCGCAAAGCCAATTGCTGCAAAGCTGATATTTAGTAATTGAAATAGCCCAATTGTCGAAAAATAACCGATTTTTTCCGGCATACCAAATATAAAAATCAGAGACATGGATAAAGATAAAGTTATATTTGAGATATATAGTGTTTTTCTTTTGTTTTCTTTCAAATTACTATTTAGGTAAATGATATGCGCCATTACTATTAATTGTAATAATAAGAATAAAGCAAAAGGCATATTAAAAAGTATAACAAGCGCTTTTTTTTCATATCTAAATTCAAATATATTAAGAGCAATTTTATAAGTTAAATCTGCGATAAGAGAAGCAATAAATGATATTGCTAGAATCAGAAAAAATTTCTTATGAATTGTTTCTCGAGATTGATTTCTTAGCTTAAAGGCTAATAAAGCTGCTATTGCATCCAAGCCCGTTTCTCCTATTAAAGGTAAATAGGTTGAGTAAAGTTCTAACGCTGAATTATTTTTGAGGATAGAATAAAGTAAGAGAAATGCAGCCCATGCTGTTAAAATTATAAGAATAGGGACAATAATATATAGTAGTTTATCTTTGCTGGTCATATTTGAGCAATTACGCGAGCAGGTAAGCCATCCATATTATCGATTTTTATAGGCATAATATAAAATTTACATCTGCCCATAGGTACATGACTAAGCTCTAAGCCTTCAACGATAAGCACATCATTGGATAATAAAAATTTATGTACTGGTAAGTCTTGGGCATCATGTCTATCAACATTGATATAATCAATACCTACGATTCGTACGCCTTTTTTTAATAATTCTTCTGCAGCTTCAAGTTCAATATAAACATATTTATCTGTAAACGCTGAATTTTTTGAAATTTTAGAATTTGCTGTTTTAAAAAAAACAAAATCGTTTTTTAAAATGGGTTGTTTTTTTACAAAATCTACGGTAACCGATACTTCTGTATTGGGAACTTCGATAATTAAACCATATCCAATTAGATTTTCGATTAGAAAATCATTGCTTGTTTTACCACCTTTAATGACATGAGCAGGGAAGTCAATGTGTGTACCTATATGATTTCCCAAATGAACTTTACTTAAACGAAAAGAGTCGCTTTTCTCTAAAGAGCATACCTCTTCAGCCTCATATGACGGATCTCCGGGGAATGTTACTAATTTTTCCGAAATAGTTGTACTTAAATCATAATATTTTTGGTGTTCAATTGTCATTGATTCTTCACTACTATTATTCTTATTTATACCAGAGTGGAATGAGACAAATCGGGATGAGAATTGTTAATTAATTTTAAGATTATATTGTCAATATTCTCATCTTTTATTTTCTTAGCTATTCGTGACTTCAAGTTTCTTACGTGAGATAACTCTACACATAAATCTAAGGCTATCTTATCATCGGATTTACCTGAATTTGATTGAACAAAGACTTCAAATTCTCTTTTTGTAAGTTTATCTAGTCCATTAATATTTTTTGTTTCTCTTAAATTCTTTAGGAGTGAGGGATCAATATAGGTCCCCCCTTCAATAACATGCATGACTGCTGTTAAAAAATTAATTTCAAAATAAGGTGACCCTTTAATTGCAATAGCATCAATATGTTTATTATTAATCAACCTTTCGATAATTGAGGGTTCATTGTGTGCAGTTAATACAAAAATCTTAATGTTAGGATAATAACTTTTAATTCGCTTCGATACTTCAAGCCCTGTCATATCCTGTAATTGAAAATCAAGGATAACTAAATCAGGTTCATATTTTTTAACTGATTCTATTCCATCACGGCCAAGCTTATTAGTACTGACAACGATAAACTTAGGATCGTCCAGTAATTCGGTGTTAAGCCATTCTCGATGTATTTCACTATCTTCAATAATACCAATTTTAAATAGACTGTGCTCCGCACAAAATTCATTTCCCATAACTTGCAATCCTATAACAAGCGATTAGTTGATAGATCTTTCAAGTGAGGCATTTTAATTGAAATAATATGTGGATGCTAGGTAAGCTTCTAATGATTTAAAAATTTAGCAATACAGAATTTTATTAGATAAATAATTCTACCCTAATTAGTCTTGATCAGTTTTTGAATTAAATTTCCTTTCATTATTAAGCAAGTCCTATAGTTAAAAATTATTTCCCTTACTTATCAGCTAAAGTCTTAATGGTAGCAGTATGCCGTTTTTTTAATTTAGTTATACTTTGAGCACGTGTTTTCTGTCTTGCTTCTTCAAGCTGGGTATCAGTAGGTGTACCAACTTTGCCAAAGATAAAGGGCTTATGTCCTTTGCGAGTAAAGCAGATTTGTTCACCATTAGCTATTTTTTCCATAATTTCACTCAAATGTTTGCGCATATAAGTGCAAGTTACGATTTGCATGACTTTTTTCACCTTCGATGGACTACTAATAGCTTAAACATTATTATCTCCATAATAGTAAGATTAGCCGAATCTTAAGCTTAGTTGTTACAGTATTAGCTCCATAAAGAGGCTACTGGTACAGCAAAAAGGTTATCGCCGAAGGATGTTGTATGATCCCCATCATATAATAAAACACCCATTTTAAATTTTTTATCGGCAATTTCTTTTAATTTCCTTAGGCCAGTTAGATCAATTTGTTTAATGGTGGCAGTATCCTTAACTTCAATTCCGATAATCTCATCAAAGCTATTTTCTATAAGAATATCCACTTCTACTTTGTCCTTATCTCGATAATGATAAAAATTTAATTTTTCATCGATAAAATTAGATTGTTTTTTTAACTCATTAAATACAAATGTTTCTAGCAGAGAGCCAAAAATATCAGGATTGGCACGAATCTTATCTGAATTTATTCCACGTGCAGCACAGATAATACCTGTATCTGTAATGTGCAGTTTCGGTGTTTTAATTAATCTTTTATAGGCATTTGTATGCCATGCAGGCAAATTTTCAATTAGAAATAATTGTTCTAACAGAGAAGTATATTTTTTTACGGTTTGCCGGTGCATCTCTAATTTACCACCGAGCTCTGTAAAGTTAATTAGATTTCCAGAATAAAGTGTTAAAGCTTTTAAAAGCTTAGTCATGTCGCTATGGTGTTCTATATGCCCTAAATCGCGTATATCCTTTTGAATCAAACTCAGTAGATAATTGTTATACCATGCCTGAATTCTAGGTTCATTTTCCCTTTGCGCGGGTTCTGGAAAGCAGCCTGTAACGATTCTTTTAATTAAATAATCCCTAATTCTTATTTCTTTCGTGCTGGGTGCTTTGCCTTCCATGAGCTTAAATAAGAAGGTTGGTTTCCTATCTAATATTTCATATTCAGACAAGGTGGTTAATGGAATCATTTCCATTCTTCCAGCTAGGGAATCAGATAAAGTAGGAAGTAATAATGCATTCGCTGAACCTGTTAAAAGAAAACGCCCAGCAGTACGATTTTCATCAATAGCTTGTTTTATAGAGACAAAGATTTCAGGTAAACGTTGAACTTCATCTAAAACAATAGATTTATCTGCAGGAATATTGCGAATAAAACCTACTGGATCTAATTTTGCAAGATTTAACTGAGTCGTATCATCAAACGTTATATATTCCCATGTTTCATTAATAACATCTTTAACAATAGTGGTTTTTCCAGATTGCCGAGGTCCCATAATATAAACGACAGTCGTATCAGATAGTGCATTGTAAATATTTGTTTTAATATAACGTTTAAACATATTTCCCTCGGCCAATTGATGATTATAGCGCCGTCCAATTGATGGTTATGTAACCGTCCAATTGATGATTGTACTACCGTCCAATCGATGATTCAATGGCCGTCCAAATGATAGTTGCCTAGCCGTCCAATTGATGGTTGCATATCAATTAGAGATGTAGGATAAAAAATTTCTTCTTTAAAAACATTTATTAATGCAAATAAAATAGTAATGAAAAAATTTTTTCAGTAGCAAACAGTATCAAACAAGTCCATTTGTTATCACTACCCTGAAAGTGCTTGACGAGCTTTTAATTTTCACGCAATACTCTTTTCGAGCTTTAAACTTTTATAGGTTAACGGTTCTATAAAAGTAATGGAAAAAGAATTATCACCGACTTTTTCCCGCAAGGGAACCCGGCCGGACAGTCAACTGATATTCGTAAAGTAGGACGCACAACCGTCGGCATTAAGCTGAATGAATAATCAATTGCTGAGGTTTTCTATGAATCAAAAAGTATCACGTTTACAACGCTTAAATGAATTTGAATCTGCACCAAGTTCTGCTCTATTTAATCAACAAACGTTAGCAGCTGTTTTAAGTTGTTCTACTCAACTTTTAGAGCGCAATCGCTGGGCAGGCACAGGTATTCCTTATCTTAAAATTGGCCGCAAGGTTTTATATCGCAAAAATGATGTCTTGGCTTTTCTAGAGCAGCAACGAGTCTATTGTTCAACTAGTGATGAAGGGCGAGCCTTATCTCTAGTTAACGAATAAATTCCATCAATATAGATTTCTGTTCAAGAAAGGGATGATTTCTATTACAGAACTTATGCCTTTCCTGAACGCTGTTTGGAGAAAGCTTCATGACTCAAAATCAAATTATTAATATCAAAAATAAATCGGGTAATTTCCCTGTCATTTATGAATATGCAGGGGGTTGTTTCAAGTTAACGAAAAAAGGCATCTCTTTCCTTGGCAAAGATAAAGATGGCAACTCAATGGCACCACGCTGGATTTGTTCACCTCTTTATGTCATCGCTAAAACTCGAGATGCTAAAAGTGGTGATTGGGGCCGCTTACTGGAATGGCAGGATGATGACGGTGTGATACACCAATGGGCCATGCCGATATCGCTACTGCAAGGTGATTCCTCTGAAGTGAGACGAGAGTTGGCTAATCTTGGCTTATCTATTTCACCGAGTAAAATTGCCCGAGATTTACTGGCTATCTATTTACAAGTGTGTCCTGTTGAAGCAAGAGCACGCTGTGTCGATAAACTAGGTTGGTATGGTGAAACGTTTATCACAGCATCGCAAACAATAGGCAATTCGTCAGAAAAAATTGTCTTTCAAAATAATAATGCGATTGAATCGGCCCTCTCGGCGTCAGGCACCGTTGAAGATTGGCGAAATTCCATCGGTGCGTTAGCTGCTAGAAATTCACGGCTAGTTTTTGCTATTAGTGCTTCCTTTGCACCAACTTTAGCAACGATTGCTGGTGAAGATTCAGGCGGTTTTCATTTTAGAGGCGCTTCTTCTTGTGGCAAAAGCACAGCCCTAAAAGTAGCTGCTTCCGTTTGGGGCAATCCACAGGCTTATTGTCGCTTATGGCGAAGTACCGCAAATGGTCTTGAAGGATTAGCAGCCCTTCATAACGATGGCTTATTAATTCTGGATGAGCTAAGTCAAGTGGATCCTAAAGAAGCAGGCGAATCCGCTTATTTGCTGGCGAATGGTCAGGGAAAAACACGTGCTAATCGTCAGGGCATAGCTAAACCCGTTTCTCAATGGACTTTGCTTTTTCTTTCTGCCGGCGAAGAATCCCTCATGTCTTTAATGGCAAGAATTGGGCAGCGAACTAATGTTGGCCAGGAAATTCGCCTAGCGGATATTGAAGCAGACGCTGGTTTTCATATGGGTATTTTTGAGCATATTCATAATCAGCTTAGCCCTGTTACCATGGCTTTGTCTTTAAAAGAGTATGCTAGCAAGTACTATGGCGCCGTTGGTATGGAGTGGCTAAGAGAAGTCGTGGCTAACCGGCAAACGATTGCAAGTACCATAACAAATAAATTAGCGGAATTTACCAGCAGTGTTGCTATGCCTGGTTCAACTGGCCAAATCATGCGAGTGGCTCGGCGTTTTGCGCTTGTTGCTGTTGCCGGCGAATTAGCGACTCAATATGGACTAATGGGTTGGGAAGAAGGGCAATCGTTCTATGCTGCCCAGGTCTGCTTTCGAGCTTGGTTAGATGCCTTTGGCAGAGAAGGCAATCGTGAAGATAGAGCAATACTCGCGCAAGTACGAGCTTTTTTTGAATCCCATGGCGCCAGTCGCTTTGATAATGTAAGAACACCGAATAATGAACGCGTTCAAAATCGAGCCGGATTTTATTCAACTGATGATGAAGGTTATCGCGTTTATATGGTTTTAACGGAAGTCTTTAAAAAAGAGTTATGTCTTGGCTTTGACCCTAAAATGGTCATTCGAGTATTGATGAATGAAGGCTGGTTACAACCATCAACCGATGGATTACCTACTCATAAACCTAGAATTAGAGGGGTAGGTACGCCCAGAGTCTATAAATTCACTGATAAAATTTGGGGCGGTGAGTAAGTTAGTCATTGAAATTGTCCCATAAATTTTAACTCATGGGACAATTTGGGACAGTGTGAGCCCAGTACTAATGCGCTGTCCCAAGTGTCCCAGTTGTCCCAGCCGATTTTACATCCTTAAGATATAACCATAACGTGTTACGCGATTTTATTCCCATCTCATCTTGTATCAACAAGCAAGTTTTATAGTTACCATGCTCAGCCAGCAAGCTTGCATACATTTGTTGCGCATACAAATAGCGCCAGCTTTTAGCGCTAGATAGTCTATGTTTGGCTAAAGCGCTGCGCCATCTTAAGCGGATTTCTTCATAGGGTATTATTTTTATGAGGCTATCATGCCTGCCAGTTAACTGATTAAAAAAGTCTACAAGTGAGCGTTGAGTTGTCGTTCGATAAGGGATATGACGGTCGCTCGAGTTAAACGCAATATCTCTGGTAATCCAAAAATGATTATCTTGAACCTGGATATGCGGTTTTATTGTGATAGCTTCTCGAAAGGTCAAACCAAACTCAGTTTGCAACGCCATAATGATGCGAGCATATGGATCGGTGATTGATTGCCAAATATCTTCTTTAACAATTGATTTACGTTTTTTGCGTTTAATAGGACGCATTAAGTTAAGCGATTTGTTATCAATATTGGCAACAGAACACTCACACATGGCCAAGAAACGACGAATGATGGTCATATAGCGCATGATTGTCACTGGATTAATCTTGCGTTTTTTCCAATAAGAAACCAGTTCGGTAATATGTTGCGTGTTTAGGGCTTGCCAAGAAGGTGGTACTTGCCGAATAGCAAATAAATCATCAATCATTTTATGAAGGACATAAGCACGATGCTTGCGATAAAGGTATTTACCTCGTCTGTCAAATTTTATTTGCTGATTAGCGAATTGTCTCAATGATTGTGTGCGCATAGTTCACCTGCAAAGGTATTTTAAATAAGTGTTTGCCCTGAGTGCTGTTTAGTGTTGGTCGAGCAGCTCACTCGCTAGTGAAACTCGGCAAAGCCGTAAAGCTCGAAGTAGGGGGCAAAGCAATCGTTATAAGGCAAACGATTTGGCCGTAACCAAGTTTTTTCGGTAGTTTTTCTCCTGTTAATGTAGTTGAGTAGGTTAGATAAAACAAAAGTGCTTTATCCGCCATCCATTTCATAGTGAATAATGATTTACCTCTATCGAACGACAGAGTTCCTTAAAGATTTCCCGACTAAACGTCCAACCATTAGGTTAGGGAAAAAGCATGGTTTTAGTATAAGACGCTCAAGCGTTTCGCCGGATTTCCGCCGGCTCATCAGTCATACTTCATTTAGAAAATTAACAAAGTGTTGATCTTGAGACAAGAGACTTAATGAGAATTTTTTGTCCTATCTTATTTGGTGCGTCAGGACAGAGGGCCTTCTAGGGCAGATAGCAACTGGGTATTTAATGGAAAAATTTCTGCGTCACTGCACATTTTTGCAGTGACGCAGAATAATTAAAGATAGAGTTAGCAATGTCGATAAATAGTTAAATCGAAGCTTCTTGAGATATGAGATGGCAAAAATCAAAGGAAATAATGACGGCGTAAATGGGAGAAATGAAACTTATGACGTAGGCAGCAGAAAAAATGTTCCCAGAAAACAAGTAGTAAAGGAAGTAAAAAATGGTCAACATCCTGGATATCATATATATCAGAGAGGCGATCAGGAGTATGTTAGAGATAATCCAGATGGATCAAAAAAAGATAATATTAATGAATAGTGATTTTAAAATGATTAATAAATAAAATGATAAATCTTAATAAAAGAAAAATAGCATTAAAGCAAATTAAACTACTTATAGAAAAGCCTGAAAATGTTCTTTTTATTCATTACTCCTGCGAAAGTTTTTATGATAGAGACTCAATGTGTTCTCCTCGAATAACTTCAATAGCTGTTACAAATCTTTATTCTCGCCAAACGCATTCATTTTCAATTCATCAGGAAGCTGAAATTCGTGGGAAGCTAGATGATATAGATAATAACTATGATTTTCTTGAAAGAGAAATGTTGACCAAATTTTATAAATTTGTTGATAAGAACTCAATGAAAAAATGGGTTCACTGGAACATGAAAAATTCAAATTATGGTTTTTTAGCAATTGAGCATAGGTTCAAAGTTTTAGGAGGAGAGCCGATCGTTATATCAGATCAAGATAAAATTGATTTGAATAATTTACTAATTGATATTTATGGAGTTGGATATATAGGACATCCGCGTTTAGAAAAATTAATTGATAAAAATAATATTTCTAAAAGTAATTTTCTTAGCGGACAAAACGAAGCTGATGCTTTTGAGAAGAAGGATTATTTAAAACTTCATCAGTCAACTTTAAGAAAAACTGATATATTTTGTAATATCCTTGAGAGAATAAACAATAAAAAATTAAAAACAAATCTAAACTTTAGCAGCTTGCAAGGAAACAGAATCTTATATTTCATAGATTGGTTTAACAATCACTCAATTATAGTTTTTTTATTAGCTACATCCGGTTGGATTTTTGGGCTTTTGCAATTATTTTATAATTAGCTTGCTCTTAAAGACAATGCTTATTTAGAAGCTGCCTTACTAATGAAAAAATTACATCTTCGAAGATGTTCCCGACTGAACATCCATTCACAGAGTTTAAGGAGCAAACTAGCTTAGCATTAAACACTTAAGCGTTTCGCTGGTTAATCAATGCTTCTACTTCAAATTAGAAAAGTTAAGATCTTAGGATAAGCTAGTTAGGAGATTATTTTTTCTTTTCTTGCGGAGCGCGTTAAGACGGACAGGTGTTGGAGTCTTGATTTTATTGGGCTGTACTGATTCTGAATTTCTGCGTCACTGCGCTTTTTATGCAGTGACGCAGATAATAGCTTTAAAGATACAAAAGTGAATATTTACTATACTTAAAATAAATTCTCAAATTTAGGCAAATTATAGCTCAAATTTATGGAGTTAATATGGAGGACGAGTTTAAAGAGACTATAATTAAGTTTCCAGACAAGCTAGTACAAATCTATACCTTACCACTAATAAAATATCTAAAAAACAATCCTCATTTAATTAAAACTTGTCCAGGAATGCTTGTTAACTTTGACGAGATATCATTTTATGTATTTAGGTCTCATATTGCCATAGAGTATGACGGTCCATACAATATACTAGATATTAATCGTCCCATAAACATGAAGTGCAATTTTTTTGTTTTTATGGATAAGGAATGTGATGTTTTAGAAGGAATTACTGGGTTTAAGTATACAAAAGTTGACTCTGATTCTTTCATTTTGCCTGTAACTAATGAAGAATTAGTTGTGCCAACTTTAAACGGATTAGATAAGCTTGTAGAGCTTAAATGGAATTTTTTTGCGCAAAATATGAAATTAATTATTAGTCAAAATATAAGTATTGATAAAAAGCGTCCAACACGGATCATAAATTCATATTTTTTTGATGCCAATTCAAAAGGCCTTATGACGAGGCATGTAAAATGGCTAGAAATATTACCAATTAATTTTAAAGAAAACGATAATTTCTATACCTTAGAGTGGGATACTTTTTTCCTGGAAAATGCATATAAGATAGATGCTTCGTATTGTTTTGATTTTCCTGATGATTATAAGTATAAGTTATTACCTATTATTAACAGATTTATTGAACTTTGGGGAAATGACTGTACAAAAGAAACTACAATTACAAAATTTCTTTCAAAAAACGAACATCAATTTATTATTAAAAAAAAATTTGGAGTAACAAAAATATCTCCAGAAACTCTCTGTATTTGGCAAAATAGTAAAAAAGAAAACTTAAAGCCGGACTTTTTTATTATCCATCCTAATGGTTATGCAGATATAGTCGATTTCAAATTACCTAAAATTGACAAAGTAATTGTCGGAACGGTTAACAGAAGATCTTTTTCAGCAAAGCTGAATCAGTATATAGCACAAATGAGAGAGTATGCTAATTTTTTTAATGAAGAGTGTAATAGAGTATGGTTTGAGAAAGAATATGGATTTAAAGTAAAAAATCCTCGTAAGTATCTAATTATTGGGCGGAGAAATAACTTCTCAAACGATGAATGGAGAGAGATTCTCGCTGACTATCAAAATATTGAAATTTTTACTTATGATGATTTGATTGACTCTGTAACAAGTCAATTTTATATGGTTAATTAATTTGTTCTCGTACTTGAGGGAGACCAATTATCTGTCTACATTGCGTCTACATGAAAAATTCTGAATTTCGGGAAGTTTACGTAAGTGCTTGATTTTAATGGTGGCCAGAGGTGGAATCGAACCACCGACACAAGGATTTTCAGTCCTTTGCTCTACCGACTGAGCTATCTGGCCCCAAGGGTTGCTATTAAACTCTGTTAATGAATTTGAGTCAAGTAGGAAAATTAAATTTTTTTTACATATTTCTTTTTTTTAATCATTAAAGTTGGATGGGTTTTAACCTTGTGGAATATAACCTGTCGGTTTGTCTGAGCCTTCGCCAAAAAAGAATTTTTCCATTTCTTTAAACAGAAATTCTCGTGCTTTAGGATCAATTAAACTTAAGCGATATTCATTAATTAACATGGTTTGATGGGCAAGCCACATTTGCCATGCGCGCTTCGAAACATGTTGATAAATGCGCTCGCCAAGCTCGCCTGGGAAAGGAGCAGAATCTAAGCCTTCTAATTCTTCATTTAGTTTCGCACACAAAATTTGTCTAGTCATAACTGCTCTATTTATTAAGTGAGTAGACTGGTAGTTTATCGGGCTAAGGGCAAAGAGGCAAAAATAAATTCTATTTTAGCTTTTGACAGATTTTTGTTTAGCAGAAGTTAAGAGAACCTAGAGAAGGTTACGAAAAGGCATAGTATAAGTTCAAAACTTAACTAATCTAGACGGCACTGTACTTGGGCAAGCATAATATGTTGAGATAACAATTGTTCTTGCTCTTTTGTAAGACTTTCAAATTGAACTGCCGTTCTATAACTATTATTGCTTGTATATTGGCTATAGACAACCACAGCATTCACAATAATAGGTATCATTTTAGGCTTTGTATAAATGACCAACTTCATTGGTGTTTGTTCTTTTATTTTACTTTTCGTATAGAAAGCCATGCCTCCTAAACTAATGTTAACTTTATGTTGCTGCGTTTTTTCTGCAATGGATAAGTGCCTCATTAGATAATCAATTTTAGCATTTAGCAAGTTTAAATAGTGAGCAATTGCAGGTTCCTTGAGAGCGAGTGTTTGGGTTAATTTTGATAATTCATAATCAAGGCTTTGAAAATAGCGGGTTGTTTCTAAGTAGCGTTGACCACTTTGGCCTAATAACTCCTCCGTAATGGACTTATCGGAACTAAAATTCCCTGGCTCAATGATTTTATATTCAAAGTAAATTTCATCATCAATACGAAAGTGTTGTCTACGTTCATGTACAGGCATAATTACTCCATCAATTCCATTTTATAATAGAAATAATTGTAATCTTAGGATTACGAACTCCATTTCATTTAATGAAGCCTTAAATTAAATATAGTCAGAGATTTAACTGTTAGTAAAATAAATGTAAAAAAATTAGAGGGATTATTGGCTGAATCGTTAAGCTTTTATTTTTCATAAGTTGTGGTAGATATATTAATATTTTTAATAAAAGGCTGCCAACAGTAAACGTAGAATTAATTCCATTGAAGAGAGCATAATTATCCTAATTATTAAATAGATAAAGGATATAACTACACTTAATAGCTTAGATAATTTATAAGTTTAATTAAAGGTTCGACTATAGAAGTTTGAAAATCAATAAATTTTTGTACCTTGTTCAGTTAATTTTAACTACAATATAATTTTATATTTTAAATAATAGCAAATTATGTTTAAACCTTTAGCCCTTTACATTGGCTTACGCTACACTCGAGCAAAAAAGAAAAACCATTTTGTTTCCTTTATTTCTTTAAGTTCAATGCTTGGTATTGGTATTGGGGTTATGGTCTTAATCACTGTACTTTCGGTTATGAATGGTTTTGATGAACAAATCCATAATCGTTTTTTTGGTATGGCGCCAGAAATTACTATAACCAGTCCCAATAATAAGATAAGTAATTGGCAAGCATTAGAAACTCAATTAGCTAATTTTCCCCGTGTGAAAGCAATTGCGCCTTTTATAGGTGTACAAGGCTTAGTAACCCACGACGGACAGGTTCTTCCAATTGTACTAACTGGGGTGTTACCGGACAAAGAACAGCAAGTTTCTCATATTAAAGATAAGTTATTGGCGGGGGATCTCGCTAATTTACAGCACTTTGGGATTATTATTGGTCGAGGCCTTGCTGATAATTTAGGTTTAATGATAGGCGATAAAGTCTCTATCATGATTCCGCAAGCAACGGTGACACCAGCAGGAATGATACCTCGATTTAAGCGTTTTACGGTAGTAGGTGTCTTTTCAGCGGGGAGTGGTTTTAATTTCGATACCTCTCTCGGATTTGTAAATATAGGTGATGCCCAAAAATTAATGCAAATGGGAAATGACGTTACCGGGTTAAAAATGAAAATTGCTAATGTTTATGATGCACCTGAAATGACCAAGCAGCTCAGTGATAAATTAGGTGAAGAATATCAGGTGGCTAACTGGACTAATCAGTTTGGCGCTTTTTTTGAAGCAGTAAAAATGGAAAAAACAATGATGTTTCTTATTTTGCTGTTAATCATCGCCGTAGCTGCCTTTAATCTCGTGTCTTCTTTAGTGATGGTTGTTAACGATAAGCAGTCAGAGATTGCGATTTTGCGTACTATCGGCGCCACCCCTAGCACTATTCTTTGGATTTTTATTGTACAGGGGATGGTTGTTGGCGCAGTTGGAACGTTAATTGGGTTAATAGGGGGGCTAATTATAGCTAGTAATGCAACAGCGATAGTCAATGGGTTGCAATCACTTTTCCATATGCAAATCCTCTCTTCAAGTATTTATTTTGTAGATTATTTACCATCAAAAATTATGATTAAAGATCTAGTTCAAGTATGTTTATTGGCATTATTAATGAGTTTTATTGCCACTATTTATCCAGCATGGCGCGCCTCAAAAACAGTGATCGCGGAGGCATTACATTATGAATAAAGCCATTTTAAATTGTGTTAATCTAAGCAAATCTTATCATGATGGTGTAAATACCGTTGAAGTTTTAAAGGAGGTTAACTTAACCATTAATCAAGGTGATAGATTAGCTATTATCGGTCCGTCAGGATCAGGAAAAAGTACACTGTTGCATTTGCTTGGCGGGCTTGATAATCCAACCAGTGGTGAGGTTTTAGTTCAGGATTCGGCTTGGCAGAACTTAAGTGAAAAGGAGCGATGTAAATTACGTAATAAGCAGCTGGGTTTTATTTATCAGTTTCATCATTTATTACCAGAATTTAGTGCAGTTGAAAATGTGGCCATGTCATTGCTCTTAGGAAATGCGGCCATTGCTAGTGCCCGTGAGCAAGCTATTGCAATTCTAAATGAAGTAGGACTTAGCCACCGCCTTCATCATAAACCAGCTCAATTATCAGGGGGTGAGCGCCAACGTGTTGCCATTGCACGTGCTTTGGTGCATAAGCCCTTCTGCGTGCTTGCCGATGAACCTACAGGTAATTTAGATCAAACAACAGCGCATAAAGTATTTGAATTAATGTTGAATTTAAATAAAAATTTAAATACCGCTTTAGTCATTGTAACGCACGATCAACAATTAGCTTCTAAAATGGATAAGATACTTACTATTAAAGAAGGTATTTTAACCTAATTTTCTACTAACTTATCAGCCCTTATCACCGAAGGGCTGTATTTGACGCATCTTGCACGAAAATAATAGTTCAAAGCCTGTCCCCATGTAGATGGGGATGCTCACATAGATAGCTATGCTGCGCTTTTTCACCCTTCCTTCGTGCAACCTGCACTCAAATCCAGCCTTTCACCAAGATAGTGACATTCTCCCCTGACTTATTACATTTCCTATAGAAATATTAAGAAAGTATAAAGGTTGAATAAATGATTTCCCATTTCGCGGGAAATCATTTATTGAGGATATTAAATAGTAATTGAATCATTATTTGATTTAATAATCGGCATGACCTGGTGTTCGCGGAAATGGAATGGCGTCACGAACATTAGCAATGCCCGTTACGTAAGTAATTAAGCGCTCAAAACCTAGACCAAAACCTGCATGAGGAACTGAGCCGTAACGCCGCAAATCTCTATACCACTGATAATGATCTTTATCCAAATGACATTCATCCATACGTTTATCTAATATGGCAAGACGTTCTTCACGTTGACTGCCACCTATAATTTCTCCAATACCTGGAGCTAATACATCCATAGCGGCCACGGTACGTTCATCATCATTTAGACGCATATAAAAGCCTTTAATGTCTTTAGGATAATCAGTAATGATGACAGGCTTTTTACATAAGTCTTCGGCGAGATAGCGCTCATGCTCTGATTGCAAATCAAGCCCCCAACGTACAGCGTATTCAAAAGGCTTTTTCGCCTTTTCTAATTGGGCAATGGCATCAGTGTAAGTCATTACTTCAAATTCCGATTCAATAATATTTTCTAAGCGTTCAATACAGCCTGGCGCTACAAATTGATTGAAAAAAGCCATGTCATCCTGACGTTCTTCTAAGACTGTTTTACTTAAAAAGCGCAGCATATCTTGACTTAAGGCGCAAATCGTTTGTAAGTCAGCAAAAGCAACTTCAGGCTCAATCATCCAAAATTCTGCCAGGTGACGACTTGTATTTGAATTTTCAGCACGAAAAGTTGGGCCGAAAGTATACACTTTAGACATAGCAAGACAATAAGCTTCAACGTTTAATTGACCTGAAACTGTTAAAAAAGTTTCACGACCAAAAAAATCTTTAGAAAAATCAATTTCACCATTTTCTTTTTTAGGTAGATTAACTAAGTCTAATGTACTGACACGAAATAATTCACCTGCACCTTCACAGTCGCTTGCTGTTATGATGGGCGTATGAATCCAAAAAAACCCTCGCTCATGAAAGAAGCGATGAATGGCTTGCGCAAGTGTATGTCTTATGCGCGTTACAGCACTAATTGTATTCGTTCTTGGACGTAAATGGGCTACTTCTCGTAGAAATTCTAGAGTATGCCTCTTCGCTTGAATAGGATATCGTTCTGGATCATCGACCCAGCCAATGACTTCAAGTGACTCTACTTGAATTTCAAAAGCTTGGACTTTGCCATGCGAAGCAACTAGTTTTCCAGTCGCTTTGAGTGAGCAGCCAGTCGTTATTCTTAAAACATCTTCTTGATAGTTTGATAACTGTGCAGGAACAACCAATTGAATGGGTGAAAAACACGAACCATCATGTAAGTTAATAAAAGATAACCCAGCCTTTGAATCACGTCTTGTTTTTACCCAACCTTGAACTGTTACTGTTTCATCAATGCTTATTTCACCTTCCAAACATTGTTTTACTGTATAGACATCTGTCATTATATACTCCGAAATCAAATAGAGAGTATAGCGCCTATCACTTAGCTTTATACTGCGTTGCAGGCTCGTTCGTCTTCGGTCATGTACTGTTTGTACACTCCCTTGCCTCTCCTCGCTTGCGCTTTGTCTAAAGCTAAGTGATAGGCGCTATAGTAGAATTACTGTGAGTTTATTTAAAACAGCACAAAGGCTCTCAACGACAAAGAACTTTTACCTACCTTGTTATTTTAAGCTATAAAAAAGTGGTTTTGTCATGAAGAAGAAATAATACACTAAATAAAATCAAGAGGGGAACCTATGCGAGTGCAAGTTACATTGATTTTCGTAATATTTTTTATATCTCTAAGTTATGCAGAGACCGAGATAAAATTGTATAGGCCTTTTGGAGATGTCACGGCGCAAGAGCCTTTAGTCGTAAAAGAAACTTATCCAGGCGAATGCGGGCAGCAATCACAACGAATAAAACGTGAAGATGCCTGGCGATGTCATGTACAAAATAAGATATACGATCCTTGCTTTGTCAAACAATTCGGCACTCATAAACAAGCCATTTGCCCAAAGTCACCTTGGAATGGAGCAAGTGTATTACTTAATTTACCGGAAGCGGTTAATAATAATCAGCATATGACATTGGATGTTTCTAAAGCATATCCTTGGGCAATCGAATTAAACACGGGTGAAAAGTGTGAAGCTGTAGAGAAGGAAGAGATTTATGATAATATGCCAATACGCTACCGTTGTAATAATCAGACAGAACTTTTAGGTCATCTACAACGCTGTAAATTGACTTGGACAATATTACAACGTGATAAAAATAACCAAATTACGACAGCAGTAGTTACAAAAGCTTGGTTTTAGAGCCTGATGGTCTAACAATTTTCATAGTGAGGGTTAAAAATTAATTCAGTGCAGATTAACGTTTGTGGGTTAAAATAGCTCAATGCAGGATGGCATTGTTGCGTGGATAATGGTGTATAATGAATGTCTTTCCCGCGCAGGCGGGAATCCATCTAAAAAATTGACCTCAGTGCTAATTGATGAATGGATCCCCGCCTGCGCGGGGATGACAGGATTTGCGGGGGATGATATGGGATTTGAGGATGACATAGGATCATTTTAGTTATGATTAATTCTCAAATTTATCCACGCAATAATGACATGCAGGATTAACGTAGGCGAAGATTAAATGGCTTTTGATTTTCATCTGTGGGGTTAAAATAGCTCAACAGAGGGCATTGTTGTGGATAATGAATGTCTTTCCCGCGTAGGCGGGAATCCATCTAAAAATTAACCTCAGTGCTAATTGATGAATGGATCCCCGCCTGCGCGGGGATGACAGGATTTGCGAGGATGACAGGATTTGTGGGGATGGCATAAGATCATGTTGATTATAATTAGTTCTCACACTTATCCACGCAACAATGTCGCGGGGATGATATGGGATTTGAGGATGACATAGGATCATTTTAGTTATGATTAACTCTCAAATTTATCCACGCAACAATGACATGCAGGATTAACGTAGGCGAGGATTAAATGGCTTTTTGATTTTCGTCTAGTAAAGGACAATTGTAATTAAAGTTAACTTACTAAATTATCTCACTAAAAGGAGCTATTTTGGACCATCTAATTGCAAATACTCATCCAGAGTGGCATAAGATTTTAAAAAAAGCCCTAGCTTGTATGGATCAAAATTATTTAGAACAAATACAAAAGCAAACTGACTGGCTGCCTGGGTTAGATAAGTTGTTTGCTGCATTTAAGTGGCCTTTATCTAATGTTCGTTATATTTTATTAGGTGAGTCACCTTACCCCCGTGTCCAGTCAGCAAATGGGTATGCTTTTTGGGATAATGCGGTTAAATCGCTTTGGAGTGCTAAAGGATTAAGCAGAGAGGTTAATCGAGCAACGTCTTTGCGTAACTTTGTCAAAATGTTACTTCTTGCTCGCGGCGACTTAAAAGAGGATGATTTATCACAAAGTGCTATTGCAAAACTTGATAAATCGCTTTACTGTCAAACTGCAGAGCAATTATTCCTAAATATGCTCCATAAAGGCTTTTTATTATTAAATGCCACTTTAGTCTTAAGCCAGCCGGTTCGTCTACATGCAAAGCAATGGCGTCCTTTTATGGCAAGTGTATTAAAGCAATTAGCTGCTTATAATCCTTCGATCCAATTAATTTTATTTGGTTACTTTGCAGCACAAGTACCAGAAACAGCTCTCTTTAAAGGCCTTACCTCAGAACATCCCTATAATATAAGTTTTATTACCAATCCTGATGTACTGGATTTTTTTCAACCTTTAGATTTATTAAGTTGCCATGAATAATCAAAATCAGTCTTCAATAAATGAACTCGAAGTAGCTAAATTTGCAAAGCTCTCTACTCAGTGGTGGGATATAGAGGGTGATTTAAAGACTTTGCATGATATTAACCCGACTCGCTTAGCTTTTATTAAAAGCTATACAAAGCTTGCCGAGCAAACCATCTTAGACCTTGGTTGTGGCGGAGGCATTTTAAGTGAGGCACTGGCGCGAGAAGGTGCATTAGTTACTGGCATTGACGCTGAGCATCAAGCGATTGAAGCTGCGAAAGAGCATGCAAATCTTAATCATTTAAATATTAATTATGTGTGTATGCCTATTGAAGATTATGAAGCAACGCCTTTTGATATTATTACTTGTATGGAAATGCTTGAACACGTTTCCGATCCACACTGGGTCATTAAGCAATGTGCCCGTTTATTAAAACCAGGTGGACTTTTATTTCTATCGACTATTAATCGAACATTCAAAGCCTATGCTGCAGCAATTATAGCAGCAGAATATCTTTTAGGCTTATTACCTAAGCAAACCCATGACTATGATAAATTCATCAAGCCAGCTGAATTAGCGGCTATGCTTAGAACCGAAGGATTTGAAGTCATAACTCTAAAAGGTATGACTTATAATCCTCTAAGCCGTATGGCAAGCTTACAAAAGTCAGTAAGTATTAATTATTTAATGTATTGCAGAAAAGTTTAATCGATATTGGAACAACTATTTTTTATAAGCCTAGGATTTTATTCTTTTACTTTAGCCTGCGCATTATTCTTTTCTGCATAGCGCTGTTGATAACGTTGATGAGCATACTTAGCCTGTTCACTTGTTACTATATCAACTTCATTACCATATAAGTCAACTCGGGCGCTGTTTGCTTTTTGACAGCTTAAATAAGCAGGTGATGAACTATAGTAACTTAATGCTTCCCTCAATGCTTTTTTACTAAAAGGAGGTGAGTCTAGCCTGTCATAAAATTCAACAATTTCGTCAAAAATACCAATTTGTAGCGGTTTAACTTGTTGGCCTTTTTTAAAAAAGGCATTTGGAAAATGTTCAATAAGCCAGTTGATAATCAGTTGTTTATCTTTTTTTACGCCTTCATGTTGATTCATAACGTTACTCTAAAAATAGTTAATTGTGCCATTAGCTTTAAGAAGAAATATCAGATTTGTAATGCTAATTAATGTTAATCAGTATACAAGTTTATGTTAAATTATAAACTACCATAATTAAAATGTTTCGCAAATTTGTAATTATTTCTAAAAAGACTAATCTGTAAATAAAATTAGCTGGTATAACAGCCCTTTTTCTATCTGATCTGTGGTAAATGGAATTAGTAAAACTCTTGATTTGACCCAAGAAATATCTCAATAGATTGTAAGATAGTTAATATAATTTGGCTAAGATTATTTTTAATTTTTTTTTAACTTGCTGATTTATAATAAATTTATTATAAAAATAGTTTTTAAACTCATCATTTGTTTAAAATTTTGAGCTTGCTGTATAGTGATCTAGCTGCTAAGTTTAAATCAAGACTTCATAAGGAATTGAAGCCTACAGATGGATCTGGAATCATATGGATAATGATACTCAGGGATAGAGAACAGAACAGGATGTTCTGGTTGGAAGACTGCGAAAAAGCCAGGGGAAAGCCCTGGCTTTACTTTTTAAACTAATACAAAGCCTGAATGAGATAAATAATATTTATCTGGATAATAAGCAAAAACAACAGAACCATCTTTAATGGTGTTTATAACAGGTTTTGCTAATGTTTTTGCTATTGATGGGCAACCCCAACTTCGACCTGCTTGACCTGCCTTTTTAATAAATGCTGGTTCTACATACCAAGCGCCATGAATAACTACACGGCGATTATAGGCATTATCATTAATTCCCTTTTCTAGGCCTTGGAGATTTAAAGATAAACCTTTAGAACCTATATAAGTATCTCGAGTAACGTAGGTTCCTAAGCTTGTTTCTTTACTAGACATCCGATTAGAAAAGTGATGGGGAATCGTCGAGCCTGAATTTTTACCATGTGCTACATAAGTATTGTATAAAAGTTTTGCCTGCTTTAAATCAAAAACCCACATTCTTTGTTTAGAAGAAGGTAAGGAATAATCAATCACTGTCAATACAGGTTTTTTAACATTAGCACGGAAAGAGGCTTTTTGGTAGGCTGCTAGGGCTAATCTTAAGACTTTTTTGTTAAGTTCGGGCGCTTTTTGACTTAGTTGTTGAACTTGTTGGTTAATATCTGTAATCTTTTTAACTACTACTGCGGTTTTGGCGATTGGCTTGCTTATTTCTGAAGGCGTTGTTGAAGCTAGAGGTGTTGTAGAGGGTAAATTTGCTGTTGAAACGCTTGAAGAGAAAAAAGCGGCAGACAGTAGACTTAATATCGTATTCATAATTCCTCGTTTCTTTCTGATAAACCCAAAATCATGAGATGTAGCTCCTTAGTTATTTGTGGTTAAAAATGACTCATTGAGGCATGTTAGCATTGTTAATTGAATCACTTTTAACTTGGCTAACTTATAAAGACAAACATCTGCAACTGCAGGGTTAAAAAATTAAAACCAGAACCAAAAAATGTGGTAAATGTTACCACAAGGAGTGGTGATTATATTGGCAAGTGAATCAAATGTAAATTGATAAGGTATTTGATTAATCATTTATATAATTTTTTAGTCAATTCAAAAACTTAACTTACAGTGATTTTTTTGCATGAGTTATTATATAACAAATTGATTTAAATTGGAACAAAAATTGCATAATATTTTTAAACAATTAGTGTTTTATTATATCTATTAGCTTGAAAATAGTTCTAAATTTTTTCATTTTTATCTAGAAAATAGACCAAACTATAAATAAGCTATGGTATTTTTTGATAAATCTGATTTCATTTAAATATTTTCTGAATTATCATCCCACCCTATATTTTGGCCAATTTATTGGAGAAAGCTATGCTGGAAAGGTCCAATAGACATCTTCCTCAAGGTAGTCGCGCTTGCATTAATAAAGCTTATCGAGCTCGAGAGCAAACCTTAGTTCGTGAGCTAATCGATAAAGCAATTTTATCCCCAGAGACAGTAAAAGCAATTCAAAATTCTGCCATAAATTTAGTAGAGAAAGTTAGAGCTGAACGGAAAAAAAGTACAGGTATTGATTCTTTTCTTACTGAATATGCTTTGTCAAGCGATGAAGGTATTGCGCTTATGTGTCTTGCTGAAGCATTACTACGTGTACCTGATAATGCAACTATTGATAGCTTAATTAAAGATAAGTTAGCCACTGCTGATTGGAAATCACATCGGGGGCAGAGCGACTCATTTTTCGTAAATGCCACCACTTGGGCGTTGATGCTAACGGGTAAAGTATTAACGCCTGAGCGAGCTGATTCTCTTTTAAGTAAAGCACTGCTGACCTTGCTTAATCGAAGTGGTGAAGGTGTCGTACGTAAAGCCGTTGAAAAAGCAATGCGTATTATGAGTAAGCAATTTGTTATGGGAAGAACAATTTCTGAGGCTCTTGCCCGCGCTAAAAAAAGAGAAGCAGTAGGCTATCGTTATTCTTATGATATGTTGGGTGAAGCAGCTCTTACTCAGATTGACGCAGCGCGCTACTTTACCGCTTACAGTCATGCGATTGAGGTGATTGGTAGTCGAGTTGATAAAAATACTACTATTTATCAGCGTCCAGGCATTTCAATTAAATTATCAGCCCTTCATCCGCGTTATCATGAAGCACAACGTGATAGAGTATTAGAAGCGTTATCACCTAAGCTTTTAGCGCTGGCTCAGGCTGCTTGTAAATATGATATTGCCTTGACCATTGATGCTGAAGAATCTGAAAGACTGGATTTATCACTTGATGTCATAGAAAGTGTATTTAGTAACCCGAGCCTAGATGGTTGGCAGGGTTTTGGTATCGCTGTCCAGTCCTATCAGAAACGCGCTTTTTTCTTATTGGATTGGATCGCAGAGTTAGCTAGAAAGAATTATCGACGTATAATGGTAAGGCTAATGAAAGGTGCATATTGGGATAGTGAAATTAAAAAAACTCAAATGCAGGGCCTTACTGATTATCCGGTATTTACACGAAAAATTTTTACCGATGTTTCTTTTCAAGCTTGTGCTAGAAAGATTTTAACCATGACAGATGCTATTTATCCCCAATTTGCAACGCATAATGCTTACTCAGTGGCAATGATTTTAAGTATTGCGGGGGATTATCATGATTTTGAATTTCAGTGTTTGCATGGTATGGGAAGAGAGCTTTACGAGCAAATTGTGCCTGCAGGTATACCGTGTCGTATTTATGCACCTGTAGGAAGCCATGAAGATTTGTTGCCTTACCTTGTACGCCGCCTGTTAGAAAATGGCGCCAATTCTTCTTTTGTAAATCGAATTGTCGATGAAAAAGCACCCATAGATTCATTAGTTGAAGATCCAATCGCGAAAGCCAGCATGTTGGTTAATAAACCTAATTCCAATATCCTTCTGCCTATCGATTTATTTATGCCAGAGCGCCAAAATTCAGTAGGATTTGACTTTAGCGATAGGGAAGCTGTAGGTCAGTTAAAGTTGTTGTATGAGCAAATGGATTTTAATCATTGGGAGGCTGGACCCTTATTAGCTAATAGAATAGACAGGCAAGTTGAACGTAGCGTCACTTCCCCTCAGAATCAAAATAAACCCATAGGCCGAATTTCAGAAGCGACCTTAGAAGATGTTCAAGCTGCTTTAAGCAGTGCAGAAAAAGCGTTTATAGATTGGAGTAGAAAATCTGTTCATGAGCGTGCTGCTATTTTGTTACGCATTGCTGATTTATTTGAAGAAAATAAGCCATTACTCATGGCAATGCTTTGTAAAGAGGCAGGTAAAACTTGGCCCGATAGTTTAGCTGAGGTTCGGGAGGCCATTGATTTTTGTAGATATTATGCAGCAGAGGCTATTAAATTAATGGCCACGCCTAAACGGCTGTCAGGCTATACAGGTGAGTTAAATGAGCTTTCTTTGCACGGTCGAGGGACCGCTTTATGTATAAGCCCGTGGAATTTTCCATTAGCAATTTTTACAGGACAAATTGTTGCAGCACTTGTGACAGGAAATACTGTGATTGCTAAACCTGCTGAGCAAACGCCTCTAATTGCTGCTACAGCCGTTAAGTTTATGTATCAAGCAGGTATTCAAAATGATGTTTTGCAACTATTGCCTGGACCTGGAGATGTAATAGGTTCTGCTTTAGTCAATGATTTACGTATTAAGGCAATTTTGTTTACAGGCTCAAATCAAACAGCAGATATTATTAATCAAACTTTAGCTTCTCGTGGGGGCGAAATTATTCCGTTTATTGCAGAAACGGGCGGGCAAAATGCCATGATTGTTGATTCATCTGCCTTATTAGAACAAGTTGTAATTGATACAATTAACTCTGCGTTTGGCAGTGCCGGTCAACGTTGTTCGGCTTTACGAGTTTTGTATGTACAAGATGAAATTTATTCTCGTTTAGTTAATTTATTAAAAGGAGCAATGGCAGAGCTTAAAATAGGCGATCCACAATGGCTTGCTACCGATATTGGGCCTGTTATTGATCAAGAAGCACTTTTAGCTTTAAAAGAGCATGTTCACAGCATGGAGCAACAGTATGAAATTATTTATCAATGTCCTCTATCAGAAGAGTGCGCTGATGGCTATTTTATGCCGCCAACTGCTATCGCTATTGATTCAATTAGAGCATTAAAAAAAGAAGTATTTGGGCCTATTTTACATGTTGTTCGTTATAAGCGAAAAGATTTAGATAAAGTCATTCAAGATATTAATAGTACAGGTTATGGTTTAACTTTAGGAATTCATAGTCGTATAAACCAACAAGTTGAATATATTCGCAACCGTGTTCGTGCCGGTAACTGTTATGTTAACCGTAATATGATAGGTGCGGTGGTTGGCTTACAACCCTTTGGTGGCGAAGGATTATCAGGCACAGGACCCAAAGCAGGCGGTCCTTATTATTTATTACCCCTGTGTCATGAGCGTACTTACACCGTCGATACAACTGCTGCTGGTGGCAATGCGAGTTTGATGTCTTTGCCTGAGAGCTAAATAGTTTAAATAAGGTAAATAGTTAATCTGCACAATTAAAAGCGACAACTATTTGAGCGTTCAGGTCTAGGAGCACGATATGTTTTCTTATAATTGCCAAAATATTTTTAAAGTTCTAGAGCGTATTCCTAAATGATAAACCGATCCCACTCACCATAGGAGTTATAGATTTTTCCTCGAGGGAAGCTTAAAAGAATCAAAAGCCCTCCGCAAAGCAGACTAGATAGAGTTTGCAAAAGATTGGCTTCGTATATAAAGGGAGTAAACAACAAACAAAGGCCAAAAAGGAGATTAATCCATCGTAAGGAGCGCGCGGTTTCTGCAAAAGCAATTACACTAACAGTGATCACTAAAGAGCCTATAATATGATCGGCATTTGCCATACTTCCTGTAGAGTCTAACGTTAATCGTGTAAACATGAGCCAAAAACCCACTAGCAGGCAAAGCAGTAAACTCCAAGGGAAACTAACTCCTCCACTTACTATGTCTTTAATAACTTTTAAGGGTGGACGTTCAAAATTAGTTTCATCCTGACGTTCTTCACTTTCAGAATCTACATCACCTACAAACAAAATGCGTAAAATAGGTCGTCCGGCTTTCCAGCGACGCCAGAGAAAAACACTGGTTGCGACCAATTCATCAAGAGAATAAGGGACTTGTATCAACATAGAGCTAGCGGCAATTAAACACAATGTGCACCATGTACCCAGCAATATGGGCTGAATGATAATAAAAGTGATGGATACCACGCCTAAGGGAACAATTAAAATGCCAAAGAGTAAGACTAGCCAAGGCATGGTCCGCCAGCGATTCGTTCCACCAATAATTCCTGTGAAAATCTCAAGGATATAGACAAAGGCACCTAAGCCAGCATCAGGGACAGGCCAGGCTTCTGAGACATAGGAAGTTATAATTTCTTCTGTACCATTTTTTGGATCATTGGCATAACCCATGAAAAAAGGCTCCCAAACGCCATCAATATGTCCTAATTGATAGGCTGCCATATACCGAGAGATAAACAATCCTAAAAAAGCAAGAATAATAATCAGGATACGTTGTGACCAACTGGAGGGTGAAAAATCCCAACCGTAGGGGATTTGAGAACCTTCCATAGCGGCGTTGGGCGCTACGCCAACATCAGGGCGTACTAAAACGGAAAAGCCAATGATGAGAGATCCCACAAGTGTTCCATTCAGATAGGCGGCTGCTGTCGGGGCCCAAAAAGCTAAGGGAGAAAAGGTAACCCACAGTCCGACAAGAGCACAAAACCATCTTACTCCTGCAAATCGCCAGGATAAACATAAAAAGGCAAAAAAGATGAGTAAGCCACCGCTTATCCAATCGCTGAGCGTCATTGGATAAGATTCATAACCTAGGGTTGCTGGGGAGCTGAGGAGCCAAAATCCCAAAGCAATGTTTAAGAAATGGGCCCAGAGAAAATTTTGATGGACTTGACGAAATTCTTTTTCATAGGCTTTACGTATTTTTTCAGGATTTTGATGTTGGATGGCCTCCATCCAGTCGGGAACTGGAATTTTATTCTTTTCGTACCAATTCTCAGGGTCGTTTTTTAAATCCTGAATAATTTTAGGTAAGGTTTTTTTAATTTGATGTTTTGGTTGCCAATCCAGTTTTTCCTTGGCTTTGGAGATATCCAAATCATAGTGATCGGAAGATAAATCCATCATAAAAGGTTTTATGAAGGGTTTTTGACCTTGATCGAAATCATCTGGGACGAGGGGTTCTGATTTTTCTTCTAACCAAGCTCCAGCTTTAGCAATAGGTTTGGGTACATTAATCAATTCTGCTTTTTCATTATGCATCAGATCAGTAATGTAGTGTTGCATTTCTTTATAACTGACCACGTCGGGTTCACCAGCAAGAATGATCTCTTTTTCAGGCAAATCATGACGATGCTCGATGGATTTTTTAACTAAACGTACCAGATCCTCTTTATGAATGAAAGCTTGTCCAGATTCAATATTTCCTGCATATAGATAGCTTTTGAAGGAGCGCTCATAGACGCGTTTGATTTGATGAGCTAGGGTTGGCACACAACTACTTTCATCATACAATCCTGCGAGCCTTAAAATCAAATAAGGAATATGACCATGATGCTTTTCAATAACTTGCTCGGCTTCGACTTTGGATTCAGGATAGACCCATTTGGGGCCAAGGGGAGTCTCTTCATTGATTTTTTCGCCAGGTTTACAGGGTTCATGAACGAGCATTGTGCTAGTATAAATAAAGCGTTCGACTTCAAAATCCTGTAATTTTTGAAGTAATTTTTTCGTTCCCTTAACATTTACCTCTTCATATAAAGGTGAATCTTCACCAGTAAAATCAAAATAGGCCGCGAGATGGATGACGGCTGCAATTTTTGTTCCATAACGTTGTTTAAATATTTTAAATGCTTGGTTGATAGATGATTCTGATGTTAAATCAATAACAATATCAGCGGTCTCTTTTTCGCGATCGAGTCCAACGATGCGATAATCTTTTTTTAAGGCAGTTGTCAACGCAGTACCGATATTTCCTGAGGAGCCGGTTATCAGGACAACGGGTTTCTCATTCTCATGTCCCATCTGAATTCCTTTTTCGATTTCTTCCTTTCTTCCTTTGTACGCCACAGGGCTTTGGTAACTTGCCGTAAGGGACGTTTTCTTTAGTTACCTTTTATTTCTTCTAATTCATTATCGGTAAGTGTCCCGCAGGCGCGTGATATTCCTTTTATATCCCGGGAACTTTGAAATATTTTTATTCATCCCCTTTTGTTCCCGTTTTGTTTAAATAGTCGAATTAAAGCGTAGAACATTTTTAATCAATTAGCTAGAGCCGTGAGGCTTATCCGATTTGATTAGCCTAATTTTAACCCAATGATTGGCCAACGGCAGGAGCTTTCTGGATACCCTCTTTGAGCAGCATAGGGTAAATGAGCCACTAGCGTGACTAACATTGAAAAGCTGCTCGACGAACATCTCCCGTCCTTATCATTCAATTTAGCCCTGACTTCCGTGAATAGACGTTTTACCCAGCAACACTCCTGATGAATTAGCTCTGCCTTTTACCTTATGGAATAGTAAGGCGATAAGTGTCTACATAAAAAAAGCCGGGGGAGTTTGTTATTCAGAAAGGGGCGTTAGAAACTTAGTGACAATCTGGGGTTTCCTCACAAAAGCCAGCTAAACAAGCTTATCATGAGTATAAAATTCTAGTTCGCGACAACGACTATTTTCCGCTACCTAATATTATTATATTATCTTATATGTTCTTACCTACCGGAACTTTCAGTGCTGATTAAAAAAATAGACAATTTAGATTTTGGATATAGTGCGGATGCTCGTTTTTTCCACCTAAGTTTTATAGGTTTTATTGATTCGGTGAGACAGGCAGCAAGGGATGCAGTTTTTGGACTAAATCTCTTGGATGGGATTGAGGCTAAGTGTGAGCATATCTCAGAAATTTATAAATCATCTTTTTCAACGACGGATAATGCACAAATTAATATAAGCATTGGTCTTAAGGAATTCGACAGAATCATATTGCTTTTCCGTTATTGTAATCAAATTGGTGTCAATATTCATCCTGAAAATCTGTATATGTTTGATAACGGTGAGATGTACAGTTATAAAGTAAATGAATCCACTTCCGGCGTGGGAAAATTAGGTTTCTATTTAGCAGCCGCTAAACAAATTGCTGATGAGATGAAAGAACCGTTGGAGATAAAAGACTATGCTTTGCCAACCAATAGAAATTTTTGGTTGAAAGAAGAAATAGCCTCTTATACTAAAAATGAATACACCGCATATAAAGAAAACTGGATGAAAAATTTGTCTTTTTTCAGACTGCATCCGGACGATCTTGAGGCAAAACAGAAGGTAATTAGAGCTAGCATCGATCATATTGTGAGTATTGTAGAAAACATGGTTAATACTCACCCTAAAAATCCAAACAACTTTGAGGCCATGATAGGTTGGTATTATTTAAATAATTATACATACCTACAAGATCATTTAAAAAAATTCCCTGATTTTCTAACTAATAATCCTGAATACTTTAAAGAGAACTTCTTTTTAATCCGTGATCAAGACATGGATAAATTTAAATTACTTGCAAATAAATATATAAATCTCAGAAAGCAGCAGGAAGACTTAAATAACTCAAAACAAAGTATAAAAGAGCAGCGACTTGATGGCTATTGCAGCTTGATTTGACAGCCAGAAAGGCCATCACTAATAAAATTATTTGCCCAACAGCAGCTGGACGTTATTAAAGTAGCTATTCAAAAACAAATTAGTTACTTCATAACCTAACCTAGTGAATACAAAGTTCGAACACGTGTTGTGTTGTTTTATCTTTCTTGAAAACTGAGCGCTCGGGCACTTAATAATTCAGTATATTATTAGAACAGGAATATCAGCTCATAATTTTCAAAAGAGGTCTTCAAAGAATAAGAGGTCCTGAGAAATAAAAATCACTCTTATTTTTTATTTGTTTGCTACACTAATTTAGTATATAAAATCTCCAAGGGAATTAATTTATGCAAAGTGATATAAAAGAGCCTACAGTCTTAATATCTGGCTTTGCACGTTCATTTTTATCAGAAAAACCAATTTCTGATGCAACAATTACGGTCCTTGAGAATGAAATTTTAAAATTTAAAACGAATTCTAAGGGGCTATTTGGACCATTTGAATGGCCTGCTGGACAGCCTATTACTTTAGTTTTTGAAAAGCCAGGAACTTTTTGGTCAGGATATAAAACCACACAAACGGCTACATTAATTGTTCCACCTGAAGGAATTAACGATGCTAATTTTTTAAAAAATATTTCATTTCAAGTGCCTTCAAATATAGCTTATAAGTTTTTTTCTTTAGCCATGGGAATTAAGGAAGATCCAAATGCGTGCCAGATTGCCGCAACTATTACGCCTCCTAATAAAACGTTAGATGACCTTCCACAAGGCATTGAAGGTGTTAAAGTCACTCTATCTCCGGCTATAAATGCAAAACCCTTTTATTTTGGCATTTTACCGATTACCCAGAAAACAAACCCATTTTCTAGAAAGTTGGATGCGACATCACTCGATGGCGGTGTCGCGTTTCCCAACATTCCGCCAGGAGATTATGTATTAGAAGCCAAAAAAGATGGCATGACGTTTTCTAAAGTAAATATAAAAGCACGTGTTGGCGTTCTTGTAAACGCAAGTCCCCCTTTCGGACCTACAATGTTACAGGAAGTAAACTAGGATGATTCATCATGTTATAAAATAGTTCCTCAACTATTAATTATAGATTTTTATTCAAACATCAAAGACAACCTGAAATGACAATTTCAAGTTATCTTCTAACATCTGATTAAATTTCTCAACGATGTCACTTTGAAAAATACGGCCAGTCTGCTCAGAGAAAAAAGGCAGATATCGCCTACGAAATTGATCTCTTATAAATGAAAGTTGCTCAAGCGTACTCAAATCTTTGTATTCAGGCATTTTATCGCTTAATTCTTTCGCTGCCACTTCAAAAACTTTTTCTTCAAATCTTTGCATGATGTCTATCCAATTTTTTGTAGCGCCATATTCACCAAACATTTTCATAAAGGTACCACGTTCGGATTTTAAGAATTTTTCATTGTTTTTAATACTGTGAAACAATTTTTGTAGATCCTGATAATTGTTTGCCTCTTTAAGACGGGCAAAGATAATATCCTTAAAATTTTCCTTATCATGCGGATGATATAATTTTTTATCTTGAATTCTGTCGGAGTATTTGGCATTAAAAGCTACTATCTCATCAAGAGTTTGGCATTTTGCTATTTTCTTTAATAACTTCTCTTTTTCAGGATGTTCGGGTTCGCTAGCTTGCAATTCTCCTTTATTAGCTGCCAGCAAATCCAATTGGCATGTTATAAAAGCTTTAGCTTCATCAATGCTTAAGCATTGTTGTAAAGCTTGACTATCTAGAGTACTGCTTAATTCATAGGTGCTGAAAGGATTATCTTCTATGCCATTTAAAATGCTAATAATGTCTTTCTTAAGTGACTCAATATCAGCAAGAAAAGGGTAAGATTTTCTAAAATAGTCTTTGACTTCCTGACCTCTTATTCTGGCATTTTGTATTGAGCTTACGATATTTTCTGGCAATCGCGATACCTGTTTTTTATAGTCCAGCTCTATTTCAAGCAAACGGGACAAGGAGTCCTCAATGAGTTCTTTTGATTCACTATGAGTCATTTCCTCAAACATCGTCTCTAAAGCTTTACGTGTTTCTTCTGGTAATTCCAGATCATTTATTTTGGTTTGAGCGTGAAACTGTTTCTTTTTATCATAATCCTCTGGTGTTCGCACTTTATCTCCCGGAACTCCCCAGACCTGTAATAAACTTATTGCTGCCGCATAGAGATCTAATTTTTCGGGGAGTTCATTATTTATTGCCTGAGGATTCCTATATTGCTCTGTTTTCCCCCGAGAATAGCCTTTCTCTTTTTTCTCGGCAGTATCAAGATCAATGAGCTTCAGAGACTTTACCGTATGAGTTTGAAAATCCAAATCAACAATGATATTTTGTGGTTTAATATCTGTGTGAATAATGCCATGATCATGCATTTCCTTTATGGCTTCTAGCAATTTCCTTGAAATAGCGAGACGCATCTCAGGTGTAAGTTTCTTTTGCTCTTTTATGATATCCGCCAATGTCCTACCTGCAACCAAGTGCATAATATTATTATAAAAATAATCTTTGTCCTCTCCTGCAAACTTTTCATAAACAACACTTCCCTGGGTATGTAAGGGGTTATATATTGCCGTAATCTCAGCAATCTCCCTAGATTTAGCGTTAGCAGCCCCTTTTGTGGCGTCTTCTACCGATTCATTGCTGAACACTAATACACCTTCTGAACGATGGACCTTCACTACACGCTGATGTTGCGGATCATCTTTAAAAATAGCTTTTCTTTCAGCATTAAGAATAACCGTTTCGGCAAAATAAGCTTTCGCTTCACCGCCACTTCCTATTTCTCTAATTAACACTCGGCTATTTTTTTCATTTTCTTTATAAAGTGGGTATTTCAACTTCACCCGATATTCAACGCCATCAATATTCACAGGATAAGAGTTCGATTTGGAAAAATAGCGCCCGTTATCTGCTTGACTTAGTAGTCTGCCGAGAATTGTTGAATCCTTTTTAGACAATTTAGTTGGATCGATAGTTACGTTAACCACAATTAAAGCTCATTTTCGTACAAATATGATTAATTATATGCCTTTTGATTTAATTATGAAACACAACATGACTCGCTCTTATTATCTGATTTAGTAATAAAGGCCTTAAATGATAAGTATTTTCTATTGCCTAAATGCACTGCAATAATTTTTGTAGAGATACGCCAAGTTGATAGAGATGTAAAATCTTTTCCTTGTCATTATCGTACCTGGAATCTTAAATAGCACCTCGCAATAGCGACTATGGCAATTTCAGGGCTTCCTTAATGATAGCAAGCATTTGTGAAAGTATACCTTTCTACCTGCCTGAAGGTCACCTATTGGTGATAAATGGCGATACAAGGTTTGTTTTAAAAACCGACCTCTTTACAAAGCGAAGAAATTTATGTTTCAGACTGCACTAAGCAGATCATGGCAAAGTGTCATTAAGTAAGATTATTCTTCTGTTGATTTAGCTTTTCAATATATTTGCTATATCCAGCTGAAAAATAAACGATCGTGCCGTCCCATTTTTTATTAAATTCATCGAATTTAACAAGGATATTCGATCCAGCCCAAGGATCATCGATTAAAACTCGATTACCTATTATTCCTTTGACTACCATGAAATGCCCCCCGATTTCATCAGTTCTCACAATTAAAGGACCGAAGTTATATAAATAATAGGTAAGGTGGCCAGGCAATACTTCTTTAATAGATGCTTTTTTAATAGATTTTTTTAGATTAATATCATTTAAAAAATCGCTATAACTTTTTAAATCTGCAGAATTCTTTCCCGAAAATAATTTTATTGGCCTGTTATCATAGTTGAATTTGAGTTCCTTTCGTGGCTGCAAGCAAATGTCGTATTTTAGCTCATCACATTTTTGTATATGATAGTCTATTAACATCTTCATAGAAGCATCTGCACAGTCAAAAATGCGTGGCTGGTGATAATAAATAAGGTCTTGATAGAGTATGTCGCCTGAACAAAAAAGTTTATCTGTTTCTAGACATTCTGTTAGTGATAGTATAGCAATGGAGCCAGAGGAATGATCTTTAGAACTTTTACCATAAAATAAAGATGTCGCTGCATTTAAAGTCTGATGGGTTTTTGTATATATTTTTTCTTTTTTGCTCGTACTTTTCACGGGTAGAATTAAGACATCTTCGCAATCAGTCCATTCAAACGCCATATCTCGTATAAGGTTATTAACATCTGTATATTTGCTAATACATAGAGGAGATTTTTTGTTTTCAGTAGCACAGGCGATAAACGTAGATGATGCCACAGGAATCAGTTTAACCGCGGCTTCCTTAATCTGTTGCAAAGAATCTACAAAAGCGATACCTGTACAATGATTTATTGTTTTTGAAACAACTAAATCTTCGAATCTCTTAATATCAACCACTAGGTTAATTCTTATAATTGCATAAAACATTATTTGTATGCCTCAAAACAATGCTTCTTTATATTTTTAAATTATAGCAGTCATAACGGGATTGCTTATTAATGGATGTAGCGTCACAAATGATAAAAATTTGGCTAAACTCATCTAACGCTAGCTTTATCAACGATCTAATCGCACAAGCAAGGAGTTTAAAAGACATATATTATCTGATGATAATCGAAATAGGCTTAAACGAATTGCAACGAAGCCGATTTTTTATACTAAAGCTTGGACTTTCCATGACTCTTCTTAGTTTGAGATACAGAAGAATGTTATAATAAGTATATAAGGAAATTAAAACTTGTAATTGAGGGATCTCATGAATCATCGGAAAAAGAAAAAAGATCAGCAACTGAAGAAAAATGATTTGAATTCCAACAAATCAGATGAAGACATCATAGACGAAACACTAAAAGAGACTTTTCCAGCAAGCGATGCGCCTTCGTGGTATGGTGGAAAAGATATAAAAAAAGTAACTCCGCCTTCAAAAGGATAAGCTTACCTCACTTTACTCTTGAGTGGAAACGCGCACATAACCGTAAATCATCATAAATTCCTGTTATTTTGGTATTAAGAACTAGCGTAGATAATGATTTAAAATCAATTACCTATCCTCTTATTAGGATTTACACCATAAGCTCATTCTTTCTGATATTTATTATTCATGTGCAAAAAAATTTATTTTATAAGAATTAAAAAAATATTTTTCACTTGACTTAAAATAAATCTGAGCTTCTCACTTTACTAATTAGGCAAATAAATGCATTCAGAAAAAATGTTAAGGCTGGCTGTATTGTAAAACCACAAATACATTATAATTATCGTACATTGATTCATGCTTTTGAGTTATTAGATGAACAATGGAAGAATAATGCAATTGAAAATTTACCTGAAAAATTACCTTATTTTTTGTGCAAGTAATTGGTTACTTACAACGAAGCTTACCTGCGATTGATCGCTTTGCGTTGGCTAACGATATTAAAAAATTAGTGAAATACAATTTACCAATAGAGCATAGTTCTCGTATTTATTATTATGGTAAGGAAGAATTTCCTGTTGTAGTTAATGATAATGACTCTGCATCCGGACTTGGATTTACATATGGTATTGGGGTAGGCGGTTCAAAACGTCAGCTGGAGTGGATTACTGAGGTTCCAAAGTTAAAGCAATATTTTGAGAAAAAGCAGGAGCATTTACAGAGTCTATACCCAGAGAAACAGCCCTCCCTTACCCCTGGTGGCTGATCTTCCGAAAGAAATCTTCCTCTCAAAAAAACGTTCGTTTTATAGTACTTTGTGACCCTTGACATATTGTCGTTTATAAGAGACAATTAATTATAAATAAGAAAAATAACAAAACTCTAAGAAACTATGTAACCCAATCTGGAAAAATACCTTTTGTTGATTGGATAAATAGCATTAAAGATGCGACTACTCGTCATAGAATACGGAGACGCTTAGACAGAGTAGAGTTAGGTCATTATGGAGAATATAAAGTTCTAGGCGAGGGAGTTTGCGAATTAAAATTGGATTTTGGCCCTGGCCCTGGCTATGGCTATCGAATTTATTTTGCCGAGCAAGATAATGTTATTATTATTTTATTATGTGGTGGTGATAAGAGCAGTCAATCTAAAGATATTCAAAAGGCAAAAACATATTGGCGCGAGTTATTGGAGCGAAATCATGAATAAAAAACAAATTTTAGAAAATACGGCAAGTTATCACGATGAATTTATTGAATCGCTAAAAGATTCAGATGAAGCTTTTAGCTATTTGCAGCTTGCTCTAGAAGAGTATCAAGAAGATAATGATGCAGAAGCTTTGCTTGTTGCTTTACGAAATATTGCTCTTGCTCAAGGTGGCATTACAAAACTAGCAAGAAAAACGCAGTTAAATCGACAGAATCTCTATAATATTCTTTCTAAAAAAGGGAACCCCAGATTGGATACGTTTGGTGCAATTGTTAAGGGTCTAGGCTTTAAACTCGCGATAGGGCATTAAAAGATATTTTGCAGCTCTGTTGTAAAAAAGGGCAATTTAATAAATGGCTGATTGACAATCCTAACAAAGTATCATTATCAATGAACACTTGGGTTTTACAGTTGAGCCCTACCTAAAATTTATGATTTTGTGGGTTGAGCTTTTTTTGCAGCAGACTCATATTTAATAAAAATAGTAACCTGAAAAATCTGACAAATAAGGGGAATTTGTAGTAGGGAATTATGAGGGTGAAAAGTCTCAAAAAAGGTCGTTTCTTGAGACTGTTATTTTAATACTTAGAGTGAGCCATTGTTATTCTATAAAGAGCTCTGTTGCAAGAAACGATTTTATTAGAGGCTGATCACGGTAAACTTAAGCAAGTGATTAATCCTGTAAGAGGATTTAAAGCCATGAAAACAGCTTACGCTTCGATTCGATTAAAAAGGTCATTTTAATAGTTGGATATATGACAACTGTAATGAAGTGTCATTTATTAAATAATTGTTTCAGGTGCATAGCTGAATTATACTTAGAATTAATATTTTTTAGGCTCCTTATAATTTTGCAGCTCGGCCTAAAAGGTTTCTTGTGAACATAAATAGCACAGGTGATTTGTTTGTATTTCACCACAGGCTTCATCATTTGCAAGTGGCGTGTTAGATTACATCGAAACTAATACAAATAAGGCAGGCAAGGGAGTTATTTACTATTTCTGTCTCGACTTCTTGCTGTCTCTCACATAAATTTCTTCAAACTCACCCATCTCTTCAGCCTGCTCTTCGCCTAATTGAAAAAAGCTAAATGGTGCTAAATTAGAGGAAGAACTTTTTAATTCTTGTTCTATTTGGCTTATATGGTGCCTATCTTCTAAGCTATTAAATGACTCAGTATGTTTATTGAGTTCATTCTCAAGTTCTGAGAAAAGCTGCTCGTCATGATTTTGCTCTTCTAAGATAGGTTGCTCACTCACTTGGTCAAGTCGTTTTCTTTTTTTATTGCTAGCGGAAGAGGCAGTTGTTTTAAATTCTTGCGCTATTTGCCTTATCTTATGGCTATCCTCTAAGCCATTAAATGGTTCAGATCTTGCATGAAAGAGTTCATGTTCAAGTATTGAGAAAAGCTTACCGTCATGATTTTGTTTTTCTAAGGCAGGTTGCTCACCTACTTGGTTAAGTACTCTTCTGTCGTTATCGTGAGCGAAAAAAGCGGGAGAGTATGGACTGTTAAGATTAGTATGATTAGTTGATATCAGATTATCATTTGGAACGGCTAACTCATTACTCCTTGTAAAATAATCATCTACATGCTGTTCTGTTTGGTTTTTCTCGAAGCTAGAAACATCTTCTACTATTTCCATTTCAGTTGATGAATTTTCTTCTGGATTTATAGAAGTGATACTTAATGATTTGTCTTTTCGCCTTGCGCGTTTACGCTGCCCGGCATTTCGTAATGCACTCTAAGGCAATCACCTGTTGCGATGCATCGGTTAATTTACCCGCCACTACCATGCCATTCTTTGCTAGTTTGGTATCGGTTAATAAGTTAGTATCGACTGTATTAGGGTAGATTATTTCGGTTCCCTGATAAACCCAAATCCTAGCACGCTCACGCTGCGTGCTCTTCGTAATGTACTCCAAGGTAATCACCTGTTGCGATGCATCGGTTAATTTACCTCTCACCACTAAGCCATTCTCCAGCTTTGTATCGGTTAAATCACTTACCTTAAAGGGGATATCATAAGTAAAGCCCGTCTGCTCATAAACCCAAATTCTGTTAGCACGCTGACGCTGCGTGTCCTTCATAATGTACTCTAAGGCAATCACCTGTTGCGATGCATCGGTTAATTTACCCGCCACTACCATGCCATTCTTTGCTAGTTTGGTATCGGTTAATAAGTTAGTATCGACTGTATTAGGGTAGATTATTCCGGTTCCCTGATAAACCCAAACTTTGTCAACCATGTTTATGCCAAATTAATATATAATAAGCACTATTATAATACAATTGTATTAAGAATTTATTAATTGAGAAAGGGTCAGCACAACAGCAGTAAGCGCTTAAAGTATTTTTAAATTATCAGTGTACCAACATTAGCAGATTATTTTTCTGGATGAAATGAATACTCTTAGATCCTGGTACCACTTCTTACGTAGCACAATGCTTGGAAATTGGTGATAGAAAGTGGTCGCTTTTCTTGTTTAATAGATAGGCTTTGATGCAAGAAAAAATTATGATTTATATGTTAGATAAGCCAAACAAAGAATTAAAACTTGATGAAAATTGTAATTCGAACAAGCTAGGTGAATAAATACTTGGGATAGTTGCAACGTAGAGTCACAAAAAAGGTCGTTTTTTGATAATCCTGGTAACCTGATATATGCGTGTGCGTATCGAATGATATGAAATGACGCCAATGACTTATAAAACAGTACTTAAAGATTAAATGTTTAGTACTCGCAACGAGATGAGCCTTTAATATTTCGATTTTTTTCTGTCTTACTCTCTGACATCAATTTCTTCAATGTTATCTATTTCTTCAACCTGAGTCCCGTTTAATGAGAAAAAGCCAGGTGGTGCTAAGGTAGAGGAAGAAGAATATGTTGCTAATTCTTGCGCCATTTTGCTTATAGCTTGGCTATTCTCTGAGTCATTAAATAGTTCAGAGTTTTCATGAAAGAGTTCATGCGCGAGTACTGAGAAAAGCTGCTCGTTATGATTTTGTGCTAAGACAGGTTGCTCATTCACTCGGTCAGCTCGCTTTCTTTTGTTATTGCTAACAAAAAAAGAAGGGGAGTATGGACTGGTAGGATTAGGGTGGTTGGTTGATATTAGGTTATCATTTGGAACAGCTAACTCATTATTACTTGAATATATCGTAGCTCTATAAAATTTTTCCTTTCTTGTCCGTATATATTTCGCATTCTTTGTAATATATTGTAAACAAATCTCCTGTCCCGAGACATCCTTTAACTTGCCTTCCACTATCAGGCCCTTCGCCTCCTTAACATCGGTTAAATGACTTAGTTCAAAAGGAGCCTCGTAGGGGCGAGCGGTTTTTGCATAGACCCAAATGCCGGCACGCTTTTGCTGTGCATTCTTAGTGATGTATTATAATTGAATGGCCTGTCTTGAGGCATCGGTTAATTTCCCTGCCACCCCCATGCCATTCTTCCCTTTCTTGACGTTAGTCAGTGAATTAATATCAACTATATCAAGGTAAGTTATTGCGGTTCCCTGATAAACCCAAACTTCGGCAACCATATTTATGTCCAAAAATTGAATAATAAGTAACACTGCATGCCGTAGAGGAAAATTAACAAAAGGGGATTTTCTGCATGTATATTTGGAATACTAAATAAAAAGAAAGTTCGGATGTCAAAAAGGGTCGTTTTTTGAGATAATCATTACATTGGAGGCGGGCGTCATAATAATCATTAATTTGAATTGACTTTTGGTTTCATTGATTTAGTATTTAAAGCCTTTTAGTCAAAAGGCAATCAATTTATGCCTGGTAATTTTTTTAACTCAAATGAAACTTTACAAATAAGACTATCTAATTAATTAAACACTTCGAGGAAGTTGAAGTAGTTTATAATAAATTTAGAAGTGCTGTTGAGCTAGCTTATAAAAATCAATTACCTGAACGATTAATTGGGAATATAAAATTCAAGCAGATGATTTTGAAGTTTGTAAGTTATTACAAAAAGAATTTAATCTCGCTTATGAAAATCTAATCAATACCTTGTATATTGTTGTATCACGGGTTCTTTTTCTGAGATTGAAAAAAAGAATTTGGCAGAAGACTTCCGAGAGTATGGAAAAAAATTGTTACAATATAAAAACAATGTCTTTGATGAAATGTCTGGGCACTTATATGGTATTGCATATTGCTACAAATATTCTAAGCTAGAAGATAGAGGAAAATATGAATGTGAGAATGAATCAGAGCAAACGATGCGGATAATGGGACTCAGATAATCTTGAAGGTTGCCACAAATGGCTCTGTTGCAAGAAATTTTTAATTTGCAAACTACTAAGTTTAGGGCGGATCTCAGCTGTATAGGCCAAATTGTTCATCAATAAACGACACTTCGGTACGTGTTCCGTACATCCAGCTATTAAATTGTCCTTTCTTAAACATCTGCATGATTTCAAATCCTTTGATGGTCGCATAGGCGGTTTTCATCGATTGAAATCCTTGCCCTGGTAATAAGGTATTTCCATTCGTCTTTAATCTTGATGTAAGTTTCATCCAAATGCCAACGCCTAGAATAACGCGTCTTATACCATTGAAGTCGCTTTTTAAGTTCGGGCGCATAATTTTGGACCCAGCGATAAGCAGTCGTGTGATCAAGGCCAAGGCCACGCTCTCTCATTATTTCTTCCAAGTCCCGATAGCTAATCCCATATTTACAGTACCAACGCACATTGCAGGATTACTTCACTGTGAAAATGACGCCATTTGAATGCAATAGGTTTTGTTGTTCGCATCTTATGTTTCGATTAGTTTAACCGAGTTGGTTTAAATTATAAACTAATGTCGTTTTGTAACAGAGCTAACAAAACTCCACATTTCATCTAATTGTACTTCTTCTACTTTAATAAGAAGAACCGTTAGTAATTTATTGGCCTGCTTTTTTTCTTTTAGAAAAGTATAATTTATACACTCAAGGTCAGCCACTCTTTTTTTAACTCATTCAAAACAGTATTTACACCTACACTAAAAACACGAACCATATCTCTAACACCACTCCCATTAAGCGCCATTTCTGCAATTTTTCGTTTAACTTCGGGTAAATAACCCTTATTGGTATAAGTCAGAATAAGGTCTTTTTAGGACAATTGTTATTATCACAGCGAAAACGCTGTTTACCCACTGCAGTAAAACCAAATTTAGCAACTTGCGTTGAATGACAAGTGGGACATAGAACTTGATTTTTGTCATTTTTTTTAACTACTCTAAAGAGGAAGTACAATTTTATCATATCAATATATTGGAATCATCACCGAAAAATGAAGCTAAATATGCTGCTTGGGAAATGTCCGATAATCTAGAGCTAGAGTAATAAAACCCTAGTTTAGGTTGATAATGAGATTAAACCTGATGGCTCTTATTCATTTCCTAATAGCGTCACTTTGAGTTTGAAAGAAATATTTAGTCAACAGATTTGACGCATTACCGTAAATACGATAAATTGTTCAAACATGAAGCATGATACAGAACGTTGATTTGCTGCATTGAATAACACATACTGACCAAATTAAATTTCAATGAAAATAGGCAGGGCACTTGAAATGAAGCGTATATTATTTCCATTATTAGGTATTTCTCTAAATGCAGCTGCAAGCTCTCTACCAAATGAATGTCCACCAGCTTCTGCATTTTCACATGAAGCACCTGGTTTATCCTGGCAGGTAAATGTAGGTGGCTGGATCTTTGATCAGGGTGGGTCTCAACAATCCACATTAACGAACATTCCCAATGATGCTGTAAGCTACGTGTTTATCATCCCAGGTCAGTCAGGAAGCGTGCAATGTACTTATAGTGAAAATTTACATGATCAAGGTATATTAAATTTTGATTTAATACGTGCAACATCGATAAATAAAGAAGAAATTCCTACGCAGTTTTCACCATCTGGAAAGGGCTATAAATGCTATTTTGTTGCTGGCAATCCTAGCACCTGCGCCTGGAAGTAGTTAAAAAACGAACTTGTTATAGAGATTGAGCCCAGTATGATTAAGGGCCTAGTTTAAATTAGGTAGCTTATATTATACTGCACGCCAGGGAAGGCTGAAAGCCAAAGCGCGCAGGCTGCGATTTTTTTAATCAGCCCGCCTGTATAAATAAAGAAACTTAAGCTACTTAATTAAATCTCCACTTGAACAACAAAATTACTTAAAATTTGACTTCAAAATCCCACTTTTAAAAAGGCGAAAATTTTTTGCAACAGAGCCCTTTAATTTATTAAGGGAGTTGAGAAAAACAACCAACCTTAGAAGCCTTGGCAGAAAAGGTTTTTTCTTAAAGATAGTCTCAAAAAACGTTCGTTTTATGATAGATGATATATGCTGCAACAGCGCCATAATTTCTCTTATCCTAAAGGGCGGTGTTACAAAAACTATAAAAGTCGCATAAACATAAATTCAGGGCAAATTTCAGCTTTAAATGTGAAATAACTGGTTGATAAATGAAGCTTCATTTTTGACTTTGACATACGTTTCATCGAGATGCCATCTCCTAGAGTAAGGTTGTTTATATCAATCTAATCGTTTTTTAAGTTCGGGCGCATAGTACTGAACCCAGCGATAAATGCTGGTGTGATCAATTGACATGCCCTGTTCCCCCATCATTTCTTCTAAATCACGATAACTGATTCCGTACTTACAATACCAACGCACGCATTGCAAAATTACTTCACCATGAAAATGACACCATTTGAAAACTAAGGGATTTTCTAAGCTCACAGAAATATCCAGCTAAATTTGCCTAGTATATAACCATCTTATTTTTGCAACACGCCCTTCTTTATTTATACAAGTGGAAAATATTTTTTTGATTTTTACAAAATTAAATTTTTTGTAACAGAGCTGTTAATCATTCTTGTCGCCTACAAGATAGCTATTAAATTGTTTTGCTGTTGTTAATTATTTCTTAATCCTAAAGTGGTAAAATATTAATCTAATTGGTTTATAAATGGATAGTAATTATGTATGGCGATTCCTCCTCTGAGTATGAATTAAATGAAAATGCATCTACTAATACCTCTCAACAAACGACCTCTGAAACGCCTACTTCTAGCGGACAGGAAATTGACTTAAATGTCTTAGATTCGATACCAAGCGAACTTATAGATGAGCAGTTCAGATCAATCATGGCTAACGCTCTGCATGAAGATAATCCCTTAGAGCCTAGTGCGCCTGGGCTAACAGTTAATAATAACAATAATAATCAGCCCATGTCTTTGCCTTCTGACGCACGTAAACGTAAACGAAAAACTCCCACCTCAAAGGCACCTAATAAAGTTTGGGTTTATGAAGGAACAGGCGACATTTATACAGGCCTTCCTCCAAGCACTGTCACATCAACTAAGAACCATAAGCGCAGCGAGGTGCTGAAAGGCCAGGTGGAGGTCGAGGGCCAAACCGTTACCGTAGAATACATTACTAAAAAAGCACAGAAAAAGCGACAGAAAGAACCTGAGATGGTTTGGGTTTATGAAGGAACAGGCGACATTTATACAGGCCTTCCCCCAAGCACTGTCACATCCACTAAAAACCGTATGGGCGGCGTGGTGCTGAAAGGCCAGGTGGAGGTCGAGGGTCAGACTATTACCGTAGAATACATTACTAAGGCTGCACAGAAATGGCGGCAGAAAGAGCCTGACATGGTTTGGGTTTATGAAGGAACAGGCAACATTTATACGGGCCTTCCTCCAAGCAATGTAACATCAACTAGGAACCATAAGCGCAGCGAGGTGATGAAAGGCCAGGTGGAGGTTCAGGGTCAGGCCATTACCGTAGAATACATTACTAAAAAAGCACAGACATGGCGACAGAAAGAGCCTGACATGGTTTGGGTTTATGAAGGAACAGGCAATATTCATGCAGGCCTTCCTCCGAGCAGTGCCACATCAACTAAGAACCATATGGGCGGCGAGGTGCTAAAAGGCCAGGTGGAGGTTGATGGTCAGACCTTTAGCGTAGAATACATTACTAAACATGCACAGAAAAAGCGGCAGAAAGAGCCTGACATGGTTTGGGTTTATGAAGGAACAGGCGACATTTATACAGGCCTTCCTCCAAGCGCTGTCACATCAACTAAGAACTGCAGGGGCGGCGAGGTGCAGAAAGGCCTGGTAGAGATTCAGGGTCAGATCATTTTCGTAGAATACATTACTAAACATGCACAGAAAAAGCGGCAGAAAGAGCCTGACATGGTTTGGGTTTATGAAGGAACAGGCAACATCTATACAGGACTTCCCCCAAGCAATGTAATATTAACTAAGATCAGTAGGGGCCAAATGGTGCAGAAAGGCCAGGTAGAGGTTGATGGTCAGATCATTTCCGTAGAATACATTACTAAACATGCACAGACATGGCGGCAGAAAGAGCCTGACATGGTTTGGGTTTATGAAGGAACAGGCAACATTTATACAGGCCTTCCCCCAAGCAATGTAATATTAACTAAGATCAGTAGGGGCCAAATGGTGCAGAAAGGCCAGGTAGAAGTTGATGGTCAGGCCTTTAGCGTAGAATACATTACTAAGGCTGCACAGAAAAAGCGGCAGAAAGAACCTGACATGGTCTGGGTTTATAAAGGAACAGGCGACATTTATACAGGCCTTCTTCCAAGCACTGTCACATCAACTAAGAACAATATGGGCGGCGAGGTGCAGAAAGGCCAGGTAGAGGTTGATGGTCAGACCTTTAGCGTAGAATACATTACTAAAAAAGCACAGAAAAAGCGGCAGAAAGAGCCTGACATGGTTTGGGTTTATGAAGGAACAGGCGACATTTATACAGGCCTTCCTCCAAGCACTGTCACATCAACTAAGAACAATAAGGGCGGCGAGGTGCTGAAAGGTCGGGTGGAGGTCGAGGGTCAGGCTATTACCGTAGAATACATTACGAAACAGGCACAGACATGGCGGCAACAAAGAGAACTAAAACAGCAGCCACAACCTAAAAAAAGAAAGAGAGACAAAGAAAATAATGCAGCAACCTTACCTATCAATGACAATCATCCTTATTCAGATAATAATAGAGAGGGTGATGTTGAGATGGCAGAATCTGAGCAAGGATTATCAGATGAGCAGGCCTATAGCCAGCAAGGCTTTAATGATGCTAATACTTTAAATAATGAGTTAAACGGTTATGTGGCCTACAGCCCATATGGTTTTTTTGCCCAATCGCCGCCTAGACTAAATCAGCAAGATAACACTTTGAACACAAACACAGAGCTACAAGATTCACTTCTAGAGGAGGCAATAAGCAGTTTTAAGTAGAGTAATGATAAGCAAAAAAATCAGGTGACCAAAGACAGCAATCACTCAAATGCATCGTCACCATTATCTTTCTTTGTATCTTATAATAAAGATGAAGTAAAGAAATCAAAGAAAGATGGCTCAGAAAACGATTACCTACCAAATAAGTCGACATGGCTTAAATAAATTATTAATCTCTAATTCTATGCGGTAAATAGTTAATGTCAGGGGCTTTAGAGATAACTTCTAATGCAGGTTACAAAACGAGTTTAGGTAAGGCTATTTGGGTAACAGCCCAAATGGATCTTCTGGCTCTGCTGCAAAGAAATTTTGCCTTTTTAAAAGTGAATTTTTGAAGTCAAATTTTAAGTAATTTTATTGTTCAAGTGGAAATTTAATTGAGTAGTTTAGGTTTCCTTATTTATACAGGTGAAAAATATTTTTTTGATTTTTACCAAATTAAATTTTTTGCAACAGAGCCCTATATATTATATTGGCACAAATGGCGCGAGCCCCATTACTGTAAATAATGAGTACAGTACATGCACAAAGAGCGATAAAAAAGTTGATTGATGTAGATCCATGTGCAAAATACTTAAATTATGCGATTCCATTAAATCCTTACATGACCTATGGTGGGACTTACAACCTAGCCCTAATTTAGGCACTTTAGAGATACGCGTTTTTGATGGCGTAGCTACTCGAAGCTTTAGCTATCGTTGCCTTCATTCACACGCTTTCTTATTGGTTTAAGGACAATGGCAGTTGGCTAGAATTAAGACTTGATGAAGATCGTAATACGTACAAGCTAAGTGCATAAATACTTGGGATAGTTGCGACGTAGAGTCTCAAAAAGGTCGTTTTCCGAGACTTGCATATTAACCTACATTTTTATTGGAGTTGGGAGGGCAGATTCTAATTTGTCATCACTGCCTACTATTTCTCTAGCTCTTTTTTCTTCATACTGTTGTGAGCGTAATTCGCGCCATTTTTTATAATTGGTGGGTGGAGATTTTTTTTCTAAGAATAATGGACTGTCTTCACTGTCTTTAATGACTAACCTGCGCTCATCGCTCTCTAAAGCTAACTCAGTTGTCTTTTTTTCTTGATTCTCTTTAGAAAGTAATTTTTGCTCTTGTTTTTGCCGCTTTGTAGCAAAATGTCCATAAAGGCCTACTATCATTATACCGACTATAGTTAAAGATAAGAACAGTGATTTAATAGGATTTGCTTTAAGCCACGCGCCAAAAGATGGCCGTACTTTAAATTGAGCGGTATAGTCTGAATAACCCTGTTTGCAGTAATTAGTATATTGTTTAGCTTCAGAAAAGTCATAATCTAATACTAGCAAACTATATTTTAAATAAGTTTCCAGTTTTTGAAGTTTATTAACACTTACATCGGTATATGTGACTTTACAGAAGTTACTTAGTAGATTCTCTATAGCGCTATCTAAAGGTTTAGTTTGTGGCAATATTATTTTATCTTTACTAAAAGAAAGCCCAATAGTATTGACAAACTCGATAGCCCTTGCTTGACTAACATCTTCTCGTTTTAGTTTAGTAAATTTGAGTTCTTTCGAAAAAAGATCACTATGACTACATTCATTTATCATATCATTAAACTGATAGAATAACCTCTCCATCTCCTTATCGCCCTTCCAACTTAAATAAATAAAACTCTTTAAAACCTGAATCTCCGGTTTATCATTTTTGATAAGACTATAAATATTTTTAATCGCATCATAATTAGTTTTAAAAGGCTCATCTATTATGGCTTCTGGATCTATATATAAATCTAACCATGCTTCTCGATTAGTAATCATGTCTATAAAAATTAGAGCACCTAAACATGTTAATCGCTCATCTTTTATTAGAAATCCTCCTGATAGAGCAATATTACCTTTACCCTGACCATAGGTTAATACTTCCATAAAAAGGTCAGTCATAAGTTCAATAGAATAATTATTAATTGTTTCTAAGTTAAATTTTTCTTTATAATGGAATAAAGCTACGTAATCTTGATCGACCCACTCCCATATTTCCTTAGACCACTTAAAACCAGTTGCCTGGCGAGCAACATCAACTAAACGTAAAAAGCAAAGCATGTGATTTTTACGTGATACAGAAATCGCATGGCTATGATAAATATCATGACCAAGTGCTTCCAACCCTAATACCCCTATATAGCCATGAATGTCACCATCCTCATAAGGTATGGTGTCAGGGTAGTGGATAGAAGCATAACGAGCAAAATGTCTCATACCATGCTCTATATCGTCTAATTTTATTTTACCTAACCTAGGCATTGGCCTTACGTATTCCTCTAAACCAAACCGAGCTATACCTAATGCATCACGCGCTCCACACGCTAAATTCACTAGACTATCTTCATCTTTTAAATAAAGACCATCTATACTTATTACTCGTCTACCAGTACTTTTACCATCATTCTTTTCATGCTCAAGCTTACCTAGCTCATTTGTATAAAAAACTTGCTCTGAAACGGGTAAAGAAGCAATTAATAAACGGAAATCTTCTACTTGGCTTGCGCTCATCTCTTCTAGGTAAAAGCGTTTTTGTATAACGGGTAACAATATTTGTTTGGCTTCTAAAGTAAAATCATTATGTTCGTCTAAAATTCGATATACACCTTTTAAAGGAAAATCAACTGCAGTTTGTGCATATTCTAATAGTGTATAAAGCTGCTGTTGAGAAATCTTATCAGAAGCATAAAGCGATAAAGCTAATTGTGGTAAGGTTGGGTCTTTAAATATTTCATGAGTCCAATCACCTATTTGTACAGCCTTGTATAAGGCCTCTAATTTTACTTTATTAATCGATTTTTTAACGACTTTTTGTGTTGCCTGAGGATTTAATAAATGATTAAAATTACCGGTGTGGTTACCCTTGGGGTTGATTGTAATGAACGCATCTGCTGCTCTTTTTCGATTCCAGGCACGCTGAATCATAAAAGCAGCCTTTTGATAACTTCCCTGATTCTTTTCTAAATCAGCTGGCGTCTTGCTTTCTTCATACAATCTCTTACGCTTTGTGCTTATTCCTTTAGTTAAATCTGTATACTTAGCATTAAACCGTTGCCAGACACGTTGAGCATCCTGTAAAGATCTGATCGGCGGCATAAGTTATTTAACACTAAAAATAATAATCATCATTTTACATAATTAAGGTTAAGGAATTATTAAATAAGGCTAACTATCTACTAAATTGGCAATTTATAATAGCCAATTTAGGGGTGGGATGGTTCATTATATAGCAGCCGTTTGTTTAGCAACGGAGGTCAATTATGTTATAAGTAATGGATTTGAGGTATTTTATTTATAAGTAAAATAGGTCTCAAAAAGGGTTCGTTTTTCGAGACTCTAGCTAATATTGATTAATTCAAAAAAGAATTTTTTACTCTCAAATTAAATTTTAAAGTGTTTAGGCGCGATGAAATTTCCTGACGTTTGTGCTAAACGTGGGCCTTTTTATACTATTGTAGAACGACAGCTTTCAATAAAACCAACCTAAAAATTCTTGGTATAGGCATATAGTGTGACCACTATCGCTTGTTTGCAAAGCTTTCTCAGGCGCTAGCGCAATGATTACTAATTGCTTCTTCAATTGATAACAAATTAGTTTGCGGTAGTCCAAAAGAGTTGACGCGACAAGGCTTTTTTCGGATCACCTACTCAAATGAAGTAATTATATTACAACTAACTTTTTGCATCAGCGCCCAAATTAGTACGGGGTAATACCTATATTAGTAGGTAAATATTATGTAGTAATGTAGTTACAAGTATGCTATTATTTATTGTAGTTATGTAACTACGATTATTTAAGAGTGAAAAAATGATTAAAACAGTGACGAGTAGAGAATTTAACCAAGATGTGAGTAAGATAAAACGTGACACGCAAGATGGACCTGTATTTATTACAGACAGAGGACGCGCTGCACATGTGCTTATGACTATTACAGATTATGAAAAGCTTACGTCTAAAAAAGAGACTATTGTTGATTTGTTGGCTATGCCTAAAGTAGCTGATATTGATTTTGAACCAGAAAAGCTTAGTAAAAAGATTTTTCTTTCTGAGGATTTTGATTAATGTTCCTTCTTGATACGAATGTGGTCTCTGAATTGCGCAAAGCTAAATCAGGCAAGGCAAATCATAATGTCGTTTTGTGGGCAAGAAAAACAAATATTTCGTTAATGTTTATTTCAGTTGTGTCCATTTTGGAATTAGAAATGGGGATTTTAAAAAAAGAAAGAAAAGATCCAGAACCAGGCTCTATTCTTAGAGCCTGGTTTGATTCTCATGTGCTGCCTGCCTTTGTTGAGCGCATTATTCCTATAGATACTGCTATAGCCAGGGCGACAGCAAAGCTGCATGTGCCAAACCCTTGCTCAGAAAGAGATGCTATGATTGCCGCGAGTGCCCTTGTTCATGGAATGACAATTGTCACTCACAATAAAAGCGATTTTGAAGCAACCGGCGTGGATATTCTCAATCCATGGCGCTCATACAAATAATAATGTTACTTTGCAATAAAGAAGCATTGATATTTAGAGGTTAACTGGGAACAGTTAGAAAATAACTACGCTAGCAGGCAACAAGCAGGGAATAAGGCTCCGTTGCAAAAACGATAAGTAGTTTATAATTTACTTATTATTATCATATAAAGGACTATTCCCATTGCTCCACCAAACTTATTTCCTTTAGATGGCGCCATTTTCATAATGATGATTTCTTTTTAAGGGTTGAGTCTCAGAAACGGTCGTTTTGTGAGACTGAAGAACGTATGTATTGTTAAAACTGCCAATTAGGCTATTTCAGCTTTTGAGATTACTATATTAATTTAATATTTAATAAATATAAATTTAGTCTTAATTATCATTTAATAATTTTGCCAAAAACTTTAGACTAGGTTTTACACTTATTTCTCATTAGAGTTTTGTAATATGTACTCAAAATCGTTTAATTGGTGGCATTTCCAGGGCGAAGTAATTTCGCAGAGTATTTTGGCACTAAAAATATGGCATAAGCTATTATGATTTTAAAAAATGCAGCGAAGTTTTTTCTGAAAAAATGCATCAAAAACAGCCCTATCTGCGGCATGATTGTTATCAATACGAACAAAATCCAGTTTCCAGTTAGGTAATCACGAAGTTAAAGCACGAGAGAAGTCTTTCTGA